>JBCKPH010000013.1:0-35291 GCA_038901755.1 Burkholderiaceae bacterium | reverse complement strand
CGCCCAGCAGTTGCAGACCATTGCCGCCGCGCGTGGTCTGAGCAAGCGGCAGGCTAGCGAACTGTTGGAGTCGCTGGCACGTTGAGCCGTTGGCGTGAGGTGCCGACGCCCATCTGACGGGCGGCGCCGAAAATCCCAGGAATCGCGGGATCGGTGCCGGTTGTAGCTCGGTGGTCCCTGGTCAGTCAAGACCGGCGCCCCTGGTCGAATTCACGTCGGCAACGACAGGTCAGCGGCGCTGACGCGCCGCCGATACGACGAATCGTTCACCCCGTTTTTCATACTTATTTCATACCTGCCCAATTATTTGGCACCATTTCAACAGCGAACAGGCATAAAAAAAGCCCATGCTTCATTGGAGAAACAAGGGCTATTCTGTTGGTAGGCGCGAATGGACTCGAACCATCGACCCCCACCATGTCAAGGTGGTGCTCTAACCAGCTGAGCTACGCGCCTGATCTTGTTCGAGCGGCGCATTGTATCAGCGCCGTTGCGTTCGTAGCCCCGGCGTTCGTAGCCCCGGCGCAGGCGATGCCCGGAGCGCCGCTCCGGCCTCAGCGCCGCCGCGCGAAATGAACACCCGGGACCAGGGCCACGTTTCTGAGCACCCGGGCCAGGACTCCCGTGTCGGGAACCTCGACACTCAGCAGCATCGGCCCGGATCCCTGCGCCGCGTGCGCCTGCGCTGAGACCACCTTGAGCTTCTCCTTGCCAAAAACGTCCAGCACGTCGCGCAGCAAGGTTTCGCGGTAATGGAATCCGATCATCACATCGACCAGGTAGGTGGCGCTTTCCTTGACGCGCGATGCGCCCCACTCGACCTGGATGGCACGCTCGGGATGTTGCTGCCTCAGGTGGCCCAGCGCGCTGCAGTTCGCGCGGTGGATGCTGACGCCCCGGCCCCGGGTGACAAAACCACCGATGGCGTCGGGCGGTGCCGGACGACAGCAACCGGCAAGCTGGGTCAGCAGCGAATCGACACCGACCACCAGCACGCCGCCACTGCTCGCGCCGCGTCGCGAGCGCTGTGGATCAAAGGCAGGCAGCAGGCCGCGCGCGTCGGACGGCAGCACGCTCGCCGCCGGTCGCAGCAAGATTTCGATGTTGCGCAGTGAAAACTCGTCCTTGCCCACGACTTCGAACAGGGCGTCGGGCGACTTGAATCCCAATCGTGCCGCCAGATCGTCCAGCGCCAGCGCCGTCTTGCCCTCGCGCTGCAGCAGCTTCTCCACCGCTTCGCGGCCGCGGGCCACGGTTTCGTGTGTCGCCAGGGCATTGAACCAGGCACGAACCTTGGCACGGGCCCGATGGCTCGTCAGGTAGCCGAGTTCGGCGTTCAGCCAGTCACGCGAGGGGCCACCCTCCTTGCTGCTGATGACTTCCACCGTCTGGCCGTTCTGCAACGCCGTGTTCAAGGGCACCATAACGCCGTCAACCCGAGCGCCGCGGCAGCGATGCCCAAGGTCGGTATGAACGCTGTAGGCGAAATCGACCGGCGTCCCGCCCTGCGGCAATTCGACAATGGCCGCGCCGGGCGTCAGCACATAGATCCGGTCTTCGAACAGACCCCGGTCCCGGCCTTCGCCAACGACGTCGCGCTGCCAGGCCAGCAACTGTCGCACCGCCGCGATGCGCGACTCAAAATCACCCTTGGCCGAACCCCCCCGGTGGCCCCGCTGGTCGGCCTCCTTGTAGACCCAATGCGCGGCGACTCCATGCTCGGCGTGCGCGTGCATTTCCTCACTGCGAATCTGGAATTCCAGCGACAGCTCGGCACCCGTTGGCGTGCGATCCAGGACGATGGTGTGCAGCGAGCGGTAGCCGTTCGCCTTGGGCCTGGCGATGTAGTCGTCGAAATGCTCGGTCATCGGCACAAACTGCTCGTGCACCCAGCTCAGGGCCGCGTAGCAATCGGGCACCGAGGGAACGATGATGCGCAGTGCGCGCAGATCAAGAATGTCACGAAAGCCAAGCGATTTGCCGCGCATCTTCTTGACAATGCTGTAGATATGCTTGGGTCGCCCCTGCACCACGGCACGCAGTCCCTGCTGGCGCAAGGCCTGTTCCACCCGCTGGCGCAGGCGCTCGACATAGGCTTCGCGCTCGTCGCGTTTTGCGTCGAGTTGGCGCGCCACTCGGTGGTAGGTCTCGGGCTCCAGAAAGCGAAAGGCCAGGTCCTCCAGCTCCCATTTCAATTGCCAGACGCCAAGCCGGTTCGCCAGCTGGGCAAACACCAGCAGCGACTCGCGCGCCAGCTCGGCCGGGACCGGCAGCTTGGTCGCGGCAAAAAATCGCAGGGTTTGCAGCCGCGAGGTCAGGCGCAGCATGACCACGCGCAGATCGCGTGAGAAAGCCAGCAGCATCTTGCGCAGGTATTCCATCTGCAGGGCCGGGTCCTGAATGGCGTTGTGACTGCTGCCGGCGCCTAAGTGATCGAGCCGGGTCTGGCGTTGCACGCGAACCAGTTGCGCGGTTTCATGAGCGAGTCGGGCCAGGCTTTCCCCGAAAGCCTTGGCAATCACTTCAGCCGGCCGGTTCAGGTAGTCGCAGGCGTACACCAGGTAGCTGGCGGCCTGGATCGACTCGCTGGCGCCGAGCTTGTCCAGGATGTCGGCCACCGCGTCGGCGTGGGCCAGCACGTTTTCGCCGGTGTCCAGCGTTTCGAGCGCGATCATCGGCTCGGCAAAGGAGCGGGCGCGTTCACGCGCTCCGGTGGCAGCTTCGACTTCGTCCGCAGCCGCCAAAGCGGCTCCGGGCTGAACGTTTCCCCGTTTGGCCATTGCTGCAACGGTCAGGCCGGCCTGCCCGCTGGCGCGTCCGTGTCGCCAGCGCCGCCCAGCAGAAAATCGCAGACTGCGGATGTCTGCGGCTCAAGCACCAGGGTTGGCGCATGCCCGACACCGGCAAATTCGACCAGGCGCGCCTTCGGGCCACGCCTCGTCATCTCCCCGGCGGTTGCGCTCGACAACAGGTCGGAATGCGCGCCGCGCAGCAGCAGGGTCTCGGCCCGGATCTGGTCGTACATGGCCCACAACATCTGCTCACCCTGGGCCACCGTTTCGGCGGTGGCCGCGCGCACCACTTCGGCAATCGCCGGGTCGTAGTGCAGTGTCAGCAGACCGGGCTCGGCTGCGTGCGGGCGCACCATGTGACGGCTGAGCGCTAGCCACTGCTGCGGCGTGTGCGGACCGAAGCTGCCGGAAATGGCCCAGAGCGCGTCAGCCGCCTGTTGCAGCGACTCGAATCGCCCGGTCTTGCCCAGATAGCCGCTGATGCGACGGATCGATTCGAACTCGATCACCGGACCAACGTCATTCAGCACCAAACGGCGCACCGGGACCGGCAGCGGCAGCGACGGCTGCCCACACAACACCATGCCGATCATGCCGCCCATGCTGGTGCCGACCCAATCAAGCTTTTGAATTGCAGCCTGTGCGCTGAGCTGAGCCAGCATCGACAACATGTCGGCAACATAGGTCGCGGGCTGGTACAGCAGCGGATCTTTCAGCCAGTCGCTTTGGCCACGTCCGACCAGGTCCGGGCAGACCACCCTGATGCCAGCACCATGGCGCGCGCAGAGGGCCTGTGCCAGGACGTCGAAATCACGCCCCTGGCGCGACAAGCCGTGGACACAGACCACCAGATGACTGGCAGCGGGGTCGCCCCATGACCAGTAGGCCATGCGATGCGTCTCGGCATCCTTGCTGGCGACCGGACAGATGACGTATTGCAGTTGCGCAGAGTTCATGTCGCAGGTGGTTCGGGACGGCAGGATAATTCTCGCAGTTCATCGTAATTCATTTGGAGAAAACCAATGCTTCAGGGAAAAACCGCCCTCGTCACCGGATCCACCGGCGGCATCGGGCTGGGCATCGCAACGGCGCTGGCGCAGCAGGGCGCGAACATCGTCATGAACGGATTTGGCGACTTTGAGGGCCCGCTCAAGACCATCAAAGCGCTCGGCGTGGCAGCCAGCCACCATCCGGCCGATGTGAGCCAGTGCGGTGAGATCGAAGCCATGATGGCGCATGCCGCAGAGCGCTTTGGGCGGGTTGACATCCTGGTTAATAACGCCGGTATCCAGCATGTGGCGGCGCTGGAAGAGTTCCCGGTCGAACGCTGGGACGCCATACTTGCGATCAACCTGAGCAGCGCGTTTCACAGCAGCAGGCTTGCCTTGCCGGCGATGAAGGCGGCCGGCTGGGGCCGCATCATCAACGTCGCCTCGGTCCATGGCCTGGTCGCCTCGGCGCAGAAGTCGGCCTACGTCGCCGCCAAACATGGCCTGATCGGCCTGACCAAGGTCGTTGCCCTGGAAACCGCCACTACAGGAGTCACCTGCAACGCCATCTGCCCCGGCTGGGTCCTGACAGCGCTGGTGCAAAAGCAGGTGGACGCGCTGGCGCTGGCCCAAGGCCTGTCCAGCGAGGACGCGAAACGGCAATTGCTGCGGGAAAAGGAACCATCGATGCAGTTCACCACGCCGGAAGAAATTGGCGCGCTCGCCGTTTTCTTTTGCTCTCCCGCGGCGAACAATGTGCGCGGCGCAGCCTGGAACATGGACGGCGCCTGGGCCGCGCAGTAAGCTGGCTGGCGGCAGACCCGCCGCTACTTCATCTGGATCGATCCCGACACAACGACCTGAACCAGGGTTTTTCCAGCTTCGATCGGTACCGGCGCCTCGGCCATCGCTGTTTGCGCCGCCATGGCCATGGCCCGCAGTCGGGGCGTCGGCCCGGAGGCGTCGGAATGAACCGCGACTTCACGCAAGGAGTAGCCGGCGAAACCGAAACCCCGGGCAATCTCGCCCGCCTTGGCCTTGAACTGCTCGATGGCGAGCCGCTGTGCCTCGGCTTCGCTCTTCACCCGCTGTTCCCGGCTCAAGCCAAAGCTCACCTGCCCCAGCGTCATGGTCTGGATGCGCCCGGCCAGGGCACTGATGCGGGCCATGTCCCGGCCCTCCAGCAGCAACTCCGCCGTGCCCTGCCAACCCGACAGCTTGCCGTCGCGGGCGTACCGCGGTTGCAGGCCAAATGGGCCGGTACGAACCTCAACCTGCCCGGGCTGGGTCAGTCTGCGCGCCTGTTCCAGTGCTCCATCCAGCGCGACCTTCAACTGGGACTGAACCCACAGCGGGTCGGCGCCTTCGCGCGTCGTCGTCAGGCGCATCGTCAACCAATCCTGCTCTATCTCCAGACTGCCGGTCGCGCTGAGCTGGACGACGTTCTGCCGCTCCGGCGCGGGCACCATCTGCGCAAAAGCCAGTAGGCTGCTGCAAAATAGTGATCCACCAAGCAGCGCTGTTGCGAAACTCTTCATCCAATGCTCCATCAAGGCAATCGCAGCCGTCGAGCGGGTCGGCTCGGCATGTCGGGCCCGTCAACGTCCTGATCACGCAGTTGGCGCCGCAGCTCGGCACGTTGCTGCGGCGTCAGCCGGCGCTGCACCGGGGGGCCCTCCTCGTCCACTTTCCTCGGTTCCTCGTCCACCTTTTTTCGCTGCTCCTCGGCCACGTCGCGGCGCAACTCGGCGCGCTGCTCCTGGCCAAGCCGGCCCGGCGCGCGCGCGCCGCCGGGTTGCGCCCAAAGCGGGCTCTGCGCTGCCAACAGAAGGACAGCGAAGAGATGGGGAATGCCGAAATATTTCATGCTGCCATAACCACGCCTGAAGTGTCGCGCCTGTTGACAGGGCAGGCAGGAAATATTCAAACGCCGGCGCAAAGTTTGTAACATTCTGTCAGCCCTGCCGCACCCGTAACGATGAACCGGCGCAGTCCTCGACAATCTCCCCTACTGCAAAAGGCAAACTGCCCATGAGCCCCGCCAGCCATCGTCCAGACCGGATCCTTGTGGTCGACGATGACGAACGCCTGCGCGACCTGTTGCGCCGCTACCTGACGCAGGAAGGGTTCGAGGTGCTGCTGGCGCAGGACGGCAAGGGTTTGACACGCCTGATGCTGCGTGATTCGGTGGATCTGATCGTGCTCGATCTGATGATGCCGGAAGAAGACGGGCTGTCGATCTGCCGGCGCCTGCGCGCCGCCGGCGAGCGCACCCCGATCATCATGCTGACGGCCAAAGGCGATGATGTGGACCGCATCGTCGGGCTCGAAGTCGGCGCCGACGATTACCTGGCCAAGCCGTTCAATCCGCGTGAGTTGCTGGCGCGCATTCATGCGGTATTGCGCCGGCGGCCGCCGGCGGAGGTTCCGGGCGCCCCGACTGCAACCGAGGAGATCGTTGCGTTTGGTGAATTTAGCTTCAACATGGGCGCCAGAACATTGCAGCGCCGGGGCGAACCGGTCGCCTTGACCAGTGGCGAGTTCGCCATGCTGAAAACCCTGGTGCGGCACCCGCGTCAACCGCTGTCGCGCGACAAGCTGGCCCAGATGACGCGTGGCCGCGAGTTCGAACCGTTCGACCGCAGCCTTGATGTTCAGGTCTCCAGGTTACGCCGCTTGATCGAGACCGACCCTGGCTCGCCGCGCTACATTCAGACGGTCTGGGGTCTGGGTTATGTCTTCATTCCCGACGAGGCGGCGTAGCCAAAGTGGATTTGCCGGCAATTCAAATGAACCAACGTGCAGCCCTTGCAGCAGCGGGCTGACGGCCGGGCGACTGCGCCAGCCACGCGACGCGGACGCGTCGCCGTCAGTCTGTTCTGGCGCACCTTTTTCCTGCTCACGCTGCTCCTGTCCACCAGCATCCTGGCCTGGCTGCAGACCTTCTCCGCGCTCGAGTTCGAACCGCGCGCGCTGCAGACCGCACAGCAGGCGGCTTCGCTGGTGAACCTGAGTCGGGCCGCCCTGGTGCACGCGGACTCCATCGCAAGAATTCCACTGATCAAGGCGCTGGCCGAGCAGGAGGGCGTGCGCATCTTCACGCGCGAACCCGGCGACCGCTTCGAGCCCCTTGACTCCGACCCCTTCAGCCGCCGTGTCAGCCAGGCCTTGAACGAGCGGCTCGGCGCCGGGACCCTGGTCGCGCGCAGCGTCAACGACGAGCCCGGCTTCTGGGTCGGCTTCCTGATCGATGGCGACCAGTACTGGCTGCGGATCGAACGCTCGCGCTTCGATGCCATTGGCGGAGCCACCTGGCTGATCTGGCTAGGCATCGCGGTCGCCCTGTCGGTGGCCGGCGCGACGCTGATTGCCAGGTTGATCAACCGGCCGCTGAAGCAGCTTTCGTTCGCCACCAGCCGGGTGCGCGAAGGTGACTTTGAAGCCAGCCAGCTCGATGAAAGCGTCAGCACGAACGAGATCCGAGAAGTCAACGTCGGCTTCAACCGGATGGCGCGGCAACTTGCCAAGCTGGATCAGGATCGCGCCGTCATGCTTGCCGGCATCTCGCACGACCTGCGCACGCCGCTGGCCAGGCTGCGGCTTGAAACCGAACTGAGCGTCGCCGACGCCGAAGCGCGGCGCCACATGGCGAGCGACATCGACCAACTCGACGCGATCATCGACAAGTTTCTCGACTACGCGCGTCCCGAGCCAGCGCACTGGAGCCGGGTTCATCTGGCAACGTTGCTGCGCGGCACCATCCAGGCCGTGGCCGACGACGCTTCGTTGCAGATTCAACTCGACCTGCCGGAGCGCCTGGAAGTGCTCGGCGACGAAACCGAATTGAGCCGGGTCGTGTCGAATTTGATCGAGAACGCGCGTCGTTACGGCAGGAGCGCGGACAGCGGCGTCGCCAGGGTCGAGATTTCGGCATGGGAACAGGGCGACGAGGTGCTGCTCAGGATCCGTGACCACGGCAGCGGTGTTGCCGCCGCGGTTCTGCCGAACCTGACCAAGCCCTTTTATCGAGGCGAGAGCGCCAGGACCGCAGCCCAGGGCGCCGGCCTCGGGCTCGCCATCGTTGAGAAGACCGTGCAAAGAATGGCTGGGGGCGTCTTGCTTGCCAACGCCGAAGATGGCGGCCTGATCGTCCTGATCCAGCTCAAGCGCGCCAAAGACTAGCCCGGCGTTTCCTGGCCTATCCCGCTCGTCGACGCCGCGTGCCGGGCAGAACCCGTCACGCGCGGGTCAGCAGGACCACGGCCTGCGCTTCAATCGCCAGACCCTGTCCGACCGGCCCCAGCCGCTCCGCGGTCTTGGCCTTGACGTTCACCTGACCCGCGTCAATCTCCAGGGCTTGGGCGATGCGCTGCCCCATCCGAGGCAAATAGGGCGCGAGCCTGGGTTCCTGGGCAATGATGGTGCAGTCGATATTGCCAATCTGAAAGCCGAGCCGGCGCACCTGGGCCGCCGCCAAACCGAGCAGTTGCAGTGAATCGGCGTCCTTGTGCGCCGGATCCGTGTCGGAAAACATGCGGCCAATGTCACCCAGCGCGGCGGCGCCAAGCAGGGCATCGGTGATGGCATGCAGCAGCGCATCGGCGTCGGAATGCCCGAGCAGCCCACTGCTGTGCGCGATCTCCACACCGCCCAGCACCAGGCGCCGACCCGGCACCAAAGGGTGAATGTCCCAACCCTGGCCAATGCGGAAATTCATGCGCGACTTCTCCACAGCGCAGAGAAGCGCTGAGTCGATGAGTTGTCGTTGCCAGCCACGCGCCATTCTAGAATCGAGCAACATCACCCCGCCCTGGCGTTGGCGCGGGGTGTTTCGTATTTGCGAGTTCTGCTTTGGTTCGCACGTGCAAGATCGGTGTGAACGGGCCTCTATGAATTTACCCAAACTTCTGACCGGCAAGCGTTTCGCCTTGCCGCTGCCCGCCGGCTCGGCCGACGCCCTGCTGCTGGCCGAGCTGGGGCTGCGCGAGAAGATGGCCGGGCACCTGCTGGCCGTCGTCACGGCCGACGCGGCGGACACGCGTCGGCTGATCGATGAGCTGGCCTTTTTTGCTCCCGAGCTGCGTTGCGCCGTGTTCCCGGACTGGGAGACCCTGCCGTACGACAGTTTTTCACCGCACCAGGACCTGATCAGCGAAAGGTTGGCGACGCTGTGGGAACTGCATGGCCAGGGTGAACGCAAGCTGCGCAGCATCGACCTGGTGCTGATCCCTGCCGCCACCGCCCTGTACCGGCTGCCGCCGCCTTCGTTCCTGGCCGGCTACACCTTTCACTTCTCGGCCAAACAGCAGTTGGACGAGGCGCGCCTCAAGGCGCAGCTCACGCTGGCCGGCTACAGCCATGTGAGCCAGGTCGTCAGCCCAGGGGAGTACGCGGTGCGCGGCGGCCTGATCGACCTGTTTCCGATGGGCTCGGCCGTGCCCTACCGCTTCGACCTGTTCGACCAGGAAATCGACTCCATCCGCACCTTCGACCCGGATACCCAGCGCAGCCTGTATCCGGTGCAGGAGGTGCGCCTGCTGCCCGGGCGCGAGTACCCGATGGACGAGGCGGCAAGGGTACTGTTTCGCAGCCGCTGGCGTGAGCTGCTGGAAGGCGACCCGACGCGCAGCCGCATTTACAAGGACATCGGCAACGGCCTGGCAAGTGCTGGCATCGAGTACTACTTGCCACTGTTTTTTGCCAACCTGGTGACGCTGTTTGACTACGTTGGCGAGCAGGCCGTGCTGGTGTTGCACGGCGACGTCGAAGCGAGCTTGCAGCAGTTCTGGCTCGACACTCAGGACCGCTACCGCCTGGCCCGTTCCGATCCGGAGCGCCCCGCCTTGCCGCCCGACTCGCTGTTTCTCGGTGTCGAGCAGTTCTACTCACTGGCTAACGAGCACGCGCAATTGGCGCTTCGAGCGACCCCGGCTGCGACGGTTGCAGCGGTGGAAGGCTCTGCAGACGCTGGCGCGACGTTGGCTGGTTTCGAAGCCTTGCCGCCCCTTGCCGTGCAGCGCGGTGCCGACGATCCACTGGCGCGCCTAAGGGGCCATCTGCGCAACACGACGCAGCGCCTGTTGCTGCTGGCCGAGAGTGACGGGCGCCGCGAGACCCTGCTCGACCTGTTGCGCAGCCACGACCTCGTTCCCACGGTGTTCGACTCGTTGGCGGCGTTCCGTCAGTCCGACGTTCGGCTCGGCATCGCCACCGCCGCGTTGGGCCGGGGCTTTCGCTGGCTCGACGCTGGCATCGAATTTATCACCGAGCACGAGCTGTTCGCAAGCACCTACGCCTCAAGGCAACGCAAGAAACAGGAGCGGATCAGCGACGTCGAGGCGCTGATCAAGGACCTGAGCGAGCTCAGGGTCGGCGACCCGGTGGTGCACGTCTCGCATGGCATAGGCCGGTATCGCGGACTGGTCGATCTGGCGGTGGGCACCTCAGACAAGGACGGGGAAGTCGAACACCAGGAGTTCCTGCACCTCGAGTACGCCGACCAGGCGACGCTGTACGTTCCGATCAGCCAGTTGCATCTGATTGGCCGCTACACCGGCGTCAGCGCCGACGAGGCGCCGCTGCATCGGCTCGGTTCGGGCCAGTGGGAGAAGGCAAAACGCCGCGCCGCGGAGCAGGTGCGTGACGCGGCAGCGGAGCTGCTCAACATCTACGCCCGACGCGCGGCCCGCGAGGGCCACGCCTTCAGTTTTTCGGCGCAGGACTACGAGGCATTCGCCAACGACTTCGGTTTTGAGGAAACGGCCGACCAGCGCGCGGCGATCCACCTGGTGATCCAGGACATGATTTCGCCCAGGCCGATGGACCGGCTGATCTGCGGTGATGTCGGCTTTGGCAAGACCGAGGTTGCCTTGCGCGCGGCGTTTGTGGCGGTCACCGGCGGGCGCCAGGTCGCTCTGCTGGCGCCGACCACTCTGCTGGTGGAACAGCATTTCCAGACGCTGAGCGATCGCTTTGCCAGTTGGCCGATCAAGGTGGCCGAGGTGTCGCGCTTTCGCAGCAGCAAGGAGGTCGCTGCCTCGATCAAGGGCATCGCCGACGGCAGCATCGACATCGCCGTTGGAACCCACAAGCTGCTCAGCGCCGACGTCAAGTTCAAGCAGCTCGGCCTGTTGATCATTGACGAGGAACACCGCTTTGGCGTGCGCCAGAAAGAGGCCATGAAGGCGCTGCGCGCCGAGGTGGACGTGCTGACGCTCACCGCCACGCCGATTCCGCGCACCATGGGCATGGCGCTCGAAGGCCTGCGCGACCTGAGCGTCATCGCCACTGCGCCGCCACGCCGGCTGTCGATCCGTACCTTCCTGCGCGAGGAAGGCAATGGCGTGATTCGCGAAGCCGTGCTGCGCGAGATCAAGCGCGGCGGACAGGTGTATTTCCTGCATAACGAGGTGCAAACCATCGAGAACCGGCGGGCCCGGCTCGAAGCGCTGCTGCCCGAGGCACGGATCGCGGTTGCCCATGGGCAGATGCACGAGCGCGAGCTGGAACGCGTCATGCGCGACTTCGTCGCGCAGCGCTTCAACCTGCTGCTGTGCTCGACCATCATCGAAACCGGCATCGACGTCGCCAACGCCAACACCATCCTGATTTCGCGTGCCGACAAGTTCGGGCTGGCGCAACTGCACCAACTAAGGGGACGCGTCGGCCGCAGCCACCATCAGGCCTACGCCTACCTCATGGTGCCCGACGTGCAGAGCCTGAGCAAGGCAGCGAGCCAGCGGCTGGAAGCAATTCAGCAGATGGAGGAACTCGGCTCGGGCTTCTACCTGGCCATGCACGACCTGGAGATACGAGGCGCGGGCGAGGTGCTGGGCGAAAACCAGAGCGGCAACATCATGGAGATCGGTTTTCAGCTCTACAACGAGATGCTGGCCGAGGCGGTGCGCTGCCTGAAGGCCGGCAAGGAGCCGGATCTGCTGAATCCGATGAGCGTGACTACGGAAATCAACCTGCATTCCCCGGCCCTGCTGCCCGCCGACTACTGCGGCGACGTGCACCTGCGGCTGAGTTTCTACAAGCGCCTGGCGACAGCGCGCGACGCCGAACAGATCGACCTGCTGCTGGAGGAAATCGTCGACCGCTTTGGCCGCCTGCCGCCGCAGGCGCAGACGCTGATCGACATGCATCGGCTGCGCGTGCTGGCCCGGCCCTATGGCGTGCTCAAGGTGGACGCAGCGCCTGGTCTGACCCAGATCACTTTTCGTGTCAACCCGCCGATCGATTCGACACGAATCATTGAATTGATCCGCAAGAACCGGCACATCCGGCTGACCGGCAACGAAAAGCTGCGCATCGAGAAGGACCTGCCGGAGCCGGGCCAGCGGGCACAGATGGTGCGCGAGTTGCTGCGTTCACTCGGGCAGCCTAAACTGATCGAGGCAACGGCCTGAAAAGTCACGAGTCATAAAATTGCCCATGCAATTGCCACGGAGGTGTTCCATGTCGAAAGTCACGATTTACCTCGATGAAGAGAACCTGGCGGCAGCCAAGGAAGCCGCAGCCAAGGCCAACCTTTCTGTCAGCAGATGGTTTGCCCAGTTTGCCGAAATGGAGAAAACCAAGCGCGGGCGCAACCGACAGGCATTCTGGACCGAGATCGACCGCTTGCGCGCCGCGGGCGGTAGCGATGGCCTGGATTTCCTGCTCGGCCCGGATCGATACAGCGACCTCGGCGAGGACATTCCCAGGGAGTTCTCCCGCGTGCCCGGCCTGAAGCTGGAAGACTGGCACGACTGATCGACGCGACGCCAAAGCAAGGATGAAAGCCATTGAAGTTTCCCCTGGTATGTGGGTCCAGGGCATCTCCCCGCCGCTGCGCCTGCGCGACTTCCGGCTGGCCGCGTTCGACATGGATTCGACGCTGATCAACATCGAGTGCGTCGACGAAATTGCCGCTGCCGTGGGCCGCAAGGCCGAGGTCGCCGCCATCACCGAAGCAGCAATGCGCGGCGAAATCGCCGACTACAAGGAAAGCCTGCGCCAGCGTGTCGCGCTGCTCAAGGGCGTTCCGGTGTCGGCGCTGCACGAGGTGTACCAGCAGCGCCTGCAACTCAACCCGGGCGCCGAGACCCTGCTGCGCGCGTTCAAGCAAGCGGGACTCAAGCTGCTGTTGGTATCAGGCGGATTCAGCTTTTTCACCGAGCGACTGCGCGACCGCCTTGGGCTTGATTTCACTCGCTGCAACGTGCTGGGCGTCGAGGACGACCGATTGACCGGCACCATGGTCGATCAGGACTGGGGCGACATCTGCGACGGCGAGGAGAAGCGCCGCGCCCTGCTGCAGACCTGCACTTCATTGAGCGTCGAGCCGTCGCAAGCCATCGCCGTGGGCGACGGCGCCAACGACCTGCCGATGATGTCCGTGGCCGGCCTGTCGGTGGCGTATCACGCCAAGCCCACAGTCCGCGAGCAGGCCATGGTGGTCATCAACAGCGGTGGTATGGACAGGCTGCTGGAAATTTTTCAGCCCTGAGTTTTGTCTCTTGCGCGTTGCAGCAGGCGCTGCCCGCCGGGGGCTCATGCCGGGTCGGTCGGCGCATTGCGCCGACTCCACTGCGATGCTCGCCCTTCAGTCGCGCCGCAGAACTCGCTGCGTTCGCTGCGCTCACTCCGCTCAGACAACCGCGGCGAGATGGATATTGAAGCGCGCTGCGCGCGCCGACTGAAGGCCTGCGCTTCTCGTCGCCCCGGAAATCGCCTCCGCCGGGCAGCGCCTGCTGCAAGTGGGTCAGTGGATAAGTAACCAATGGCGTCCCGGGAGGACTGATTCTGAGAACGTGGAGGTGAAACTTTGAGAGCGACCTGCCCACTTGTCACCGATCTCACTTGCTACAGGCCCCTTCCGGAACTCTGCCCTGGAACTCTGCCCTGTTTGGCATGGGCAGCGGACAGTGTTACTATGGTGACACCTTCGATCAGGCGCCCGACATGTCTACAACTTCATTGAAGCTACCCGAAGACGTAAAGCAACTCGCTGTCGCAGCAGCAAAGCAGCGAGGTGTCACTCCACATGCGTTCATGGTTGATGCCATTCGGCTAGCCGCTACTGCTGCCGAGCGGCGTGCAGAGTTTGTGGCTGACGCGGAGAAGTCGCGTGCCGAGACTCTCAAGACGGGCAAGGGATTCACAGCCCATGATGTTCACGCGTATATGCGCTTGCGAGCGCAGGGTAAGTCTGCGGCAAAGCCGAAGGCCAAGTCTTGGCGCAGCTAATCTATTCGCTGCGCGCCCTTTCGGACCTTGATCGGCTGACAGACTTTCTCCTCGAGTCAGAACCGCAAGCGGCACTAGAGACAGCAGATCTGATTACCGAGGCAGTTCAGATTTTGATCAACCATCCTCTGATCGGACGGTCGGTGGAAAGCGGATTCAGGGAGTTGGTCATATCGCGTGGAAAGTCTGGGTATGTCGCTCTATACAGCTACGAGCAGGAACACGATACGGTTCTTATTCATGCTGTCCGTCATCAGCGGGAGGCCGGGTACTTTCCTGGGCCGGAAGCATAGTCGGGAGCGGCGGAACCTGTCGTCCAACAATCGGTTCCAGATGACGCACCCGCTTCGCGGGTGTGCACCTGAACCTAGGCGTTGGGCAGCGCAGCCAAACGCATCGTGTTTTTTGCAAAATCCGAGACCATGCAAACCGCCAAAGTTCACGTAACCAAGCTTGCAGCGGCCGAGCGTCAACTGCGCGCCGCAATTCGTATGTACTTCGCAGACGAAGATGAACTTGCCATCCACACTGTTGCCTCGGCCGCGCATCGTTTGCTCGCTGATCTTAAGGCCGAGCGCGGCATGGACGAGGCCGCCGACAACTACCTGACTTCAGTCTTCTATGTTGTTCGTGAATACCGCAGAGGAACCCTACCAAAAAGAATTACATCCGATCCTGAGTTCATGGAGTGGGTCCGCGGAATGGCAAACCAGTTGCCGATTGAGAAGGAAACTAAGATCGAAAGCGTTTCAGTTACCCTTCCGCGAGAACTCATAGATGAGTTCTGGAACAAGCGCAACAAAGTGGCAAACTTCCTCAAGCACGCAGATCGAGACTCGCGCGCGTCAATCTCGCTCGATGAAGTCGACAATTTACTCCTTCTTATGCAGTGCTACAACGCCTATATGGATATCACACGAGACAACCTCGGCAACGAGGGTTTTATTTTGCGGATGTACGAGAGAGCGAGCCGAGAGGATCAATCGGCACCCGCCGCCCACCAGGACGAACTCGTTCAGAAATTGGCGGGGATGGAGGAGACCGAACGCTTACGCTTCTGCTCGATCTCCCTCGCTGACTTGAATAAGAGATGGCCCGCAGGCGCTACTGGTTGAGAGATCGAAAGTGCTGCTTAACTCTATGTGGAACGGACGGGCCTTCAGCGGCGTCGCGCGCGCGAGCAGCGCGCTGGCCCGCCGTTCACAACGACGTTAGGGCACACGAAGCACTCCATGGCCAACAGCATCATTGCTTGCGTAACGGAAGTCTGGGCGTGGGCGCGTGCCAATGACATTCCGAACTGGGTCGCCGTTGCGTTTACCGGCATTGCGTGGCCAATCACTTTGTTTCTCTGGAGTCGTCGGTAGGTCAACTCCGTTCCAGGGCTCGAAGTCCACTTCGCCTCCGGTCACATCACGATTGATGGAAAGCCGTACTCGGCCGTTGATGTTCAGTTCACGAACCATACTGGCTCAGTCGTCTACGTTAGCGGGGTCCGGATACGAAGCTATACGACCGGCTTTCCAGTGCCGGTTGAAGCGGCACGGGATATCGCCCAAGGCTCCTATCACCTCAAGTTCATGCAAGAAGGTGGTGGCTTCGTCCTGCGCGAGGTAACCCTACAAACTAGCGCATCGGCGAAGACTTGCATGCCTACTACACCTCACCTGAGTAGTGCTTTCTTTACTCACTCCGCCTCTTGGGCATCACGGCTGTTTCGCCGCCAAACGTACTTCGTTCTTGAGTACACCGCAATGGTGGGAACAGCGCGCCATGCAATCGCAACACTCTACTAGTGCGATGCGCCCTATCCATTCGCTTGCAGGCGAGGCGCCGCGAGCGGCGCGCGCCTGAAGCGGGACGTTATTCAACCGTCCCAATTGAAGCGCGGTCGATTCACGGCTCCGTGGACGGCTGGCTCGCCAACCCATTTGCAGCAAAGTTGCACCCGGGCAGGCCTCGGCGCGCCTGTGAGGCGCCGAGAAGCGCAGGGCGCGTGGCCCGCGCGCGCATGCGCGCTTCAAAATCTGACTCGGCGCGGTTGTCTGAACGTAGTGAGCGCAGCGAACGAAGTGAGTTCCGCGCCGGGGCCACGTGACCGAGCATCGCAGGGAAGTCGGCGCAAGGCGCTGACCGCCGCACCGAAGCGCCGAGGCCTGCCCGGGCGCAGCTTTGCAGGGTCAATACCTACTTGCGCGCCAGTGCGGCAAGACCGGCCAGTGCAAAGGTATAACCCTGCACGCCGAAACCGGCCAGCACGGCCTTGGCCACCGGAGAAATGTAGGAGCGATGCCGAAACGCCTCGCGCGCGTGGACATTGCTGATATGCAGCTCGATCAGCGTGACCCCAGCGCCCTTGATCGCGTCATGCAGCGCCACACTGGTATGGGTATAGCCGCCGGCGTTAAGCACCACGCCAGCCAGGCTGCCGGCCGCCTCGTCCTTGCCGGCCTGTTGCAGCCAGTCGATCAGTTCGCCTTCATGGTTGCTCTGCCGGAAATCGAGCTTGAAGCCATGCTCAGCGCAGGCCTTCTCGCAAATCTCGCGCACGTCCTCAAGGGTCGCCGTGCCATAGACCGCAGGCTCCCTGGTGCCCAGCAGATTCAGATTCGGGCCGTTCAGTACCAGCGCGGTTTTCATGGTGTTGCCTGTGCTCGATTTCACGTCAAACGCCATGGTAGCGGCAAACTTTCCGCGCCAGGCAGCGAGCCGCTACCATGGAGGGACTCAACGACATTTAGGCGCCAGCATGGACCACCCAAACAGCGACAGCCCGCGCAAGCGCGCCAACGAACTCCGCTCCGCACGCTGGTTCGCCCCCGACGACCTGCGTTCCTCCTCGCACCGCTCGCGCGCCATGCAGATGGGCTACGCCAGCGCCGACTGGGCCGGCAAGCCGATCATCGCCATCCTCAACACCTGGTCTGATATCAACCAGTGCCACCAGCATTTCAAGCAGCGGGTTGAGGACGTGAAACGCGGCGTGCTGCAGGCCGGCGGCTTCCCGTTGGAACTGCCCGCGCTGTCGCTGTCCGAACCCTTCGTCAAGCCCAGCACCATGCTATACCGCAACTTCCTGGCGATGGAGGCCGAGGAGCTGCTGCGCAGCCATCCGGTCGACGGCGCGGTGTTGATGGGCGGTTGCGACAAGACGACGCCCGGCCTGCTGATGGGCGCCTTCAGCGCCGGGCTGCCCTGCATCTACCTGCCGGCCGGCCCGATGCTGCGCGGCAACTGGAAAGGCAAAGTGCTGGGCTCGGGCGTCTGGAAGTACTGGGACGAACGACGCGCCGGCAAGATCAGCGCGCAGGAATGGCAGGAGATCGAAGGCGGCATCGCGCGCAGCAACGGCACCTGCATGACCATGGGCACCGCCGCCACCATGATGGGGATTGCCGAGGCCATCGGCATGACGCTGCCCGGCGCTTCGTCGATACCGGCGCCCGACGCCAACCATCCGCGCATGGCGGCCGAATGCGGCCGACGCATCGTGGAGATGGTCTGGGAGGACTTGACGCCGCGGCGCCTGCTGAGACGCGCCAACTTCGAGAACGGCATCACGGTGGCGATGGCCATGGGCTGCTCGACCAACGCCATCATCCATCTGGTGGCGATGTCACGCCGCGCCGGCGCCGACTGCGCCATCGGTCTCGAGGACTTCGACGCGGCGAGCCGCCATGTGCCGGTGCTCGCCAACATCCGGCCCTCGGGAAGCACCTACCTGATGGAAGATTTCTATTACGCCGGCGGCATGCCCGCGCTGATGAGCCGGCTGCGCGGCAAGCTGCATCTGGATGCCCTCACCGTGAATGGCCACAGCGTCGAAGACAACATTCGCGACGCCGCGGTGTACAACGAGGACGTGATCCGCCCGCTGGAGAACCCGCTGTACGCCGAGGGCGCGCTGGCCGTGCTGCGCGGCAACCTGGCGCCCGACGGTGTCGTGATCAAGCCCAGCGCCTGCGAGCCGCGCTTCCTGCGCCACACCGGCGCGGCGATTGTGTTCGACGATTACCCGTCGATGAAGAAAGCGGTGGAAGACCCCGACCTTGATGTGACGGCCGACCATGTGCTGGTGCTGCGCAACGCCGGCCCGCAGGGTGGGCCCGGAATGCCTGAGTGGGGCATGTTGCCGATCCCGTCCAAGCTGCTGCGCCAGGGCGTGCGCGACATGCTGCGCCTGTCGGACGCGCGCATGAGCGGCACCAGCTACGGCGCCTGCATGCTGCATGCCGCGCCCGAGGCCTACATCGGCGGCCCGCTAGCGCTGGTAAAAACCGGCGACATGATCACGGTGGACGTTCCGGCGCGGCGCATCCACCTGGAGGTCAGCGACGAGGAACTCGCCAAACGGCGCGCCGCCTGGGTGCCGCCGAAGAAGCGCTTCGAGCGCGGCTACGGCTGGATGTTCAGCCGCCATATCCTGCAGGCCAATGAGGGCTGCGATTTCGATTTCCTTGAAACCTCGTTCGGCGCGCCGGTGGGCGAGCCCGACATTTTCTGAACCTCACATGGCCCTAACACCCCAGACCCGCGACAAGCTCAAAACGGTGAGTGCCGCCACGCTTTGCACCGCGCTGTTCAAGCGCGGGCTGCGCAACCAGTTCATCCAGGACGTGCGCCCTCTCAACGCCAGCCTGCCCAACATGGTGGGCGAGGCGTTCACGCTGCGCTACATCCCGGCGCGCGAAGACCTGAACCCGATCACCGTGTTTCTGGACCGCTCGCATCCACAACGCAGGGCGGTGGAGGAATGCCCGCCGGGCGCGGTGCTGGTGATCGACAGCCGCAAGGACGCCCGCGCGGCCTCGGCCGGCGCGATCCTGGTGTCGCGCCTGATGGTCCGCGGCGTCGCTGGCGTCGTCACCGACGGCGGTTTTCGCGACTCGCCCGAAATCGCCGCCCTGCCCTTCGCGGCCTACCACCAGCGACCTTCGGCGCCGACCAACCTGACGCTGCACCAGGCGCTCGACATCAACGTGCCGATTGGCTGCGGCGACGTGGCGGTCTGGCCCGGCGACGTGGTGGTCGGCGACCGCGAAGGCGTGGTGGTGATCCCGGCGCATCTCGCCGACGAAATCGCCGAAGATGCGGTGGAAATGACCGCCTTCGAGGACTTCGTCACCGAAAAAGTGCTCGAAGGCCGCAGCATCCTCGGGCTCTACCCGCCGACCGAGCAAAAGTCGAAGGACGACTTCGCTGCCTGGCGCAAGGCCAAGGGGCGCTGAGCGGACGCGCCAGCATTCGGCGCCAATTTGACTAGACTTCGACCATGCCCAATGACGCCAGCGACCAACAATTCATCCGCGTCTGTCCGCTGGTAGAGCTCGCGGAGAAGCGCATGGTGGTGGCGAACGGTCCGTGCGGCCCGCTGCTTGTTGTGCACGAGCAGGGCCATGTTTACGCGCTCGACAACCGCTGCCCGCACATGGGCTTTCCGCTGCATCGCGGCTCGATCGAAAACGGCATGCTGACCTGCCACTGGCACCACGCCCGATTCGATCTGGCCACCGGCGGCACCTTCGACCCCTGGGCCGATGACGTACCCACCGCGCCAGTGGAGCTGCGCGACGGCGTCGTCTGGGTCGGCGCGCGTCCAGGCTATGCCGACGGCGCCGGGCATTGGCGTAATCGGTTGCGCGAGGGGTTGGAGCAGAACCTGCCGCTGGTGCTTGCCAAGGCTGTGCTGGGCCTGGGCGCTGAAGGCGTCGCGGACCGGGAGATCGTGCGCGAGGCGGCCCTATTCGCCGCAAAAGCGCGCGACGACTGGAGCGTTGGCCTCACCATCCTGACCGCGCTTGCCAACCTGCTGCCTGCGCTGCCACCGGAGGAGCGCTACCTTGCGCTGTACCAGGGCTTGCGGCGCGTCGCCGAAGACTGCGCCGGCATGCCTGCGCGACGTTCGCGGCAAGCACTTGCGGCCGACGCCGGGCACGATCTTGCGACGCTCTCGCGCTGGCTGCGTGACTGGACGCGGGTGCGGCATCGCGACGGCGCCGAGCGCACCCTGCTCACCGCAATTTCCGGCGGCGCCACTCCAGGTGAGGTCGCGTTACTGCTGCTCGAAGCTGTGTCCGACCGCTACTTCGCCGATGGCGGGCACACGTTGGACTTCATCAACAAGGGCTTCGAGTTGCTCGACGTCATCGGCTGGGACCATGCGGACCAGGTGCTGCCGACGCTGGTCGGTCCGCTGGTGCAGGCTCGTGGCGCGGAAGAAAGCGATTCCTGGCGCCATCCGGTTGACCTCATTCCGCTCTGCGAAGCGGCGTTCGTCGAGCTGCCGGCGCTGCTGGCGGCGGGCGCGCAAAGGCGTACCGAGGGCGGCGCCTGGTTTGCGCACGCCGCACTTGCCGACGGGCTGCTCGGCGATGAACCCATGGCAATAATCGAAGCGCTGAAGGCGGCGCTGCGCGAGGGAGCAACTGGCGCCGATCTCGGGCTTGCGCTGGCCCATGCCGCCGCCCTGCGCGTCGCGCGCTTCGGCACCGCGAACGAGCATTCCGATTGGGACACGGCGCACCACGCCTTCACCTTTTGCAATGCGCTGCACCAACTGCTCAAGCGCGTGCCGGCGGACTCGCCCGACGCCTTGCGCGGCGTCTTTCATGGCGCGCTGCGGCTTTGGCTGATCCGCTTTCTCAACGTGCCCTCGGCGCGCCTGCCGCAGGCCGATACGCTGGACGACCTACCAGGCGACGCGGCGCAAATCAGCGACGTCTTTCTCGGCGCGCTGGATCGGCAAGGCGCCCCGCTGGAAGCGGCGCGACTGGTGGCGCGCGCCTTCGCGCTTGGGCATTCGGGCGATGCGCTCGTCGCCACGCTGGCGCATGCGTTGCTGCGGGAGGACGCCGGATTTCACAGCTTCCAGATGCTCGAGGCCGGCGTGCGCCAGTCGCGTGCATGGGGCACCCAGCCAGAAGCGCAAATTGCTCTGGTCGCCGTCGCGCGCTGGCAAGCAGCCCACTTCCCGACGCCGCGCGCTCAGTTGCAGACCGCCGATGTCGCGCGCCGACTCGCGCGTGGGCAGGATCTGTATCAGGACCAAGCCTGAGGCGCGTACCGGGTTGGGAGATGGAAGTCCGCTCGATTGACGGGTTTCGATGGAGGTGCAAAACCAATGCACAGATCAATGGGCCGCCGCACCCAAAGCCTTCTCCGCCCACTTGTTGAGACTGACACCGCTTCGCGCGGCCGCTTTCAGTGCCGCCGCATGGACCTCTGGCGCGATACGCAACATGAGCTTTCCGCTAGCGGGTTTCTCTGGCTTGCTGCCCAGTTCCGCACACGCTGCGATGTAGTCGTCGATCACAGCTTGAAAATGGGTTTCAAATTCAGCTACGGACTTTCCGTGAAACGAGATGATGTCATCAATATCGAGCACTCGGCCGACAATGATTTTGTCTTCGGCATCGAAGATCAGGCTTGCTGTGTAGCCCTTGTAGCTCATCGTGTTGCTCATCGCTTGACCTCAGTTCGTAGCAGGAACTCCCGTACCGCACTCACTCGATAGCGCAAGGCTTCCTTGCCAGGATGCGGCCGGTGCAAGGTAGCTTTGCAACCGTGCAGTTCGAATGTGACGGAAGACCCGGCTCCTTCGATCACCTGGCAGCCAAGCGCCTTGAGGAGAGCTTCAATTCGTGCCCATTCAAGATTCCCGTTGACCGGCTCGACCCAGATGAGTTCGAGTGTCTTGCGGTGCTTGTTGTTCACTGGACCAATGATAGCAAAAACGTCTCATTATGCAAGCACTTTCGCTGCTGAATCCAGGATGCGGCGTCGTCGCGACCCAACGCTAGTTCGGCGCTTCGTTCGGAATAAGCATGAGCAGGTCGGTCACGCCGACATCAACGCCGGCCTGCATCAGCAGCGTCGTCGCCTGACCGCGATGATGGGTCTGGTGGTTGAAGAAATGCATCACCAGGTTGAAAAACCGCTTGTCCGAGATAACCCCCTTGGTGTTGGCGTAGTGCAGGATATGGTCCAGGTCCTGGTCCGTCACGACTTTCGCCCAGGCCGTGATCACCGCGTCGAGTCGCTCGCGATGCTGCTTGAGCGCGGCGAAATCCTGGAACAGGAGCTGATCGAGTGCAGTTGGCTGGGCCAGCGCCCGCACCGGATCGAGTTCGGGGTAACCGGCTGGATGGGTCGCGAAGCGCTTCAGCCAAAGCGTGTCGCCAACGACGATGTGATTGAGCGTTCCCAGGATGGAACCGAAGAATGCCTTCCGGTCCAGAGACAAGGCATCAGCGGGCAGACGCGCTGCGGCCTCATACAGCCTGCTGTTCATCCAGGCGTTGTAGGCCGCCATCTGGCGCACATGGTCACTTGGTTTCATGACTACCCTCCAGGCATGACAAAAGCGGCGTCGCGACGCAACGCCCGCATGTTCACTCCGGCTTGATCCCTGCCGTCTTGATCACCTTGCTCCAGGTGTCGATTTCGCTCTTGACGAAGTCGTTGTACGGCCGGGAGCCCTGCGGCGGGATGATGAAGCCGACCGAGCCCATGCGCTGCTTGACCGCATCGGACTGCATCACCTGTGCCATCGCCGCTTCCAGCCTGGCGACGATCGGCTGCGGCGCTCCCTTGATGGCCGATAGGCCCGACCAGGACAGCGCTTCGAAGCCGTTGTAGCCGGATTCGGCGATGGTCGGCACGTCGGGATACAGCGGGTTGCGCTGGGCGCTGGTCACGGCAAGAGCGCGCAGCTTGCCGGCGCGGACATGCGGCAGCGCAGCGTCCTGGTTGATGAACATCAGCTTGATGGTGCCGGCCAGGATGTCGTTGAGCATCGGGCCGCCACCGCGGTACGGAATGCCGACCATGAACAGGCCCTTGCAATCCTTGGCGGCGGGCGCGCAGGCGCTGGCGGTCTGCTTGAATAGTTGTACGCCCTGTTCCATGCTTTTGAGGCCACAGACGTAGAAGTAGCAGTCCGGATCGGCCAGCATCGGTCCCAGGTCGGATGCGCGTTCGCGCATCAGGTCCTGCACGTAGAGCTTGGGGCTGCCGGGAATGCGCGAGAACGCGAAGTTGATGTCGATGAAGTCCTTGGGCAGGTTTTGCAGCGGACCGAAGTAGGGCAACTCTTCCTGCGTGCGGGCGCCAAAGAACAGCATCAGCTTGCCGGCCTCGAACTTGCCCGATTGGCGCAGCCGCCGGCGCCATTCGGTCATGGCGCGCATCGGCGCGCTGCCGGTGCC
Source organism: Burkholderiaceae bacterium (assembly GCA_038901755.1). Lineage (GTDB taxonomy): Bacteria > Pseudomonadota > Gammaproteobacteria > Burkholderiales > Burkholderiaceae_C > JBCKPE01. The sequence goes on along the minus strand of JBCKPH010000013.1, from coordinate 12,071 downwards.
AGTGCAGATCATCACGATGCTGCTGCGCGGATGGTTGGGCATCAGGAAGCTCGCGCCAAACGGCCCGATCACGCGCACCTCGTCACTCACCTTGAGGTCGCACATGTAGTTGGACGCAACACCACGCACCGGCCTGCCCTGATGGTCCTCCAGCACACGCTTGATGGTTAGCGACAGGTTTTGTAGCCTGGTCGCTCGCCATTGCGCGGACTCGCCACTGAGTATTGCCGCGCATGGTGCGGCCGGCCGTTTTCGCCCGGTCCGGGCGGCAGGATGCCGATCGACTGGCCTTCCAGCACCGGGAAGCGCTGCGTTCCGAAATCGAGCACGATGTGATGCGTGTCGTAGTCCTGCCCCGGGCCCGCTTCGGTGACGCGCACATTGCCTACCACCTTGGCGCTGATGAACGGTTCAGTCGCCGCCGGGCCGTACAGGTTGGTGCAGTGCTGTGCGGCCGACCAGGGCGGCTCGGTGGCGCCGTACCGGGCGGCCAATCCGACAGGCGGGCTCAGTGAACCGGTGTTGTCAGATCGCTGTTCGTCGCCGCCTCCAGTCTTACTGCCGGCCGCGGCGGACCGCTGCGCGGCCAGTGGCGCACCAGGTTGCACTGCAGCGGCTGCCACCGCCTGCGCCGCCAGTTCCACCGCCGTCAACTCGACGGGCAGCTCATCCCAAAGAAGTTGTTCTGAAATGCCATAAGCCTCAATGCGCGGCATGGTGCGCCAGTTGTCGATGGAGCCGGTCGGACAGGGCGAAATGCAGGCCAGGCAGGATTCGCACTTGTCGGCATCGACCACGTAGTTGCGCGAATCATGGGTGATCGCGCCGACCGGACAGGTGACCTCGCAGGTGTTGCAGCGGATGCAGATCTCGGGGTCGATCAGATGCTGCTTGATGGTGGCAGCAGTCAGGTTCATGATGGTTGTCTCGCCCTCACCCTCGGCCCCTCACCCCAACCCTCTCCCGCAGGGAGAGGGAGAGGGAAACTGCTTCTCAATTGAAACGCACGTATTCGAAGTCGGGCGGCTGGCGGTTGATGCCGGTCGCCGGCGGCGCGATCCAGTTGGCAAACTTGCCTGGTTCGACCACGCGCCCCATCAGTGACGCGACGTAGGTGCGGTCGGCGGCAGTCGGCAGCCATTGATCAAGATGAGCGTTCCATTTTTCTTCCGACACCACCGTCCCGTCGGGACCGACCTTGACGCCGGCCAGCGTGCCGATGTTGCGATGAAACGCCTTGTGCGGGACCTTCAGCCGAAAGTCCACGCCGGCTTTTTCGAGCACCCGGTTCCAGCGCTCAACACCGGCCACCGAGTCTTTCATGTAATCGTCGCGCAGCACCTCGTTCAGCGCGTTGAGCATTGGCACCTCGCGCTCGCCGAGGCGCCCGTCGCGCAGCGCCAGCACCTTGTAGGTCAACTGGTTGAGTCGATGGTCGTCGGCACGCTTGCTCTCCTCATAGCGGCCCTTCAGGCCTGAGCTGTAGAAGGTGGCCGCGTTGCTCGACTCGTCCGCGCCAAACAGGTCGGCCGTCACGCTGGAGTGAAAGTTGAGGTAGCGCTGGACCGTCGGCAGGTCAATCACGCCGGCCTCGCGCAGCGTCGCCGGGTCGTCACTATCGAGTTCCTTCATCACCTGCGCCGTGCGCTGGATCACCCGCGAGACGCCGCTTCTGCCGACGTACATGTGATGCGCTTCCTCGGTCAGCATGAACTTGGTGGTGCGCGCCAGCGGGTCGAAGCTGCTCTCAGCCAGCGCACTGAGCTGGAACTTGCCGTCGCGGTCCGTGAAGTAGGTGAACATGAAAAAGGCTAGCCAGTCCGGCGTGGCTTCGTTGAAGGCGCCCAGAATGCGCGGATGGTCCGGGTCGCCGCTGCGCCGCTCGAGCAGCGCCTCGGCCTCCTCGCGGCCGTCGCGCCCGAAGTAGCGGTGCAGCAGATAGACCATGGCCCACAGATGCCGCCCCTCTTCGACATTCACCTGGAACAGGTTGCGCAGGTCGTACAGGCTTGGCGCGCTCAGGCCCAGTTGGCGCTGTTGCTCGACCGACGCCGGTTCGGTGTCGCCCTGGGTCACGATGATGCGGCGCAAGTTGGCGCGGTGTTCGCCCGGCACCTCGCTCCAGACCGGTTCGCCCTTGTGGTCGCCGAAGTGAATGGTGCGTTTGGCGTCACCGGGGGCCAGAAAGATACCCCAGCGATAGTCGGGCATCTTCACATGATCGAAGTGAGCCCAACCCCGCGGGTCGAAGCTGACCGCCGTGCGCAGGTAAACGTCGAAATTCCGCGAACCGCTCGGCCCCATGTCGGCCCACCAGGACAGAAAATTGGGTTGCCACTGCTCGAGTGCGCGCTGCAGCGCGCGGTCCTCTCCCAGATTCACGTTGTTCGGGATCTTTTCGCTGTAGTTGATGGTGGACATTGTGTTGGACTTCAGTTCGTCATTCGTTACACGCGGTTCCAGTCGAAGGCGGCTTTCTCGCCTTTTCCATAAACCTTCAGGGCGCCCCTCTCGCCGACGGCGTTCGGGCGCTGGAAAATCCAGTTCTGCCACGTGCTGAGACGGCCAAAAATGCGCGTGAACATGTTTTCCGGACCGTTGAAGCGCAGGTTCGCCTCCAGGCCGGTCAGTGCGTCGGGCGACATCGCAACGCGCTCTTCCAGCGCGATGCGCAGTTCGTCGACCCAGTCCATGTCGTCAGGCTTGCTCGTGACCAGGCCGAGCGCGAATGCAGCGCCGGCATCGAGCGCTTGCCCCAGTTGCGCGCGCACCGCTTCGAGGGCGGGTAACTCGTCGTAAAAGCGCCGCCCCAATCGGCTCTGGCCGCTGGCCATCGGGTACAGGCCGAAGTTGGTTTCTCCGACGACTATTCTTGGCGCCCGTCCTGGCTCGTCCGGCAGGGCCAACTGGTAACTGCGGTCGCAGGCCAGCGCCAGTTCGAGCAGGCTGCCGGCGAAACACGAGCCAGGCTCGATCAGCGCGAACAGGCTGCGCGAGGACAGGTCGAGCCGGCTGAAACTGCGCCGCAGCAGACCGATGGTTTCGCGCACCAGCCAATGTTGGCTGTGCGCCAGCAGGATCGCGTCCAGCGCCAGCACAGCATGAGCATCGCCGACGGTCTTGATCAGCCAGACTCCGATCTCCGGTTCGTTGCTGCGCATGGACAGGATCGCGTCCTCCAGCTCGCGTGCCAGCGCCAGTGGATACCAGGTGGCGCCGGCGGCAATGATCGCCTGCAGCGTATCGGGCTGCCTGCCCTGCGGGCCCTTGATGGTGAAACTGGCGCTACGTTGCGCGCGCGAAATCTCGACCGTGACATGGCTGTAGCGCAGCGTGTCGGCCTCGATGCCGCGCTGGATCGGCGTCAGTGCCACCCCGCTTGCGTCGGCCGGGCGGTCGCTGAGCGCGGCAAGTTGCAGGGCCCGCTCACGCACTTTCTGCGCAAACACCTGAGGCTTGGCAATTTCATCGACCAGGCGCCAGTCTTTGGCGCGCTGCCCGCGCACCCCTTCGGCGGTGGTGCAGAAAACGTCGGCCAGGTCGTGTCGCACATGGCGCTTGTCAGTGACCCGGGTCAGGCCGCCGGTACCGGGAAGCACGCCAAGCAGCGGCACCTCGGGCAGGCTGACCGCGGAGGAACGGTCGTCGATCAGGATGATCTCGTCGCAGGCCAGCGCCAGCTCGTAGCCGCCGCCGGCACAGGAGCCGTTCACCGCTGCCAGAAACTTCAGGCCGCTGTGCCTCGATGCGTCCTCGATGCCGTTGCGCGTCTCGTTGGTGAACTTGCAGAAGTTCACTTTCCAGGCATGGCTCGAACTGCCAAGCATGAAGATGTTGGCGCCCGAGCAAAACACCCGGTCTTTCAGGCTGGTAAGCACCACCGCTCGCACCTCGGGGTGCTCGAAACGGATGCGGTTGATCGCATCGTTCAGTTCGATGTCGACGCCCAGGTCGTAGCTGTTGAGCTTGAGCTTGTAGCCCGGCGCCAAGCCGGCGTTCTCGTCAACATCCAGCGCCAGGGTGGCCAACGGCGCGTCGAATGCCAGCTTCCAGTGCCGGTAGCGGGAGGGATCAGTTCGGTAGTCAACAGGCAAGGGCATGCTCCAATTCAGGCATTATGCGGCTCATGTTCGACCCCCTGCGGCCGGCTCGGATTGAAGCTTGCCGCGCCGCAACCGATGCCATCGGGCGTAGCCGATGAGTCCTAAATATTTCCTGCAGTTGCTTGCGCTTTCGGCGCTGTGGGGGACCTCCTTTCTGCTGACGCGCTACGCCAGCCCGCTGCTCGGGCCGAATCTGATGGTGACGCTGCGCATGGCGTTGGCGACCCTCACGCTGTGCGCGCTGATGCGCCTGATGGGGAAGCGCTGGCCGACCGAGCATTGGCGCGAACTGCTGCTGCTCGGACTGGTGTCTGTTGCTGCGCCGCATTTGCTGTACTCGTGGTCGGCGCTGCACCTGCCGGCCGGCTACGCCGCGCTGCTGAGCGTCACCTCGGTACTGTTTGGCGCCGTGGCCGCGGCCTGGATGAAGGTCGAAGCCCTGACGCGCGGCCGGCTTGCCGGTTGCCTGCTCGGCCTGCTCGGAGCAGCCTTGGTGGTGCGCTTGGGGCCGGTGGAAGCGAGCCCGACGCTGGTGGTGTCGGCCATCACCTGCATGGCCGGCTCGGCCCTTACGGGCTTGTCAGCTCCGCTGCTCAAACGCGCCATGCAGCGCATGGAGCCGCTGTCGATCGTGTCCGGCATGCATGTGGTGGCCGTGCTGCTGCTGCTCCCGGGCGGCATCTACGACTGGCCCGACGCGAAGATCACCACCAGCGCGCTCGCCGCCGTCGCGGTGATGGGCATCGCCACCAGCGGCTTTGCCTGGTGGGCCTACATGCGCATCATGCGTCACATCTCGCCGACGGCAGCGCTCAGTTCCAATTTCATGATCACCGGGTTTGGCGTGCTCTGGGGCATCATCTTCCTGAACGAAGCGACCGGACCCGCGATGTACGCCGGCGGCGCGATCCTGTTCCTGTCGGTGCTGCTGGTCACCGGGTACAACCCGCTGCGGTCCATCCGGTTGCGCTAGACCGGCACGGTCCTCGCGTTGGGTGGATGGTGGAGCTTGTGCCCGCAAGCCCACACCATCTACCGTCAGTGACGCCTTGGCAGGCCCGCGCCGACATTTCCGGCCTTGTCGCCTGCTGCCGGCCGTCGCCCCCTCACCCCAACCCTCTCCCCCAAGCGTGGTGGAGAGGGAGTTGAACAGGACCCCGCTCACTCTCCCTCGCCCGCTTGCGGGAGAGGGCAGGGGTGAGGGCCGATGCGGACAGCCGTCTCACGTCAAGCTGAGGTTCGTCGCTAATCAGGACGTCACCCGAGGTCGGTGGTTCGCGGTATCCGGGCGCAGGCTCCATTCGCGGCTGTGACCAAGCCGAAATGCCAACCAAGGTGTTGGCGCCCACCAAAACTGAGCACCAACCAAACTTGCCCGCGAGCGTGAGCCTGTGAACGGATATCCGGACCACCGGCCCTGCCAACCAAGCAACGCAATTCATCAACAGCAACAGATATCTTGGACCACCGTCCCTGCCAACCAGGCAACGAAATTCAGACCGACGCCTTGATCGGTCGCAGCTCGGTCTTCACGTCCCCGCACTGGGCGCGGTGGCGCAACGCGTGGTCCATCAGCACCAGCGCGAGCAGGGCCTCGGCAATCGGCGTGGCGCGTATGCCGACACAGGGGTCGTGCCGGCCCTTGCTGCTGACTTCGACCGGCTCGCCTTCCAGGTTAATCGAGTCGCGCGGAATCAGGATGGAACTGGTCGGCTTGATGGCCAGGCTCACCTCGATGTCCTGCCCGCTGCTGATGCCGCCCAGCACACCTCCGGAATTGTTCGACCTGAAGCCTTGCGGCGTCAACGCGTCGCCATGCTCGCTGCCGCGCTGGGCCACGCTGGCAAAGCCGGCGCCGATTTCGACACCCTTGACTGCGTTGATCCCCATCATCGCGTAGGCAATGTCCGCGTCGAGCCGGTCGTACAGCGGCTGGCCCAGCCCCGCCGGTACGTTGCTGGCGCAGACCCGAATGCGCGCGCCGCAGGAGTCGCCGCTTTTGCGCAGGGCCTCGATGCAGGTCTCCAGTGCCGACACGTCCGCAACCGGCGCAAAGAACGGGTTGTTCGCAACATGGTCCCAGGACTCGAACGGCACCTGCAACTCGCCCATCTGCGTCATGCAGCCGCGAAATACGGTTCCGTATTTCTCGCGCAGCCATTTCTTGGCGATAGCGCCGGCCGCCACCGTTGGCGCCGTCAGGCGGGCCGACGAGCGACCGCCGCCGCGCGGGTCGCGGATGCCGTATTTCTGGTAATAGGCGTAGTCGGCGTGTCCGGGGCGGAAAGTCCGCAACAGATTGCTGTAGTCCTTGCTGCGCTGATCGGTATTGCGGATAAGCAGGCAGATCGGCGTGCCGGTGGTGCGCCCCTCAAAGACGCCCGAGATGATCTCCACCGTGTCCGGCTCATTGCGCTGCGTCACGAACTTGGAAGTGCCGGGGCGACGCCGCTCCAAGTCGGGTTGGATATCGGTTTCGCTCAGGGCCATGCCGGGCGGGCAGCCGTCGACCACGCAGCCTATCGCCGGCCCATGGGATTCGCCAAAGTTCGTCACCGCGAACAGGTGACCGAAGGTGTTGCCGCTCATGCATGGATTATCCCAGAGGCCTGGCGTTCAACTTCCATCTAAGCGTAGGTGCAGGGAGGGCCGATGCAGCGGCGTTCCATCATCTTCATGGCCGGCGGTGGCAGGCGCAGCTTGCTCGCGACACCGGTCAAGCAAATTGCAGTTCGATCTTGCCGGCGCGACGCCGCACAGGCCCCACCACGATCTTCACGTCATGGCCCAGCTTGGCGACCAGCTCAAGCAACTTGGCCTCGCTGACACCGCGAAACTGGCCACGCGTGATGCGCGAAACCTTGGATTGGTCGATGCCGAGCAGCGTAGCAGCGCCCCCCTGAGTCAGGCGACGCGCCTTGATGGCCCGGGCGATTTCGGCGGCAAGCAGGGACTTGCGCTGCATTTCCCCGGCATCGGCGTAGCCCAAATCGGCGTAAACGTTGGTGCTGCCAGTCTCGATGGCGATTGCGGCGTGTCGGTTCATTTTCGCTCTCCTTGCGTTGCTTGCCAAAACTCGAAATCCTGCTTCGCGGCCCTGAGACGAGCGTGGATCAGGTCCACATCCTTCTTCGGGGTCTTGATGCCGCTCCTTGATTTCTTCTGGAAGCAGTGCAACACGTAGACGCAAGCGGCGAACCTGACCGTATAGACGGCTCGAAAGGTATCCCCCGAAAGTCCTCGACCACCTCCAGTACACCAGCCGATCCGAATCCGGTCATCACTTCGGCGTCGTGGTGCCTGCCACCCGCTTGAGCAAGATCTATAGCGTGACCAAACACATCCTTGACTTCCTCCGGCATGGCGTCCAGATCGCGCTTGGCCGAACCCACCCACTTGAGCGGTTTTTCGAGGCAGACTGAACATCGCCTGATTATGCCTATTTCGACATAACCGTGGCAAACGGGCCCATTGGATGCCGATGCAATGCCAGGACGCCGCGAAACAGCGTGCCGTGTTTTTCGCGCAGCCACTTCTTGGCGATGGCGCCGGCTGCCAATGTCGCCGCAATCAGGCACGCCGATCCGAAATGACCTCCACCGTATCGGGCTCGTTGCGCTGCGTCACAAACATTAGGACAGGCCCTGACCCGTCAGTTGATAGTGGCCGCCATGGGAGCGTTGCGCGAATCGCCCGATGTGAGCGGCCTGGAGGATGGCACTGCATGCCGAGCAGCGCGAGCAGCTGGTGCAGGGTTGGGCTCGGCAGATGGGCAGCAGCTACACCGCGGCGGACCTGGCCCGGGTCTCGCCCGAAGTCGCTGACAACGCCTACCGAAATCTGATCCTGCCACCCCTGGTGCTTGGCCTGTCGCTGCTGGTTGCCATGCTGAACCTGGCGCAGATGGGGACGGCATTGATCCGCTTCAGCGCGCTCAGAATGCGCCGTGACAGTCGCCGGCTGCGGCTGAGCCAGCCCGTGCTAGCCCTGCTGCTGATTGGCGGCTCGGCCATTTCCTGCAACGCCTACGCCCGAAGCGACGCGTTTCAACAGGTTTTTCGACCCGGCATGTGGGCGCAAAGCCCAGTGCTTGCAACGCTGACGACCTGGACGCTGCACGCCGAACCGAAATGGCACGGTGTGGCCGAGTGGGTGCACGACGTGATGCTGCGGCGCGCGTCGTTTCGCCAGCCCTGGCCGCTTGCAGGCTGACCGGCCGGTCGCGGCGTCAACCCGCGGACTTGGCGCCATCCTCCTCGGGCCAATCCTTGATGTAGGCCTTGAGCATGCGGTTTTCGAAGTTCTGCGCGTCCACCACCGCCTTGGCCACGTCATACAGGCTGATCACACCCGTCAACACGCCCTCGCTCATCACCGGCATGTAGCGCGCGTGCTTGTCCAGCATCATGCGCCGCACCTCGTCGATTTCGGTTTCGGGCGTGCAGGTCTGCGGCGCATCATCCATCACCGAGCGCACCAACCGCTGTGCCATTGACCCGGGGTCGCGGACCAGCGCCAGCAGGACTTCGCGAAACGTCAGTATGCCCACCAGGTTGCCATGTTCCATGACCATCATCGATCCCACGTCGCGCTCCACCATCGTTCTCACGACCTCGATCAGCGGCTGGTCCGGCAACACCGTGTACAGCGCGCTACCCTTGACAAGAAGAATGTCGCTGACTTTCATTGAGTTTCCCCCGATGACGGCGCCGCGCTGGATGACCTGGCAGGAATATAGCCCACAATGCCGGCTTGGCTTCACGGAGAACCCATGCCCGGCTATTCCGATCCCGGCTTCGATACCCTGGCGGTCCACGCCGGGGCTGCGCCCGACCCTGCCACCGGCGCGCGCGCGGTGCCGATCTACCTCAGTACCTCGTTCGTCTTCGAGTCCAGCGACCATGCGGCCAGCCTGTTCAACCTGGAACGCGCAGGCCATGTTTACAGCCGCATCAGCAACCCAACCAACGCGGTGCTGGAGCAGCGCATCGCGGCGCTCGAAGGCGGCGTAGGCGCCATCACCACAGCGTCGGGCCAGGCGGCGCTGCACCTGGCGCTGGCCACGCTGATGGGCGCGGGCTCGCACATCGTGGCCAGCACAGCGTTGTATGGCGGATCGCAGAACCTGCTGCATTACACGATGCGCCGCTTCGGCATTGAAACGACGTTCGTGAAGCCGGGCGACATCGACGGCTGGCGCAGCGCGATCCGGCCCAACACGAAGTTGCTGTTTGGTGAAAACCTGGGGAATCCGGGGCTGGACGTGCTGGACATTCCGACCGTGTCGGCCATCGCCCATGAGGCCGGCCTGCCGCTGCTGGTGGACGCCACCTTCACCACGCCCTACCTGCAAAAGCCGTTTGATCTGGGCGCAGACCTGCTGTACCACTCGGCGACCAAGTTTCTCTCGGGTCACGGCACGGTGATCGGCGGAGTCTTGGTCGACAGCGGCGCGTTCGACTGGGAAGCGTCCGGCAAATACCCTGAGTTGACGGCGCCTTACGCAGGCTTTCACAACATGGTGTTCAGCGAGGAGTCCACTGTCGGCGCGTTCCTGCTGCGCGCGCGCCGCGAAGGGCTGCGCGACTTCGGCGCCTGCATGAGCCCGCACAGCGCATGGCTGATCCTGCAGGGCGTCGAGACACTGCCGCTGCGTATGGAGCGCCACATCAGGAACACCGAACGGATGGTCGAGTTCCTTTGCAAGCAGCCGCTGGTGGCGCGCGTCGGCCACCCGCTGCTGGAAACTCACCCGAGCCATGAACTGGCGAAGAAACTGCTGCGCTTCGGCCCCCGGGGTGCCGGCGCGGTGTTCAGTTTTGACATCAAGGGCAGCCGCAACCAGGGCAAGGCCTTTGTTGAAGCGCTCAAGCTGTTCAGCCATCTGGCCAATGTCGGTGACTGCCGCAGCCTGGTGATCCACCCGGCCAGCACAACGCATTTCCGCATGAGCGACGAGGCGCTGGCCGGTGCCGGAATCACGCAGGGAACGATCCGCCTCTCCATCGGGCTGGAGGACCCGGATGACCTGATCGACGACCTGAAGCGCGCCCTGCGCGCGGCAGAAAAGGCCGTGTGATGGAACTGACGGTCTCTGGCCACAAGACCTTTTGCTACACCGGCGGCCGGCCATTCGACGCGTCACAGCCGACCGTGCTGTTTATCCACGGCGTGCTGAATGACCACAGCGTCTGGGGCCTGCAGTCGCGCTACTTCGCGCATCACGGCTGGAACGTGCTGGCGCTGGAGCTGCCGGGCCATTGGCGCAGCGCTGGGCCAGCGCCAAAAACGGTGCAGGAAGCCGCCGGGTTCGTCCTCGCGCTGCTCGATGCGGCAGGACTGCAACGCGCCGCGCTGGTCGGTCAAAGTTTTGGCTCCTTGATCGCGCTGGAGGTGGCTGCGAGTGCGCCCGGGCGGGTCAGCCAACTGGTGCTGGCCGGCATCGCCTATCCGATGAAGGTCTCGCCGGCCTTGCTGGAAACATCGCTGAGCGACCCGCTCAAGGCGATTGAGATGGTCAATGTGTATTCGCATTCCACGCTGGCCCCGCCGCCTTCGGCCATGGGACCCGGGACCTGGGTGCCGGGCATGTCACGCGCCTTGATGCGACGCATGCTGGCGAGCAATCGCGCGGTCAATGTGTTTCACCGGGGCTTCAAGGCCTGCGACGATTACCGCGGCGGCGACGAGCAAATGGCCAAGGTTCAATGCCCGACACTGTTCATCCTGGGGCGCTCCGACCAAATGACACCACCGGCTGGCGCGCGCAGCCTGATCGACCGTGCCGCGCAAGGCAAAGTCGTGCACGTGCCAGCCGGTCACCAGATGATGACCGAGGCGCCCGAGGCGGTGCTCTCGGCGATGAAGGAATTCCTGCAACCGTGAGAGTCACACCCGACCTGTCCGAGGCCCGGGTTCGCCAGATCGCCGACAACCTGGACCTGCGCGAGCTGCCAGACGACTTTTACGCCAACCCCTATCCGGTCTATGCGCAGCTGCGCGAGACCGCGCCGCTGCGGCACATGCCCGACGGCTCGATTCTGCTGACCCGTTACGCCGACCTCGCTTCCGTTTACCGCAACGCCCAGGTCTTCAGTTCGGACAAGAGGGTCGAGTTCGCGCCCAAGTACCAGCTCGATTCGGCGCTCTACCAGCATCACACGAGCAGCCTGGTGTTCAACGACCCACCGCTGCACACCAGGGTACGCCGCCTCATCATGGGTGCGCTGACGCGCCGCGCCATTTCCGACATGGAGCCTGCCTTGACGAGTCTGGTGGACCGGCTGCTCGACAACATCGAAGCCAGGCAGGGAGGCGACCTGGTCGCCGACTTCGCCAGCGCGATACCGGTCGAGGTGATCGGCAACCTGCTGGCCGTGCCGCATGAAGACCGCGGCCCGCTGCGCGGCTGGTCGCTGGCGATTCTGGGTGCGTTGGAACCTCGCCTGACTGCAGAGCAGCAGGCGCTGGGCAACCGCAGCGTGGCCGAGTTCACCTCCTACCTGAGGCAGCTGGTGGCCAAGCGGCGCCGCCACCCCGGTGACCCGGACCATGATGTGCTGACCCGGCTGATCCAGGGCGAATCATCCGCCGACGGCGCCGAGCCGCTGAGCGAAACCGAACTGCTACAGAACTGCGTCTTTATCCTGAACGCCGGGCACGAGACCACCACCAACCTGATCGCCAACGCGTTGGTAGCCCTGCAGGAATGGCCCGGCCAGCGGCGCCGGTTGCTGGCCGACCTGCGGGCAAGCGGCGCCAGCGCGGCACAGCAGGAGGCGCTGCTGGCGTTGGCGGTCGAAGAGTTCCTGCGCTTCGAGCCTTCGAACCAGCTCGGCAACCGCCGCGCCGTGGTGGACTGTGAACTGGCGGGGAGCAAGCTGCCTGCCGGCACCCTGGTCACGCTTTGCATCGGTGCGGCGAATCGCGACCCGGCGGTGTTCGCCATGCCGCAAACCCTGGACTTGA
>JBCKPH010000012.1:0-36993 GCA_038901755.1 Burkholderiaceae bacterium | reverse complement strand
CTGGATTGGCGCTTCGTGCTGGAGCGCTGGCCGCTCGTTTTGTTGCTGGTGGTGGTTCCAGTGCTTTTCAAGCTCGGCGTCGTGACGCTGCTCGCCTGGTGGCTTGGCACACCGACCGGGACATCCCTGCGGGTCGGGCTTTATCTGGCGCAGGCTGGCGAATTCGGTTTTGTGCTGCTGGCACTGGGTCACCAGCACGGCCTGATCTCGCAGGAGCTGCTGAACCCGATTCTGGCCAGCATGATCCTGTCGATGCTGGCGACGCCCTTCATCATCCTGTACAGCAACCGCATTGTGATGAAGCTGGTCAGCAGCGAATGGCTGCAACAGTCGTTGCAAATGACCACCATTGCCAGAAAATCGATCAACGCCAGCCAGCACGTCATCATTTGCGGCTACGGCCGCTGCGGACAGAATCTCGCGCGCATGTTGGACAAGGAGTCGATTCCCTACATGGCGCTGGATCTGGACCCAGACCGTGTCCGCCAAGCCGCGGCCGCCGGAGATTCGGTTGTGTTTGGCGACGCCGGCCGACTGCAGGCTTTGATGGCTTCCGGCCTGGCGCGCGCCAGCGCCGTCGTCATCACCTACCTGGATCTGCCCGGCGCACTCAAGGTGCTGGCCCATACGAGGGCTCATGCGCCGCAGATACCGGTGATCGTGCGAACGCAGGACGACCACGACCTTGAGCGATTGCGCGCGGCAGGCGCCACGGAGGTGGTCCCGGAAGCCATCGAAGGCTCGCTGATGCTTGCAAGTCACGCACTTGCGCTGGTGGGAGTTCCCATGCGCCGGGTGATACGCATCGTGCAGGACCAGCGCGACATGCGCTACAGCATGCTGCGGGGCTACTTTCACGGCGCCGACGACGACACCTTTGACGAAATGGATCAGGAACGCCTCGCCAGCGTCACATTGCCCCCGGGTGCGGATTGCATCGACACACCGCTGGCGCTGCTGGCGCTGCATGCTGTTGGCGTGAAAGTGGTTAGCCTGCGTCGGCGACAAGGCCAAACCGTGGCGACCGAATCTGCCCGGTTAGAGGACGGTGACACCTTGGTCTTGTCCGGCCGATCCGAAGCGCTGGCCATAGCCGAAGAGATGCTGCTGCGCTCCTGAGCGCAGAATCAGCAACCCGCCAACCTTGGACCTGCCCATGTCACAAGCCCCCTCCGTGTTCGACACCGGCCAGTACCTGCGCGACCATATCCGCACGATTGCCGACTGGCCCGCGCCGGGCGTTCAGTTCCGCGACATCACGCCACTGCTGCAGGATCCCAAGGTGTTCCGGGTGCTGATCGATGCCTTTGTGCACCGCTACATGGACCCGGCCCTGCGGCCCGACGTGGTGGCCGGGCTGGACGCGCGCGGATTCATCATCGGCGCCGTTCTTGCCTACGAGCTGAATATCGGTTTTGTGCCGATCCGCAAGAGCGGGAAACTCCCCTTCACCACCGTGGCGGAAACCTACGAGCTTGAGTACGGAAGTGCCACCGTCGAGTTGCATACCGATGCCGTCAAGCCAGCGGATCGGGTGTTGCTGGTGGACGATTTGATTGCCACCGGGGGCACCATGATGGCCGGCAAGCGGCTTCTCGAAAGACTGGGCGCCACTGTGATGGAGGGGGCGGCCATCGTCGCGCTCCCGGAGTTGGGCGGCTTGGACAAACTCAAGGCGTCCGGTTTGCCGCTGTTCACGCTGCTGCATTTCGGCGGGCACTGAGAAGCGCCAACGCCGCGCTGGATGCTCGATCTGGAGGGCTCAAGTGACGGCGATTCGGCGTCGCTGATGCGCCAGCCTGATCGAGACCAGGGCGCCCAGCCGCAAGGCAATCTCCAAGGCCATTGCGGGCTGTCGATTCGATAGCTCAACGAAACGCGACGGCAGCAGCGCCCATACCCTGCTCGGCGCCCCGGCTTGCACGGTCGCCTGGCGTGGCTGGTGGGTGAAGAACGCGCCCTCTCCAACGGCCGAGCCCGGACCCACCAGAGCGAGGTGAATCTTCCTGTCTTCGTCCTGGAAATGCACGCTCAACGAACCACTTTCAATGAAATAGAGTGTCCGGTCCCTCGCTCCCTGGGCAATCAGAATCTGGCCGGCGGCCAAGGCCATGGGCTGCAAGTAAGCCGCCAGGATGCCCCACTGTTCTGGCGCCAACTTGAGACAAAGGCCATCCGCGGTCGTTGGCTGGTTCAAGGCAGCAACGAGATCCTGAAATTGAAAGCAATGGTTTCGCGGCAAGGCGGCGTTCATGGCAGCGACCGGGACTAATCAGGTGCCCAATGTAGCGCGGGCAAAGCATGACCGCAAGGTGCTCTTACATGAGCTTACAACTTCCGGCCATTGCCAGTCGAGTGATGCGCCGCCGATCGCGTGCCTTGCGCGCAGGGACCGACCCTACTTGCCAATACAAAAACTGGAGAAGATGACACCGAGCAAATCATCGGAACTGAAAGCCCCGGTAATTTCGCCAAGCGCCATCTGTGCCAGCCGCAACTCCTCGGCCAGCAGTTCCAGTTGCGGCGCCGGGCAATGCAGATGCCCGGCGGCAAGGTCCAGACATTGTTCGACCCGCCGCAGCGCCTGCAGATGCCGGTCACGCGCCATGAACAGTCCCTCGGCATTGCCTTGCCAGCCCACCAGGCGCAACAGGGCTTGCCGAAGTTGTGGCAAACCGGAACCGGTCTTGGCCGAAATGCTGATGCCGTCGCGACAACGCGTCGAAGAATCAACCTGCTGCAAGCCCGAATCAATTGGCGGCACAAGGTCGAGTTTGTTCCAGACGTCCAGGACCGGCACACGTGGCGGAATCGACCGCGCCAGGGTGGCCGCAATCTGCTGCTCGGCCTGCTGGTAGGTTGATTCATTGTCTCGAGTCAGATCGTGCAGGAACAGAACGACATCGGCGCCGGCTATCTCTCCCCAGGCACGCTGCACGCCGATTCTCTCGACCTCTTCTTCGGTCTCGCGCAGTCCGGCGGTGTCGATGACATGCAGCGGCACGCCATCAATCTGAATCGTTTCCTGCACCTTGTCCCTGGTCGTTCCGGCAACGGATGTCACGATCGCCAGCTCGGCCCCGGCCAGCGCGTTCAGCAGCGAGCTCTTCCCCGCATTGGGTTGGCCAGCAATCACCACCTTGATTCCCTCGCGCAGCAGCGCACCCTGGCGCGACCGCTCCAGCAGCGCGGCCAGGTCTTGCTGCAGCGCGCGCAGTTGGCCATCAGCATCCGCGCGGTTCAGGAAGTCGATGTCTTCTTCCGGGAAATCAAGGGTCGCTTCGACCAGCACGCGAAATCGCGTCAGCCCGTCGAGCAAGCGAGCAACCTCGCCCGAGAACGCGCCGGAAAGCGAGCGTGTGGCGCTGCGCGCCGCAGCTTCCGTGCTGGCGTCAATCAGATCGGCCACCGATTCGGCCTGGGCCAGGTCCATCTTGTCATTGAGAAAGGCCCGCTCGGTGAACTCTCCGGGCCGCGCCAGTCGCAAGCGCGGAAGAACGGGCAAGCCGGTCGCCAGATCGGGTGTTTGCGCGACCTCCAGACAGCGTCGCAGCAGCATCTGCAACACGACCGGACCGCCATGGGCCTGCAATTCAAGTACGTCCTCACCGGTAAAAGAATGCGGCGCCGGAAAATAGATGGCCAGTCCATAGTCAATGGCCTGCCCGAGCGCGTCGGGAAACACTAGGTAACTGGCCTCGCGCGGCCTGAGACGCCGCCCCAACAACGCAGTGACCAGTTGCTCGATATCCATTCCCGACAGGCGGACAATTCCGATGGCCGCGCGACCCGGCGCGGTGGCAATGGCAAGAATCGGGTCGGTTGGGGCCGGAGCCATGTCTAGCTGCGGAATGAAGAAAAGCAGTCCAGCGGGTTCGCCTGGCACCGCCCTGCTCGGCGCACTGGCGTCGCCGGCAAACAGCCTATTTTCCGATCACACCAAGGCGCTTGTTGATCATCCATTGCTGGGCAATCGAAAGGATGTTGTTGGTGATCCAGTACAGCACCAGCCCGGACGGAAAGAAGAAAAACATGACACTGAATATCAAGGGCATGTACCACATCAGTTTGGCCTGCATCGGGTCCGGCGGTTTTGGATTGAGCCAGGTCTGCAGCATGGTGGTCGCCGTCATCAGCACCGGCAGGATGAACCAAGGATCGGGAGCCGACAGGTCATGGATCCAGAGCACCCAGGGCGCGTTGCGCATCTCGACGCTGGACAGCAGCACCCAGTAGAGGGCAATGAAGACGGGAATCTGGACCAGGATCGGGAAGCAACCGCCCATCGGGTTGACCTTTTCTTCGCGGTAGATACGCATCATCTCCTGCTGCATCTGCTGCGGCTTGTCCTTCAGCCGCTCCCGCATTTCCATGATTCTCGGGTTGATCGCCTTCATCTTGGCCATGCTGCGATAGGCCTGCGCATTGAGCCAGTAAAAGGCGATCTTGAGCAGCACCACCAGCGCCATAATCGCCCAACCCCAGTTCCGCAGGAAACCAAAAAGCTTGTCGAGCAGCCAGTACAGGGGCTTGGCAAGAATGGTCAACCAGCCATAGTCCTTCACCAACTCCAATCCGGTTGCCAACTCCTCGAGCTTCTTTTCTTCCTGTGGGCCGACATAAAGGCGGGATTCATGGCTTTTGCTTTCACCCGGGGCCACACTGCCCAGGCCGGTGATCATGCCAACCGCGTACAGGCCGTTATCTATTCTGCGCATGAATACTTCGCGCGGCGTCTTCTCGGCCAACAACCAGGCGCTGGCAAAGTAGTGCTGAACCATCGCGACGTAGCCGTCCTCGGTCTTGCTTTCAAACGTTGCCTTGCCCTTTTCGATGTCGCTGAACTCGATCTTCTGAAATTTCTTGGCCTCGGTGTAAACGGCCGGGCCTGTGAAGGTGAAATAAAACGCTGATTCCCCTTTTGGCGGGGTTCCATCGCGCACCAGTTGCAGGTAGATCTGCGGCACGACCGCGGCGTTTCCCCGGTTGATGATTTCATGCTTGACGGCGATATCGTAGGCGCCTCGCCTGAGCGTCAGCGTCTTTACCAACTTGACGCCATCGAGTTCCGGCGACTCGAACCTGACCCTGAGCTCGCTGGCGCCTGGTTGCAGTTCGGTATCACCTACAAGAGTCATGGTCGTGTTGTGATTCGGAAAGCTTCCGCCGATCAAGCCCGTTTGCGCAAAATATTTTCGCTCGGCGGACCGATCCAGCAGGACAAAGTTGCGTGTCTTGTCGTTCAGGTCAAGATGCTTGAGGAATTCGGCCCGAACGATCGAAGCGCCGGTCAGATCAATGCTGAGTTTGAGAACGTCGGTGCTGAGGACGACAACCGGAGCATTCTGCTGGGCTGGCGCGCCAGAGCCAGACGGGAGCCCGGGCGCGACCGGCGCTGACGCGCTGCCGGCAAGCGCCGCGCTGGGCCGCGGGACGCCCGTCCCGGCATCCTTTTTCTCTGCCATGGGCTGGCTGCTGGCCGGCGCCGCTGACGTTGGAAAAAAGGTTGCCGGTTTGCCGTTGTGGATCTGCCACTTGTCCCATAGCAACACCGAAGAAAACGCAAAAACCACCCAAAGGATGGTGCGACGAATGTCGTTCATAGGGAAGTCTTTGATTGCTGGCGGGTTCCGCCCTGCGGCGCAGCCATGAGTCGGGAGAAAGGTTTGTCGGGAACCGGATCATGTCCGCCGTCGCACCAGGGATGGCAGCGCATCAGACGGGTGAACGTAAGGTAGCTTCCGGCCACCGCGCCGTGTTGTTCGAGCGCCCGCAGTGAGTAGGCCGAGCAGGTTGGCTCGAAGCGGCAACCTGAACCCAGCCAATGACGGAAGAATAGCCGGTAGCCTTTGACGCACAGGATCAACAGGTCGCGAATCATGCGGCTGCTCCACTGGCCAGCGCGATCACCGCATGTCGGAACAACAAGCGCAGTTCTTCGGCTGCCGCCTGCCGAAGCAGGCCGGAAGCCGCGCTGACAAACCGGGCATGGTCAAACTCTACGCGCAGTCGCACCAGATGGGCGGCGTGCGGAAGAAGGTGCTCCTGAGTTTTGCTCACTTGATAGATCTGCCGTTTCAGCAGGTTTCGGGTCACTGCCCTGCGGGCCCAACGCTTCGGTACAAGGGCCCCGACCCAAACGCCTCCAGTCAGGAACAGTGGCACAGCCACCGGGTTACTGGCTTCGGTTGATCGACCGGCCACCGCTGTATCGAACCTTCGCCGATGCAGGACAAAGTGCGTGGTTCGGGCAACGACCGGGGACGCCAGCACTGCCTGAAACTGGGCCCACGTCTTAAGTCGCTGCACGTCACCGGCACCAAACCCCAGGGCCAGGCCCGCGGTCAGACAGCCAGGCGCTTGCGCCCCTTGGCGCGCCGAGCGTTGATCACGGCACGACCGCCTCGCGTCTTCATGCGAACCAGGAATCCATGGGTTCGGGCCCGCCTGATTTTTGAAGGCTGGTAGGTGCGTTTCATTTGAAAACTTTCGAAAATTCGGACCAACTACCCCGAAGGCTTTTCAGGGAAACCTGCGATTATCGCAAAGAACGGCAGCCCCGGCAAATGCTATGCTAGCCGGGCGTCCTTTGTCTATTCCGCTTGTGTGGCGAGCACCTTTGGCGGCCTTTGTCAAGACTGTGGATAAATTCTTGATAATCTACAATCCAGAGCACAAAGTATACTGAATATCCACAGAGCAAGAAGCGAGCGATGAACGAGGGATTGGAGACTGGGCGAGACTACTCCACAGCACTGGATGCCGGCCAAGCGCTGTGGCAGGGATGTGTTGACCAGCTTGCTCAGGAGTTGCCTGAGCAGCAGTTCAATACCTGGATCAAACCGCTGTTCGCGACCGTTTCCGACGATCTGAGCCGGTGTACGATCGTTGTTGCCAACCGCTTCAAGATGGACTGGATTCGAACCCAGTACGCGACCAGGATCGCCGTACTTCTAGAACTAATGTATGGCCAACCGATCAAGCTTGAGTTAGTGCTTGCTTCCAGAGATGGGGTTGTTCGATCTTCGTCATTCCGAGCTGATTCGACTTTTGCCAGCGACGTTGAATCGGTCGGTCTTAACGGTGGAAACAGTTCGAACGGACACAAGAACCGGCTCAACTCGCTGCTCACTTTTGGCAACCTGGTCGAAGGTTCGGCGAATCGGATGGCGCGCGCGGCTGCCATGCACGTCGCCGGAATGCCGGGGCAACTCTACAACCCACTTTTCATCTACGGCGGTGTCGGACTTGGCAAGACCCATCTGATGCACGCGGTCGGAAATCAGCTGCTTGCTGATCGGCCGCAAGCCAGGATCTTGTACATCCACGCCGAGCAGTTCGTCTCCGACGTGGTCAAGGCTTACCAGCGCAAGACCTTTGACGAGTTCAAGGAGCGTTATCACTCGCTGGACTTGTTGCTGATTGACGATGTGCAATTTTTTGCCAACAAGGACCGTACCCAGGAGGAATTTTTCAACGCCTTCGAGGCCTTGCTGGCGCGCAAATCGCACATTGTGATGACCAGCGACACCTATCCCAAGGGTTTGCCGGATATCCACGAGCGGCTGGTTTCGCGATTTGACTCAGGGTTGACCGTGGCTATCGAGCCGCCCGAGCTTGAGATGCGAGTAGCGATCCTCATCAACAAGGCGCGCGCCGAAGACTCGGAGATGCCAGAAGAGGTTGCTTTTTTTGTTGCCAAGAACGTGCGCTCCAACGTGCGCGAACTTGAAGGTGCGCTGCGCAAGATACTGGCCTACTCGCGTTTCAACCAGAAGGATATTTCCATCCTGCTGGCGCGTGAGGCGCTGCGCGACCTGCTATCGATTCAGAATCGGCAGATTTCGGTAGAGAACATTCAAAAGACCGTTGCTGACTATTACAAGATCAAAGTGGCCGACATGTACTCGAAGAAGCGCCCAGCCTCGATTGCCCGACCACGGCAGATTGCCATGTACCTGGCCAAGGAATTGACACAAAAAAGCCTGCCGGAAATTGGTGAACTCTTTGGCGGCAGGGACCACACCACGGTACTGCACGCGGTTCGCAAGATTTCGGGGGAACGCCAACAGCTTACCGATCTGAACCAGCAGTTGCATGTTCTGGAACAAACGCTCAAGGGCTAGCAGGCTTCACCATGCGCGCTGACAACGCTGGGGATAGTTTCCGCATAACACGAGCTTTACCCACAGGCCTTGAGAAAAGTTTCAAGTTATGCAGTGCTGAGCGGTCCATTCCAGGCTTCTACCCACAGCCTGCAAGAACTGACAAGTGCTTGATAAAAAAGCGGAAAATGGCGCTGTCCACAGAAGACCGCGTCCCTTACCTACTACTACTAGTTTGAATTACAGAAAAGAAATAAGAGGATGACATGATTGTTTTCAAGGAAACCCAGGAAAAGGTATTGTCGGCGGTGCAGTCGGTGGTCGGGATCGTGGAGCGTCGCCATACCTTACCTATCCTTGCCAATGTGCTGATCAGGAAGACCGGCTCCAGCGTGAACCTGACCACCAGTGACCTCGAAATCCAGATCCTGACGACGGCTGAACTAGGCGGCGATGACAGCAACTTTGCGACCACGGTGGGTGCACGCAAGCTGATCGATATCCTGCGCTCCATGCCCGCCGACCAAGTGGTTTCGATGGAGACCAGCCAGAGCAAGCTGGTTCTCAAAGGAGGCAAGAGCAGGTTCACGCTGCAAACGCTCCCGGCTGAGGACTTTCCTCTGGTCCAGGAGTCGCCAAGTTATGGACCGAAATTCAGCGTCCCGCAAAAGACCCTTCGGGAGTTGCTGAACCAGGTGGCTTTTGCGATGGCGGTGCACGATATTCGCTACTACCTGAACGGCATCCTGTTCGTGGCCGAGGGCAAGCAACTAAGCCTGGTGGCGACCGATGGTCATCGCCTGGCATTTGCTTCAGCGACTTTGGATAACGAAGTACCGCGGCAGGAAGTGATTCTGCCGCGCAAGACAGTGATTGAGATGCAGCGCTTGCTGAGCGACACCGACGCTGCCATCGGCATGCAGTTTGCGAGCAATCAAGCAAAGTTCAGCTTTTCTGGCATGGAGTTTGTCACCAAGCTGGTCGAGGGCAAGTTCCCCGACTACAACCGGGTCATACCAAAAAATCACAGGAACCACGTCACTTTGGGGCGCACCGCCTTGCTGGCGTCCCTGCAGCGTGCCGCCATTCTTACCAGTGACAAGTTCAAGGGTGTGCGGCTGAATCTGGAGCCTGGGATCTTGCGTGTGGCGTCGAACAATGCCGAGCAGGAGGAGGCGGTGGACGAACTCGACATCGACTATACCGGCGACGCGATAGAAATCGGCTTCAACGTGACCTACCTGATTGATGCCTTGGGCAACATGCATCAGGATATGGTGAAGGTTGAACTGACCGACTCCAACAGTTCGGCATTGTTGACGGTGCCGGACAACCCCAGTTTCAAGTACGTTGTGATGCCGATGCGGATTTAGCCGCGCTTGGGCGACAACGCAGACCGCCGGGCCAGCAACCCGCTCAGTTGCGCCGATCCAGTCACAGATAAGTTAGCAGGAACCTGGCCATGACGGGCCGGACAGGTAGGACATGAACGAAGACAACAAGCCGGAAGGAAACGTCAACTTGGGCGTTTCGGGCGAGGCCAGCTCCAACTATCAACCCACCATCGATGCCCATCAGGAGGGCGCGAGCGAGGGCTATGGGGAAAGCGACATTCAGATTCTTGAAGGCCTGGAAGCGGTGCGCAAGCGCCCGGGCATGTACGTTGGGGACACCTCGGACGGAACCGGACTGCACCATTTGGTCTTCGAAGTGGTCGACAACTCGATCGACGAGTCGCTGGCCGGGCATTGTGATGACATCGTCGTGACCATCCACCTGGACAACTCGATCAGTGTGGCCGACAACGGGCGCGGAATTCCCACCGGCGTCAAGCTCGATGACAAACACGAACCCAAGCGTTCGGCGGCCGAAATAGCGCTGACTGAACTGCACGCGGGCGGCAAGTTCAACCAGAACAGCTACAAGGTCTCAGGCGGCCTGCACGGCGTTGGCGTGAGTTGCGTCAACGCTCTTAGCCGCTGGCTGCGCCTGACGGTGCGGCGTGACGGCAAGATGCACAACATCGAGTTTGCCCGCGGGGTGGTGCAGAACCGCCTGGTTGAATCCTTGGATGGTGTTGCGATATCGCCGATGAAGGTGATGGGGCCGACCGAGAAACGCGGCACTGAGGTGCACTTTCTGCCTGACACCGAGATCTTTTCGCAAAACAACGACTTCCATTATGAAATCCTCAGCAAGCGTTTGCGTGAGCTGAGTTACCTGAACAATGGCGTCAGCATCCGTCTGCTCGACGAACGATCGGGCAAGGAAGACAACTATGCCGGCGCCGGCGGTGTCAAGGGCTTTGTTGATTTCATCAACAAAGGCAAGCAGGTGCTGCACCCCAATGTGTTTCACGCCACCGGCGACCGGCAAAGTGATCAGGACAGCAACATTGGCGTGGAAGTCGCCATGCAGTGGAACAGTGGCTACAACGAACAGGTGCTTTGCTTCACCAACAACATACCGCAGCGCGACGGCGGTACGCATCTGACCGGTCTGCGCGCCGCGATGACCAGAGTCATCAACAAGTACATCGAAGAAAACGAGATGGCCAAGAAGGCCAAGGTGGAGGTCGCCGGCGACGACATGCGCGAGGGTCTATGCTGCGTACTGAGCGTCAAGGTGCCCGAGCCGAAGTTCTCCAGTCAAACCAAGGACAAGCTGGTCAGCAGCGAAGTGCGGGGTCCAGTGGAGGACATCGTTAGCCGCCTGCTGTCCGACTATTTGCTGGAGCGACCGAACGACGCGCGGATCATCTGCGGCAAGATCGTCGACGCGGCGCGCGCGCGCGAGGCGGCACGCAAGGCGCGCGAGATGACCCGGCGCAAGGGTGTGCTGGACGGCATGGGACTGCCCGGCAAGCTGGCTGACTGCCAGGAAAAGGACCCTGCGCTGTGCGAGATCTACATCGTCGAGGGTGACTCCGCGGGCGGCAGCGCCAAGCAGGGGCGGGACCGCAAGTTCCAGGCCATCCTGCCACTGCGCGGCAAGATCCTGAACGTCGAGAAGGCACGCTATGAAAAGCTGCTCAGCAGCAATGAGATCCTGACGTTGATCACGGCGCTAGGCACTGGCATTGGCAACGCAGGCGGAAGTGGCGGCAACGACGACTTCAACATCGCCAAGCTGCGCTACCACCGCATCATCATCATGACCGACGCCGACGTGGATGGCGCGCACATCCGCACCCTGCTGCTGACATTTTTCTACCGCCAGATGCCCGAGCTGGTGGAGCGGGGTCATATCTACATTGCGCAGCCGCCGCTGTACAAGGTGAAGGCCGGCAAGGAAGAGCTGTACTTGAAAGACGCCTCGGCGCTGGACAGTTTCCTGTTACGCATCGCGCTCAAGGATGCTGCAGTGTTCACCGGCGCCGCCCCCGGTGGCGGACCTGGCATCACCATCAGCGGAGATACATTGGGAGAACTGGCGCGCAAGCATCAACTTGCCCAATCGGTGATCGCGCGTCTGGGAAATTTCATGGATGCAGTAGCCCTGCGTGCCATCGCCGATGGCGTGAGTATCCGGCTCGACACGGTGGCCGAAGCCGAAGCCTCGGCCATTGCGTTGCAGGCTAAGTTGCGCGAACTTGACGCGGCGGGTAGCGCGGCCGAGGTTGCGGGCGAATTCGATGTGCGCAGCGACAAGCCTGTCCTGCGAATCAGCCGGAGGCATCACGGCAACATCCGCAGCAGCATCCTGACCCAGGACTTTGTGCATGGCGCCGATTACGCAGTACTGGCCGAGGCGGCCAACACCTTTAGGGGATTACTGGGTGAAGGCGCAAAGGTCATGCGCGGTGAAGGCGACAAACAGAAACAGGAAAAAGCAAGCGACTTTCGCCAGGCGATGCGCTGGCTGATCGACCAGGCGGAGAACGCCACCAGCCGCCAGCGCTATAAGGGTCTTGGCGAGATGAATCCGGGGCAATTGTGGGAGACCACCATGGACCCAACCGTACGCCGCCTGCTCAGGGTGCAGATCGACGACGCCATTGAAGCCGACCGGGTTTTCACGATGCTCATGGGCGACGAGGTCGAGCCCAGGCGTGACTTCATCGAGGCCAATGCGCTGAGGGCGGCGAACATCGATGTCTAGGGACATGGGCTGGGATCCTCTTCCCTGAACCACGATTCCGGCCGCGCGAAAATCTCCCCATGACTCCGCATGTCCGCACGCCCGTCCAAGCGCTTCGAACGCACGACACCACGCGCATTGACGACATCCGCATCAGTGCGGTGCGGCCACTAATCACACCGGCGCTGCTGCAGGAGTGGCTGCCCGCGCCGGACGCGGCAGTGGCGCTGGTGGAGAGCAGTCGCGCGGCCATCTCGAGGCTTCTGCATGGCGCAGATGACCGGCTGCTGGTGGTGGTGGGCCCATGCTCGATCCACGACCACGACCAGGCAGTGGCTTATGCGCGCGAGCTCAAGGCGCAGGCCGATGCTCTGGCGCAGGACCTGCTGCTGGTGATGCGGGTTTATTTCGAGAAGCCGCGCACCACGCTGGGCTGGAAGGGCTACATCAACGACCCGCACCTGGATGGCAGCTTCGCCATCAACGAGGGGCTGGAGCTGGCGCGCAAGCTGCTGTTGGACCTGCTGGCAATGGGTCTGCCGGTGGGCACCGAATTTCTGGACCTGCTGAGTCCGCAGTTCATCAGTGACCTGGTGAGTTGGGGTGCCATTGGCGCGCGTACCACCGAGAGCCAGAGTCATCGCCAGTTGGCGTCGGGCTTGTCCTGTCCGGTGGGATTCAAGAACGGTACCGATGGTGGTGTGAAGGTGGCGGCCGATGCTGTTTCAGCCGCGCGCGCGACACACGCCTTTCTGGGTTTGACCAAGATGGGACAAGCAGCGATTTTCGAAACGCGCGGCAATGACGACAGCCACGTCATCCTGCGCGGCGGCAGGCACCCCAATTACCGCAGCGCCGATGTCGCAGCCGCCTGCGCGCTGCTGCAACAGGCCGGCCTGCGCGAGCAGGTGATGGTGGACGTGTCGCACGCGAACAGCGGCAAGCAGCATCGGCGGCAGATCGACGTCGTGGCCGATCTGGCAGCGCAACTGGCGGCGGGCGAGAGGCGCATCATCGGAGTGATGATCGAAAGCAATCTTGAGGAAGGCCGGCAGGATATCGTTGCCGGGCAAGCGTTGCGCTATGGCGTTTCAGTCACCGACGCCTGCATCAGCATGGCGCAGACGGTACCGGTTTTGCAGGGCTTGGCCAGGGCCGTTCAAGCCAGGCGCCGGGCGGCGTCCTAGCGCGATGGCGGGCGGCGCATGGGAGCCGGGCCGCGGGTTTCCAGGTGGCGAAACTTGATGCGCCCCTTGCTCAGGTCATAAGGCGAGAGCTCGAGCGAGACCTTGTCGCCTGCAAGAATGCGAATGTGATTCTTCCGCATCTTGCCAGCGGAGTAGGCCACCAACTTGTGCCCGTTGTCGAGCGTGACGCGAAAACGGGTGTCAGGCAACACCTCGTTCACAACGCCCATCATTTCAATCAACTCTTCCTTGGCCATGGTTCAGTTCTTAACGGATTCAGTCGGCGCAGCAGGCCGGAACAGGGCAATGTAACACAAGGCGAGCGGCAAGACGCGGATCAGGGGTACAGTGCGCCCGATGCGGTTGTTCCTCAAATCCCTGGCGTTGCTGCTGGCCGGGTTGGTTTTCTTTCTGCTGGCGGGTATTGTCGCGACCTGGGAGCCGGACCGGCCGGTCGAGGCCTTGCAGGCGCGCTGGGCCCAGGCTCCTTCGCGCTTTGTTGCGGTGCTGGGGATGCAGGTGCATCTGCGCGACGAAGGCCCGGCCGCTGACCCGCTACCCATCGTTCTGTTGCATGGCACCTCGGCCAGTCTGCACACCTGGAGCGGCTGGGCCGCCGCCCTGCGTGGGCAGCGGCGCGTCATTCGCTTTGACCTGCCAGGATTCGGTCTGACCGGGCCGCGCGCGGACGGCAACTATTCGATCGCCGCCTATGTGCATTTTGTCAGCGCGACACTTGATGCGCTGGGCGTGCAGCGTTTTGTGTTGACCGGCAACTCGCTTGGCGGAGAGATCGCCTGGGCCACCGCGCTGGCGCTGCCGCAGCGGGTCGAGCGCCTGATTCTGATCGATGCTGCCGGCTATCCGCTGGACTCGGCCAATGCGCCAGTTTCAGTGCCAATCGGCTTTCGGCTCGCTCGGTTGCCTTGGCTGGCGCCCCTGTTTCGGAACATTCTGCCCCGAGGCGTCATCGATGCCAGTCTGCGCAATGTCTACGGCGACCCGTCAAGGGTGACGCCCGAGCTGGTGGATTTGTACTGGGAGATGGCTTTGCGCCAGGGCAATCGGCGTGCTCTGGGCCAGCGCATGGCCATGGTGACGAAGGTCGAGCCAGAACGAATCCGGCAGGTCCAGGTGCCGACCTTGATTCTCTGGGGCGGGCGCGACCGCCTGTTGCCACTTGAGTTCGGCCAGCGCTTTGCGCGTGACATAGCCGGCTCCCGGCTGCTGGTGTTTGATGCCCTTGGCCATGTGCCCCAGGAGGAGGACCCGGCGGCGACGCTGGCGGCTGTGCGAGACTTCTTGCGCGTGGCCCCCTGATCCGGGACGGCACGCGCAGTCAAGAGCCCTGAACGCCAATACGAAAGACTTTTCATGACGATGCTGATTGTTGGTTTGCTGTTGTTCCTGGGTGTGCATTCAGTGCGCATCGTGGCGAACGACTGGCGCAGCGCGCAAGTGGCGCGCCTGGGTGAGGCGCGCTGGAAGGCGCTGTACTCGGTGGCATCGATCGCCGGGTTTGTGCTGCTGGTCTGGGGCTACGCTCTGGCGCGAGCGGAACCGCTGCTGCTATGGAGTCCGCCGCGCGCCATGAGCCACCTGGCCATGCTGCTGATGCTGCTGTCCTTCGTCCTGCTGGCGGCGGCCTATGTGCCACGTAACCTGTTCAAGGCCAGGTTGGGTCATCCCATGATGCTGGGCGTGAAAACCTGGGCGATTGCGCACCTTCTTGCCAACGGCAACCTGGCCGATGGGGTTCTGTTCGGCGCGTTTCTGCTCTGGGCGGTGGCCGGTTTTCAGGCAGCACGCAGGCGCGATCGGGCTGCTGACACCAGCTATCCGGCGGCAACCGCGGCTGGCAGCACGACCACGGTGCTGCTCGGTGCGCTGGCCTGGGCTGCCTTCGCGTTCTGGCTGCACAAGCCGCTGATTGGGGTGGCGCCACTGGGCTGACAGCGTGGCCTGCCCGGCGCGTCATCAACCCACCCGCAATCGATACTTCAATCCACCGCAACCTGGAGTTCCATATGCCGCGTCCTGTCCTCGACGAAGCCAACATCCACTCGGCGATCCGCGAAAAGATCAGCCGTAACCAGCAGGCCATCCTGGGCGAGGTGATCGCCGCGCTGGCCGCGCATGCGGTTGTGGTGGTTGGAATGCGGCAAAACCCGTTTCCGAAAAAGGCGCGCAAGGCTCTGGCCGATGCTGGCATAGACCACCACTACATCGAGTACGGCAGCTACTTCGGCATGTGGCGGCAACGCCTGGCGCTGAAAATGTGGACCGGATGGCCGACCATTCCGATGGTGTTTGTCAAAGGCGTTCTGGTCGGCGGCGCCGGGGACCTGCAAAGGCTGATTGACAGTGGCGAGTTGAAAAAAACGCTCGCCTGAGGCTGACGCGGGCCTGCGCCGCGCCGAAGCGCTTTCAAGCCAGGCGGCCGGCCTGGAAGTCTTGCACCGCGGCGCTCAATTCGTCCTGTGTGTTCATCACGAACGGGCCATACTGGGCGATGGGTTCGCGCAGCGGCTGACCCGCCAGCAGCAGCAGGCGCGCGTCGCCGTCATTGCTGGCTGGCGCGCTGACGGTGACACCGTCGGCCGATCCGTCATTGCGCAGGATCGCCATGCGATTGAGCGGCACCTCGGTATCGGTGATCCGGACGCTCTGGCGATAGACGTAGACGAAAGCGTTGTGCTCGGCGGGCAGCGGCTGGCTGAAGCTGGTGCCCGGCGGCAGCAGGACGTCGAGGTACAGGGGTTGCGTGCCCGGGCGCTGCATGGCTCCGGCAACCGGGCCGGCATCGCTGCTGGCCGTGCCGGAAATGACCCGTACCTGGACACCGTCATCGTTGCGAAATTCGGGGATATCGGGGCTCGGGATGTCGCGGTACCAGGGTGGGCACATCTTGTCCCTGGCGGGCAAATTGAGCCAGAGCTGAAAACCCTCCATCACGCCCTGCTCTTGTTCCGGCATTTCGCTATGGATGACGCCGCGGCCGGCTGTCATCCATTGCACGCCGCCGTTGCTGAGCAGCCCCTCATTGCCGGCGCTGTCCTTGTGCCGCATGCGGCCGGCAATCATGTAGGTCACGGTTTCGAAGCCGCGGTGCGGGTGATCCGGGAAACCCTTGCCGTAATCCTCGGGATCGTCGCTGGCAAAACGATCCAGCATCAGGAACGGGTCGAGCCGGCGCTGCAGGTCTTGCGTCAGGACACGGGTCAACTTGACGCCGGCCCCGTCGCTGGTGGCTTGCCCGGCGACAAGCCGCTCGACAGCGCGGGAATGGATGACAGTTTGGTTGCTCATGACCGAAGTTTAGGGCTGGCGCCCAGCCCGTGTTCCGGCGGGGTCAAGGGCTGCGCTTGCGGCGCGGCGCTCAAGCAGCAACGACAAACCCTTCCTCGGGACTGGCCTTGGCGGTGCAGGCTGCGGGCACCCAGGGCGGGCGCCCAATGAATTGGGACCGACGCTGCACCGGCACCGCTACCAGCTTGATGCGGCGCGCTACAGTGCGGCTGAATCGTGCCAAGGAGCAACAGGATGACCGATATGAGTCCGCATAATGACCCGCTGAGCGAGCGGCTGCTGAACCTCTATGCCGCCGCCGTGCATGACGTGCTGCGAGCACTGGGTGTGGAACGTTGTGTGCTGCCCAGCGGATTGCGGCCGCTCGATCCGGCAAGAAAGCTTGCCGGCCCGATCTGGACCGTCAGCGGGCATATTGATCGGACCCGAAGTGGCCACGACACGCTGCTGGAATGGACCGGCCTGCTGTCGCGGGCGCCGGCGGGAAAGGTCATCGTTTGTCAGCCGAACAACCACAGCGTGGCGCTGATGGGTGAACTGTCGGCGGAAACGCTGCAGCGCAAGGGCGTCCTGGGTTACGTGGTCGATGGCGGTTGCCGCGACACCGACTTCATCCTGAAGCAGGGTTTCCCGGTCTGGTGCAGCTTCTTCACGCCGAGCGACATCGTGGCGCGTTGGGTTCCGGACAGTTTTGGCGCGCCGGTGACGATTGGCGACGTGACGCTATGCAGCGGCGACTACCTGCTGGCTGATCGCGACGGCGTGGTGATCATTCCGCAGGCCATGGCTGCCGATGTGGTGACACGCACCGAGCAGGTCGCGGCGACCGAAAACCAGGTGCGCAGCGCCATTCTTGACGGCATGGATCCACAGCAGGCCTACCTGCAATACGGCAAGTTCTAGAGCCGGGGCGCGCATGATGCTGCGGACAATCAAGTGGTTGTTGGCCGGCTCGGTGGTCCTGTTGCTGCTGCTGGGCGCCGCGCTCACGCCGGCGGTTGGTGGCGTCACGGCCTGGGCCGTGGCAGGTCAGCTGGGGACGCAGACGACTTTCACGGTCAGGAAGACCGTGCCGCCCGACCTGGCTGCTGCAAGCGGCCCGGGAGGAGACACAGTAATTTGTTTTGGAGCGCGCCATGCTCAGTTACATCACGCTGGGTTGAGGTGGCGCCCACGGTTTGTGCCATGATTCAGACGCCGCCAGGCCACAGTCCGAGCCGGTCCCTATCCAAGCATGGAGGTTTCATCATGATGTTGCGCGCCCTGTTCCTTTCCCTTGTTGTCACGTTGGCAGGTTCGCCTGCGCAGGCGGCGTCGCGCGACGAAATCAACGCCGAGGTACGTGCCGCCATCAACAACTTCCATCAGCACACCAGCGCTGGCAAGGAGTTGGCCGGCAAGGCCGCGGGCATGCTGGTCTTTCCCAACGTCATCAAGGCCGGCATCGGCATTGGCGGCGAATTTGGCGAAGGAGCGCTGCTGGTGGGTGGGAAAACCGTCGCCTACTACAACATTGCCGCGGTGTCGATTGGTTTCCAGCTCGGCGCGCAGGCGCGTAGCCAGATCATCCTGTTCATGACGTCCCAGGCCTTGACCAAGTTCCGCAACAGCGAGGGCTGGAAGGCCGGCGTCGACGGCAGCGTGGCGCTGGCCACGCTCGGCGCGGGCGGTTCGGTTGACAGCGAGACCGCCAGGAAGCCGATCATCGGTTTCATCTTTTCCAACAAGGGACTGATGTACAACCTGACTTTCGAAGGCTCCAAGATCAGCAAGATCGACAAGTAGACGCGCGACGACCTGCGGATGCATGGCGCAACGACCCAACATCATCTTCATCGTCGCTGACGACCTCGGCTATGCTGATCTTGGTTGTTACGGCGGCCGCGACACCGACTTTGGCCCGGTGGCGCCGGTGCTCGATGGACTGGCTGCCGCCGGACTGCGACTGACCCAGGGTTATTCGAACTCGCCGGTCTGCTCGCCGACCCGCTTCGCACTGATGACCGGGCGCTACCAGTACCGACTGCGCGGTGCCGCCGAGGAACCAATCAGCACGCGCACCCGTGGCAACCCCGAACTTGGCCTGCGGCCCGAACACCCGACCCTGCCCTCCTTGCTGCGCGGCGGCGGCTACCGCACCGCGCTGATCGGCAAGTGGCATCTTGGCTTCCCGCCCTTCTTCGGCCCGCTACGTTCGGGCTATGAGGAGTTCTATGGTCCCATGGCCGGCGGCGTGGACTATTTCACACACTGCGCATCGGATGGCGTGCACGATCTATGGGAAGGCGAGCAGGAGCGGTTTGAAGCGGGCTACCTGACCGATCTCTTGTCACGCCGGGCCGTCGACCATGTGCGGCGCATGGCGCAACAGAGCGCGCCGTTCTTTCTCAGCCTGCACCACAGCGCCCCGCACTGGCCCTGGGAGACCCGTAATGACGAATCGATCGCGACCAGCGTCGCGGACAACATCATGCATGTCAGCGGGGGCAACATCGATACCTACCGGCGCATGATCCAGCACATGGACGAGGGCATTGGCTGGCTGATGGATGCATTGCGCGAGAGCGGCATCGCGAGCAACACACTGCTGGTGTTCACCAGCGACAACGGCGGCGAGCGCTTTTCCGACAACTGGCCGCTGGTGGGTGGCAAGATGGACCTGACCGAGGGCGGCATCCGCGTGCCCTGGATCGCCCATTGGCCAGCGTGCATCGCCCCCGGCGGCGTGAGCCAGCAGCAATGCCTGACGATGGACTGGTCGGCGACCATGCTGGAGGCCGCGGGCGTTGACCCGCACCCGGATTACCCATTGGATGGTGTGTCGCTGTTATCCCTGCTGCGGGCGCCGGCCGGCGCGTTGGCGCAGCGGCAGTTTCGGCGCCCGATGTACTGGCGCATGAAGCATCGCGCTCAGCGTGCCATGCGTGACGAGGCCTGGAAGTACCTGCAGGTGGACGGGCACGACTACCTGTTCAATATTTCGCAGGACGAGCGCGAGCGCGCGAATCTGGCGCGAAAGGAACCCGATAGGCTGGCGCAGATGCGAAAAGCCTGGGAAAGCTGGAACGCCAGCATGCCGCCTGTCCCTGACGCCGCCGGGGTGCACTTGGGCTACACCCTGGCCGACATGCCGCAGCGCTAAGGATGGTCCGCATCCGCTCGCGATCCGGCGCAAGGATCCCGAGCCGCTGCGCCGACAATGGCCCTACTCTCTCTATCCGACGCTCATCTTGCCTACGGCCATGTCGCGCTGCTCGATGGCGCTGGTCTTTCGCTCGAGGCCGCTGAACGTCTGGGCCTGATCGGACGCAACGGCGCGGGCAAGTCCTCGCTGCTGAAGATCCTTGCCAGCATGGAGCAGGCCGATCACGGCCTGTTGCAACTGACCCAGGGCCTGCGTATCCGCTATGTCGCGCAGGAGCCTGAGTTCGACGCCACGGCGACCGTGTTCGACGCAGTGAGTGAAGGACTTGGCGAAGCAAGAAAACTGCGTCAACGCTTTGAAGAGCATCGCGCGGGCGATGATCTGGGCGCTTTGCAGGGACAGATTGAGGCCCTTGGCGCCTGGAACTGGGAGCAGCGGGTGGCCACCACTCTGATGCAATTGCATCTCGATGGCGAGCGCCGCATCGATGAACTGAGCGGCGGCACCAGGAAGAGGGTGGCATTGGCGCAGGCGCTGGTCGCCCTACCCGATGTGCTGCTGCTGGACGAACCCACCAACCACCTCGATCTCGACGCCATTGCCTGGCTCGAGGAATTGTTGCGTGGCTATCCCGGCGTGCTGATGGTGGTCAGCCACGACCGCGCGTTTCTCGACGCCGTCGTGACACGCATTGTCGAACTCGATCGCGGCCGGCTGCGCAGCTACCCAGGCGACTTTTCCAACTACCAGAGAGTCAAGGAAGGGCAGCTCGCTGCCGAGGTCCTGGCCAATGCGCGCGGCGACAAGCTGCTGGCGCAGGAAGAAATCTGGGTGCGCAAGGGCGTCGAGGCGCGCCGCACCCGTAGCGTCGCCCGTGTGCTGCGCCTCGAAGCCCTGCGTGCGCAACGTCTGGCCAGGCGTGAGTCCGTGGGCCAGGCCCGGCTCGCCATCGACAGCGGCATGCGCAGTGGGCGCATCGTTGCCGAGGCGCGTGAAATCTCGATGCGCTTCGGCGCGCAGACGGTCATCGAGGGTTTTAGCGCGACGATCCTGCGTGGCGACAAGGTCGGCCTGATCGGGCCCAACGGATCGGGCAAGACGACCCTGCTCAAGCTGCTGCTCGGCGAGTTGGTGCCGCTCTCGGGGACCGTGCGCCGCGGAACGAACCTGGCCATCGCCTACTTCGACCAGCTTCGTTCCGGCCTGGATCTGCAGGCCACGCTGGCCGACAGCATCAGTCCGGGCAGCGAATGGATCGAGATCGGTGCCACGCGCAAGCACGTCATGAGCTACCTGGGCGATTTCCTGTTCGCACCGGAGCGCGCGAATTCACCGGTGCATAGCCTGTCCGGCGGCGAGCGCAACCGGTTGCTGCTGGCACGCCTGTTTGCGCTGCCAGCGAACCTGCTGGTGCTTGACGAACCTACCAACGACCTTGACATCGACACTCTCGAATTGCTCGAGGACCGGCTGCAAGCCTACGCCGGCACCGTGTTCCTGGTCAGCCATGATCGGCGCTTCCTTGACAACGTGGTGACCAGCACCATCGCCTGGGCCGGTGACGAGGCGCCCGGACTCTGGCGCGAACACGAGGGTGGTTACGCAGATTGGCGCTTGCAGCGCGAGCGCATGCTGCAGACTCAGGCACCGATTCGGTCGTTGCGGCCGACGGGATCGATGCTGTCCGAGGCGCGCCGGAGCAATGCCGACCCGGCCGCGGGCGCCAACAAGCCACGCAAGCTCAGCTACAGGGAGCAGCGTGAACTCGACGCCCTGCCGGCGCTGATCGAGGCGCTCGAGGCAGAACAGAAACAGCTGGCCGAACTGCTTGCCGATGGCCGCCTCTACCTGAGCGATCCGGCGCGGGCGGTGGCGGCGCAGACCCGGCATGCGGCCATCGAAGAAGAATTGATGCGCGCGCTTGAGCGCTGGGAGCTTCTTGCGGCGCGGGTCTAGCGCTGCTGCGCGCAAAACCCGGGCAAGGCAGCGGCGCGGCCGACACAGGAGCGTCCAAGCTGTTGATCAGCTTGCGTAGGAGGGATCAGTTCGCTCGAGCCGGCGCAGCAGGGCCGGCCAGACCAGGGCGCCGCCGCGCCCGGCCGTTTGCAGGCGTGAGGTCTCGGCCACGCCATCGATGATCCGCTGCGAAATCATGGTCAAGGCGCCACCGGCCTGCGCTGCGACCTGGATCTGGCAGCTGATCTCAAACAGGTACATGGACAAGAAGGCGTCGGCGATCGTCTTGCCGACCGTGAGCAGGCCGTGATTGCGCAGCATCAGGAAATTGGCCTGCCCCAGGTCCGCCTGCAGGCGCGGCTTTTCATCGTCGTGCAGCGCGACGCCTTCATAGTCGTGGTAGGCCAGCGAGCCGAGCACAAAGGTGGACTGCTGCGAGATCGGCAAGACGCCGCCCTGCTGAGCGCTGACGGCGATCCCGGCGCGGGTATGCGTGTGCAAGACACAGGCGGCATCGGGTCGCGCCTCGTGCACCGCGCTGTGGATGACAAAACCCGCGGGATTGACTGGAAATGGGGACTCGATCAGCTTGGCGCACTGGTGATCGATCTTCAGCAGGCTCGACGCGGTGATCTCGTCGAACATCAGGCCGTAGGGATTGATCAGAAAATGATGTTGTCCGGCACCGCTGACGCCCGGCGGCAGTTTGGCGCTGATGTGGGTGAACACCAGGTCGCTCCAGCCGTGCATGGCAACCAGCCGGTAGCAGGCTGCCAGATCGACACGAAGCTGCCATTCCTCGGCGCTGACGACTTGCCTGAGTGAGGGGATATGCATGATGGAGATTCCTGGATGTTTTGCAAACAGGGTCAAAGAGCAATCAATGCGGCGCCGAGGGACTGCTCATGACAGGCGCACAGGGAAGGCTGCGCAGAAGCGGCGCAGCAGGAAACGATTTTGGGCGCTCGCCCTTTGCAGCGGCGCGCCCAGAATGAGGGGAAACCCGAAAAGTCGCGGCGCATAGCTACGCCTCACCCAGGCGGGATGCCGCCCACAGCACCTGATCGATCACGGCCTGCACGCTGGCCTTCTGCGCCTCGTTCAACAGATCACCTTGTTCATCAAACGCCTCGCGGGCGCGCCCCAGCGCGAAGTTCTTCGGCGCCAGCCAACAGTGCAGGTTGATCAGCAGCGGCGCGAGGTGGCTCTGCGAACGCAGGCCGCCGATGGCGCCCGGTGAGGCGCTCAGCATGCCCACGACCTTGCCGCGGCTGGACTTGAAGCCGTCGCTCCATTCGGGATCCGACCGGACCGGGCTGGACACCCAGTCCAGCGTGTTCTTCAACAGGGCCGGGTAGCTCGCGTTGTACTCAGGCGTGCAGATGATCCAGGCCGGGTGCTCGTACATGAGTTGTTTCAGCCGCAGCACATCGCTCGGCGTGCCCGCCGCCTCAAGGTCAGCGTTGTACATCGGGATGTCGAAATCGGCCAGCTCAATGTGGCTGACCGTTGCGCCACGCTCGCTCGCCAGTGCCGCCGCGACCCGCGCCAGCTTGCGATTGAACGAGTTCTGCCGCGTGCTGCCGGCGAAGACGAGTAGACGAATGCTCACGCGCGGAATTTGACCACAGACCCTGCGACGACAACCTGAGCAGCCACCTGATCGCACGGATGCGGGTTTCTGCCGGCCCCGAGCGCCAACGTCGTGGCACGGATAAAATTGCCAGTCGTTGCGGTGGCCAACGGCCCGCTGCTCTGTGTTGACAGGCCCCACTGCTTCTTGCAAGCGCAGCCGGCCATCCGACCTGCCTCGGCGCCGGTCGCCGGAGAACCAAATTGAACTATCCCCAGGAGTTTGACGTCATTGTGGTTGGCGGCGGGCACGCCGGGACCGAGGCCGCGCTGGCGGCGGCGCGCATGGGCTGTCAGACCCTGCTGCTTACCCACAGCATCGAGACGCTTGGACAAATGAGCTGCAACCCGTCGATCGGCGGAATTGGCAAGGGTCATCTGGTGAAGGAGGTTGATGCGCTGGGAGGCGCCATGGCCGCGGCAACCGACGAAGCCGGAATTCAGTTCCGGATCTTGAATTCGTCCAAGGGCCCGGCGGTTCGGGCGACGCGGGCGCAAGCGGACCGCATGCTGTATCGGGCGGCGATTCGGCACCGCATCGAAAACCAGCCGAACCTCACGCTGTTTCAGCAGCCCGTTGACGATTTGATGATAAAAGGTGACCGTGTGGCGGGGGCTGTGACGCAAGTGGGCATTCGCTTCTCAAGCCGAGCCGTGGTTCTGACGGCGGGGACCTTTCTGGACGGGAAGATCCACGTCGGGATGAGCAACTACGCCGCGGGCCGGGCCGGTGACCCGCCGGCGCTGTCACTTGCAGCACGGCTGAAGGAGCTCAAGCTGCCGCAGGGCAGGCTCAAGACCGGAACGCCGCCGCGCCTGGACGGACGCACCATTGATTTCAGCCAATGCCGCGAGCAACTAGGTGACCTCAACCCGGTGCCGGTGTTCAGCTTCCTGGGTCAGGCCTCGCAGCATCCGCAGCAGATGTCGTGCTGGATCACCCAGACCAACGAGAGAACGCACGACATCATCCGCTCCGGCCTGGATCGAAGCCCGATGTTTGCCGGAACGATCGAGGGTGTCGGACCGCGTTACTGCCCGAGCGTCGAAGACAAGATACATCGCTTTGCCGACAAGCAGAGCCACCAGATTTTTCTCGAACCCGAGGGGCTGACGACCCACGAGATTTACCCGAACGGCATTTCCACCAGCCTGCCTTTTGACATTCAGTACAAATTAGTGCGCACTATCCCTGGGCTGCAGCAGGCGCATATCTTGCGTCCAGGGTACGCCATTGAGTACGACTATTTCGATCCGCGGGCGCTCAGATCCAGTTTCGAAACACGTGCCATTGCAGGCCTGTTTTTTGCCGGACAAATCAATGGCACGACTGGCTATGAAGAGGCCGCGGCGCAGGGCTTGTTTGCCGGCATCAACGCCGCACTGGCTTGCCGCGACGAGGCACCCTGGCTGCCACGGCGCGACCAGGCCTACCTCGGCGTGCTGGTTGATGACTTGATCAACAAGGGCGTCAGCGAACCCTACCGGATGTTCACCAGCCGGGCCGAATATCGATTGCAATTGCGTGAGGACAACGCCGACCTGCGCCTGACCGAGGATGGGCGTCGGCTGGGCCTGGTCGACGACCGGCGCTGGGACCGGTTCTGCCGCAAGCGTGACGCTGTTTCACGTGAAACCGAGCGACTGAAGAGCGTTTGGGTGAACCCCTCCAGCGTGTGTTCGGAGGAGGCCGAGCGGGTGACCGGCAAGGCACTGGAGCATGAATACAGCCTGGCCGACCTGTTGCGGCGACCCGCTGTGAGTTACGCCGCTCTGATGTCGCTGCAGGGCGGGCGACTGGCCAGCCCGGAGGTTTCGCCCGAGGCGCTGGCTGATCTGTACGCTCCGGTGGTCGAGCAACTGGAGATTTCCGCCAAGTATTCCGGCTACATCGAGCGCCAGCGCGACGAGGTGGCGCGCGCCAGTCATTTTGAAAACCTGAAACTGCCCGAGCAGCTTGATTATGAGCAGATCACAGCCTTGAGTTTCGAAGTGCGCCAGAAGCTCAGCCTGCATCGCCCGGAAACGCTGGGCATGGCCTCGCGCATTTCCGGCGTCACGCCGGCAGCCCTGTCGCTGCTGCTGGTGCATTTGAAGAAAAGCCGCGGCAAGAGGCTCGATGCGTCAACCGGTTCCTAAGGTCGCGACCGGCAGAAACCGGCTTGAGTCGCGCTTGCGCGAAGGTCTTTCTGGTCTGCCCCTGGCGTTGAGCGACGCGCAGATAGGTCAGAGTCTGGCCTACCTCGAGTTGATCGGCAAATGGAATCGCGCCTACAACCTGACGGCAGTGCGTGAACCCGAAGCCATGTTGACGCAACATCTGCTGGACTCGCTGGCCGCCGTTGAGCCACTGTTGCGCCAAGCAGCTGGCGCAGCACGCCTGCTTGATGTCGGGTCCGGCGCGGGCCTGCCTGGGGTCGTGCTTGCCCTGGCTTGCCCCGCACTGGAGGTGACCTGTGTCGATTCGGTGGGGAAGAAGGCGGCGTTTGTCCAGCATGTGGCCGGCGTACTTGGACTCAAGAATCTGTCCGGCATACATGCACGCGTCGAGACGCTGCGAGCCGAGCCGGGATGGGATGTGATCTGCTCGCGTGCCTTTGCAACACTGACAGATTTTGTCGCTGGGTCGGTACAGGCGCTGGCCCCTGGCGGCGTATGGATGGCGATGAAGGGACAAACCCCGCTGCAGGAGATGGGGCTGCTGCCGGCCGCAGTGGCCGTGTTTCACGTGGAACAACTGCAGGTGCCCCTGCTTGACGCACAACGCTGCCTGATCTGGATGAGACAAGCTCCGAGTTGACCGGGGCGTTCCGCCTTCCGACGTAAACTCAAGCGGTCGCTTTTTCTTGACTGTCCCATGTTTGGTATTGCTGACTACGGCGCTTTTGTCGCTGCGGTTGTCGTTTTTCTGCTGATTCCCGGTCCCGGCAATCTGGCCTTGATTTCCTCCACCAGCAAGGGCGGGGTGCGCGGCGGCGTCGCTGCCACCCTGGGCGTGATCCTTGGGGACCAGGTGCTGATGTGGCTGGCGGTCGCCGGGGTGGCGGCGCTTCTTGCGGCCTACCCGGCGGCCTTCGGCGCCGTGCAATGGCTGGGTGCCGCCTACCTGGCGTGGCTCGGCGCTCGAATGCTTTTCGCCAAGCCTGGCGCTGCTCCGGTGCTCAACATCAAGCCGCACCACTACCTGATGCAGTCGCTCATGATCACCTTCTTGAATCCGAAGGCGATCGTCTTCTACATGGCGTTCTTTCCTCTGTTTGTCGACCCGGCGCGGCATCGCGGCATGCTGACCTTCGCCGTCATGGCGGCAACCATCGCCTCGCTCACCTTGCTCTACGGCGTCGCGGTCGCGTTGCTGACCCACCATCTGGCCGAGCGCATGCGCAGCAACCCAAGCGTGTCGCGCGTGCTGGAGAAGGTCGCCGGGCTTTTTCTCATAGGGTTTGGCATCAAGCTGGCCGTTTCAAAGTAACACGGGAGGTATCGATGGCCAGGGTGTTCTGCGTCGCCAATCAAAAGGGCGGCGTTGGCAAGACGACCGTTGCAGTCAACCTTGCCGCGGGGCTGGCCAAACTTGGGCAGCGTGTGTTGCTGGTCGATCTGGACCCGCAGGGCAATGCCACCATGGGATCGGGCGTCGACAAACGCGCCGTCGACCTGTCGGTATACGACGTGTTGCTCGAATCGGCTTCGATCGCAGAGGCCAGAGTTCACAGTGAAAAATGTGGCTACGACCTGCTCGCCGCCAACCGGGAACTGGCCGGCGCTGAAGTTGAACTGGTGGCCCTGGAGCGGCGCGAAAAGCGGTTGCACGCTGCGCTGGCTGCGGTGAGTGACAGCTACGACTTCGTCCTGATTGACTGCCCACCGTCGCTCTCCATGTTGACATTGAATGGCCTGTGCGCTGCACATGGGGTCATCGTTCCCATGCAGTGCGAGTACTTCGCCCTCGAGGGCTTGACGGATCTGGTGCACACCATCAGGCAGGTGCACGGCAACCTGAACCGCGACCTGAAGATCATCGGCTTGTTGCGCGTCATGTTCGACCCTCGCATCACCCTGCAGCAGCAGGTGAGCGAGCAGCTCAAGGCGCACTTCGGCGACAAGGTTTTTGACACCGTGGTGCCGCGCAACGTGCGACTGGCCGAGGCGCCCAGCTATGGCCTGCCCGGCGTCATTTTCGACCCCTCCTGCAAGGGCGCGCTGGCCTTCGTTTCCTTTGCCCAGGAGCTGGTCGATCGCGTTCCGCGCCTGTTCCCCGAGCCCTTGCGTCATGCCCAGTAATTCTGGTCTATCCTTTGGAAGCCAAGGAAAAACAACGCTTTGTTGCTACTTAATTAATAGCAGATGAAGACTCCTGTGCTGCTTCTGCCGGGCTGGCAGAATTCCGGGCCCGAGCACTGGCAAAGCCGCTGGGAACACAGCCACGGCTATCAGCGGGTCGAGCAGCATGACTGGATGCGCCCCTTGCGCGGAGACTGGATTGCACGGCTGGAAGAGGTGTTGCTCGGCTGCCCCGCGCCCGCCGTGCTGGTGGCGCACAGCCTGGGTTGCATCCAGGTCGCGGCCTGGGCCGAACACAGTCGCAACCCGGGGTTGGTCCGTGCCGCTTTCCTGGTGGCGCCAGGGGATCCGGAACGCGAGGACATTCGCGAGCTGCTGCCAGGGTGGTCGCCCATTCCGATGCAGCCGCTGCCGTTCCCGAGCCTGCTGCTTTGCAGCCGCAACGACCCCTACTGCGCGCTGGAGCGCTCCCAGGCCATGGGCCGGGCCTGGGGATCGACCCTGGTTGATTGTGGCGAGTGTGGTCACCTCAACTCGGAGTCCGGCCTGGGTGACTGGCCACAGGGGCTGAACCTGCTAAAGGAACTGATACGCAGCGGCGGCGGATGACAAGATGAAAAAGGACTGAACCATGGTGACGAAACGACCGAAGGGGCTCGGCCGCGGCCTGGAAGCATTGCTCGGGCCCAGGGTGGAGGACTACCTGGCGTCCAATGCGCCACCAAGCAATCCCGGGCTGCCGGCCTCGCTGCTGCTGAACGACATCGTTACCGGCAGGTACCAGCCGCGCACGAGGATGAACGAGGGGGCCCTGTACGAGCTGGCAGAAAGCATCAAGGCGCAGGGCATCATGCAGCCGATTCTGGTGCGCCCGCTGGACGAAGAACTGGCGCGGCAACACCGTCGCAAGGAAGCCGCGGCATCGGGCGCTGCCGAGAACGAAGCGATCACCCGTCCGTTGTACGAAATCATCGCTGGCGAACGGCGCTACCGCGCGGCCCGGCTGGCCGGGCTGGACAGCGTGCCGGTGCTGGTGCGCGACGTGCCGGACCAGGCGGCCGCCGCCATGTCCCTGATCGAGAACATTCAGCGTGAAGACCTCAATCCCATGGAAGAAGCCCAGGGGCTGCAGCGCCTGGTGAAGGAGTTCGGCCTGACCCATGAACAAGCGGCGCAGGCGGTGGGTCGCTCGCGCAGCGCTGCTTCCAACCTGCTGCGCCTGCTCAATCTGGCCGAGCCGGTGCAGACCATGTTGATGGCTGGTGACATCGACATGGGCCACGCCCGGGCCCTGCTGGCGCTGGACAAGGCGGCCCAGATCATGGCGGCGAGCCGCATTGCCGCGCGCAAGATGTCGGTGCGTGAGGCCGAAGCCATGGTGAAGAAACTCGTCGCCGAGTTTTCCCTGGTGTCGGCGAAGCCGAAGAAGGAGAAGTCGCGCGACCTGAAGCGGGTCGAAGAAGAACTCTCGGACCTGCTGGCGGCCGAAGTCGAAGTGCGGGTGAAGAAGCGGGTCAAGCGCGCCGGGCGCATGGAGGAAACAGGCGAGATAGCCGTCAAGTTTGGCTCGCTCGAGGAACTCAACGGCTTGATTGATCGCCTGCGCCGTCCTTCGCATTCGATCGGGCCAAGCTAGGAGTCTGTCGGCGTCGTTTTCCGCACCTCTCTTGCCGTGACCTTGGGTGGCGGCAAGTTGAGAAAGACGGTCCAGGACAAATGCCCGAAGTACCCTCGGCCGGATTTGCGTCCAGGTCCGTGGCTAAGACCGCACACATCGGGTGGGGCCGAGCTCAACGAGCGCACAGGGCGCTCCTGTCCCGATGCACAAGGGTCAACCCGCTTCAAGCGCCTCCGGCAATGCGAGCGACAGGCCCCTTACGCCGCGCTGCGCGAGCCGCGCGACGCGGCAACGAACCCGACCTCTCGTCTTTTGTTGACACAGATCAATGAGCCAACCCCCGCCGATCCTAGGATGTGTTGCATCGCAGTAGAAGAAACTTGCCGCTGCAAAGAGCAGTGGCGCTGGCGCGGGACGCAGGAATTGAACCATTGGACTGCTTCTTTGTTTAACGTTGTTTGCGTCCGAGGCGCACGGGGCTGCTTGCGCTCAGGATTTAGGACTGTTGTCATGGGTTTCACGCGTTTATTGATCATCGGCTCACTCGTGAGCGCAGCCTCGGCTCTAGGCGCGCAAGCGTGGGCGGCTGAAGTTGATGTCGCCGCCGCCGAAGCTTTGACGAAGAAGAGCGGCTGCACAAAATGCCACTCTGTGTCCGCCAAGAAGGAAGGCCCGCCCTACAAGGAGACCGCGGCAAACTACAAAGCCAAAGGCAAGGCCGACGCCGAACAAAAACTTTACACGCACTTGACGACCAACCCCAAGGTCAAGGTCGACGACAAGGAAGAGTTGCACGAGAGCCTCAAGACCAAGAACGAGGCCGAGATTCGCAACGTCGTGAAGTACATCCTTTCGCGCTGATTGCGCGCCAA
Organism: Burkholderiaceae bacterium; assembly: GCA_038901755.1. Taxonomy (GTDB): domain Bacteria; phylum Pseudomonadota; class Gammaproteobacteria; order Burkholderiales; family Burkholderiaceae_C; genus JBCKPE01. Next base: position 6,805 of record JBCKPH010000012.1, on the reverse strand, counting down.
GCGACTGGGAGCCCGCCTTGATCAAAAAAGCCTGGAGCGCGCTGGTCGATCGCTGCCAATCCTGCGCCCGGGTGACTCTGGTGTCGGGCGCCGTCGTCTTGGCGGTCATCGCTGGCGGTCTGCTGATGGTCGCTGGCGCTGCCGGCCTAGCCTGGACCAATACCGAGAAGTTCTGTATCGGTTGCCACGAGATGAAGGACAACGTCTACGCCGAGTTCAAGGGCACGATCCACGACACCAACCGCTCCGGCGTGCGCGCTCAGTGCTCCGACTGCCATGTGCCGCGCGAGCCCGGCCCCATGTTGCTGCGCAAGGTGCAGGCCACGTTCGAGCTCTATGGCCACTTCGTCACGGGGATCATTGACACCAAAGAGAAATTCGAGGCGCACCGTTACGAAATGGCCAAGCGCGTGTGGACGCGCATGAAGGAAACCGACTCGCTCGAATGCCGCAATTGCCATCAACGCGACGCCATGAACGCTGAGAAGCAGACCGAGAAGGCGCGGACGCGGCACGCCAAGGCCGACAAGGAAGGCGTGACGTGCATTGATTGCCACTTCGGCATTGCGCACAAGGAGCCAGACGGCCCGGGGCCGCAGGAACTCAATGTCAGTCATAAGAAGTAATGGAATCCAATCGTCATCCGAGAGCTGCGGGGCAAATTGCGGCCCCTTCGGTTCTTGTAATCACGGGTAAAGCTCGATGAAACACCTGAAATATTCATTCGCGGCCTTGCTGCAAGGCCTGGTGCTGACGGCGGGCGTCGCCCTGATGCCAGACAGCGCGTTGTCTGCCAGCCACGCCGACAAGGCGCCGCGCAAGGACATGGTGCTCAAGGGCGACGCCAACTGCACGCGCTGTCACGACGAAACCGAGGAATATCCGGTGCTTTCCATCGGCAAGACCAAGCACGGCACCATCGCCGACAAACGCACGCCGACCTGTACCAATTGCCACGGCGAGAGCGAGACTCACGCCAACAAGCCTCCCGACGTGAAAGAGCGGCCGAAGGTCGAGCGCTCTTTCGGGAAGAAGTCGGCCACCCCCGCCAATGCGCAAAACCAGACCTGCCTGACCTGCCACCAGGGTGGCAAGCGCATCCACTGGGCCGGCAGCATGCACGCCAGCCGAGACACGACTTGCACCGCCTGTCACCAGGCGCATACTGCTAACGACAAGGTACGCGACAAGGTCGCCCAGTCCGAAGTGTGCTTCGCCTGCCACAAGGACAAGCGCGCGGAAATCAACCGGCCATCGCGCCACCCGATCCTCGAAGGCAAGGTCGCATGCTCCGACTGCCACAATCCCCACGGTTCGGCGGGGCGGGCAAATATGGTCCGCGACAATGTCAACGACACCTGTTACGCCTGCCACATGGAGAAGCGCGGGCCCTTCGTGCGCAACCACCAACCGGTGCAGGAAGACTGCACCATCTGCCACAACCCGCACGGCACCACCAACCCCAACCTGCTCAAGGCACGCGCGCCGTTCCTGTGCCAGCAGTGCCACGAGCCAGCCGGGCATATCGGCGCCCCCGGGGTATTTGCTGGCGCAGGTCCTTCGCTTAGAGCTAACGCGACCCTGGTGGCGCGAGGCTGCGTGAACTGCCATACCAACATCCATGGCACCAATAACCCGCTGGACGTGCCCGCCGCGGGGCAACGGGTGTTCCGCCGCTAACGACATGGCTAACAGGTAACAGGAGATCGATCATGAACAGGCATACAGGCTTTGTATTCCGGCTCACCGCCGCGGCCACCGCAGTCCTGGCCGCTGTGGGCGCTTACGCCGCCGAAGGCGACGAGATCACGGCGCTCACCAAGCCCGAAAGCAACATCGAGTTCGGCTTGGGCTACGTCAACAAGGATGGCCTGCGCTTCGGCCAGTACAGTGGATTGAATGAAAAGGGTACTTATGGACTTTTGGGCGGGAGCCTGATCAAGCGTGACGACGCCACCGGCACCTGGCTTAACCTCAGCGGCCGCAATCTCGGGCTTGAATCGCGTGAACTTCGATTCGAGCACAACCGCCAGGGCAACTGGGGCTATTTCATCGAGTATGGCGTGACACCCCGCTTCAATCCCTACACCGTGAATACCGGGCTGTCTGGCATCGGCACCGCCACCCAGACCATCAATGGCACCGCGCTGAGGAATGTCGACCTGAAAACCAAGCGCGAGGCCGTGACCCTGGGTTTCAGCAAGAATCTGCCGGCGGGCTGGGACGTACAGGTGCGCTTCAGGAACGAGGAGAAGGATGGCGCGCGCCAGTGGGGCCAGGGCGGAGGAAATACCGGTCCCGTTAACTTTTTGACGGATCCGATCAACCAGACCACCCGGCAACTCGATGTCACCCTGGGCTATACCGGGGAGAAGCTACAACTCTCAGGCGGTTATTACGGGACTTTGTTTGAAAACCACAACACCGTGCTCAATGTGCTCGGTCCTACTGCAGTCTTTACCCAAATGGCACTGCCGCCGGGCAACCAATCCCATCAATTGCACCTGGCCGGCGGCTACAGCTTTACCCCGACCACGCGCGGCACGTTCAAGCTCGCTTATACCAAGGCGACCCAAAACGAGGGCTTCTTCGTTGCGCCTACGAGGAATACCCGCACCGACTTGGGTGGAGCCGTTGACACCACCCTGCTGCAAATGGGCCTCGTCGCCCGGCCGATGCCCAAACTGTCGGTGCTCGCTAACCTTCGCTATGAAGACAAGGACGACAAGACGCCACTCGCGCTGTACACCACCGTTGGCGCTACGAGCTCACTTGACGGCTTTAATGAGCCCCGCTCTATCCGAACCCTGGTGGGCAAGCTGGAAGCCAGCTACGCCCTGCCGATGAGCTTCCGCCTGACCGGCGGCGTCGATTACGACGAGAAAAAACGCAACACCTTTCGGGTGGCGTCGGTCAGCCAGCGCGAGCGGACCGATGAAACAGCCTATCGGGTGGAACTGCGGCGCTCGATGTCGGAGACCATTACTGGCGCACTGGCCTACATTCACAGTGATCGCGGCGGTTCGCCTTTTCTGACCACGGTGGTGAATAGCGGAGCCACAAGCGCCAACAACTTCATCGCTCCCATACATCTGGCTGATCGCAAGCGCGACAAGGTGCGCCTGTCGGCGAACTGGCAGGCGACAGAGCAACTGTCGCTGCAGTTCAGGGTGGATGAGTCGCGTGACAACTACGGCCAGCGTGATGGTTCAATATTGGGAGCGCAAAAAGGCGAGGCGGGCGCGTATTCGGTCGATGCCGCCTATGCCTTCAGCGACAATTGGCAGGCCACCGCCTGGCTTTCGCGCGACGACACCCGTTACGAACAACTGACCCGAACCAGCCCCAACACCTGGCAGGCCAAGCTGCGCAATGTCGGTGATTCCTTCGGTCTGGGTGTGCGCGGCAAGCCGTTAAGCCGACTCGAGATCGGCGCTGACCTGAGTCACGCCAACATGAGAGATGAAAACCGGCAGCAGGCTCTCTCCGGTGCGGTGGCGGGTGTGGTGCCCGACTTTTCAACCAAGCTGACCAAGCTGAACCTGTTTGCAAAGTATGCGGTGAAGAAGAACGTGGATGTCCGCCTCAACTATGTCTACGATCACTTCAGCACCGATGACTGGACTTGGACGACATGGACTTACTCGGATGGTACGCGGGTACTGCAAAGCCCGACGCAGAAAGTTCACTTCATCGGCGTTATGATGAACTACCGGTTTTAGTAGCGCCGGGCTGAGGCCATGTCACAACGCCCCGACCGGATCGGGGCGGTTTTCCGCTCAGACGGGTGCTACTACCCGGCGCATCTGGCCGGGGATGACGGTGACACCGCTCTGGGCGCCCAGGGGCCGTACCATCAGCATTGCCGCATCCGTCATTTGAGCTCGAGAACTTCTGCAAACCGCGGGTAAAATGCCGAATCGCCTGCTGCGCAGAGATCATGGGCGAAGCTTTACCGCTCATTGCCGCACCCCTCCGGTTTTTCATGCCCTGTTTGCGATGCTGCCTGGGTCGGCCTGATTCCCGGCAACAGCCGCACCGGGTTCTCATCAAGTCGCGTCGACAGAAGATAGGGAAAATCGGCGCGACAGCTTTCCGGAAAAATGCAATAACAATGCTCGAAGCGGCCAACCTTGAGTGCGTGCGCGGAGACCGCACGCTGTTCAGCGACCTCAGTTTCACGCTGGGCGGCGGCGAACTGTTGCGGGTAGCCGGGGCCAACGGCAGCGGCAAAACCAGCTTGCTGCGCATCTTGTGCGGACTGCTCTCTCCTGCGCAGGGGGAAGTGCGCTGGCGGGGCAGCAACATCAGTTCACTGCGCGAGGAATACTGGAAGGAAATCGTCTACCTCGGGCATTCGAGCGCGGTCAAGGACGGGTTGACCGCCGCTGAAAACCTGAGCGTGGCCTGCACCATCGCGGGATTGACCGTCGATCAAACGCACGTCAATGCAGCGCTGCACAGCTTTGGTCTTGCGCAATGCGAGGACTTGCCGGCCAAGGCGCTGTCGCAGGGACAACGTCGCAGGTCGGCGCTGGCACGCCTCGTCCTGAGTCAGCACCTGCCGCTGTGGATACTTGACGAACCCTTCACGGCGCTCGACGTCGACGCGGCGGATCACGTGCAGACGCTGATCGCCGCGCATGTCGCCCGCGGCGCCGCGGTCGTGCTCGCGACGCACCAGGAAGCCCGCATCATCAGTTCGTCCGTGCGCACCATCGATCTCGACGCGGGCGCGGGCGCGTCATGCTGAGCGCCCTGCGTTGCGTGATTCAGCGCGATCTGCTGCTGGCGATGCGCCGCCGCGCCGACGTCCTGACGGCGCTGCTGTTCTTTGTCATCGTCGTGAGCCTGTTCCCGCTGGGACTGGGCAACGAACCCAACCTGCTGCGTTCGATCGCGCCCGGCGTGATCTGGGTCGCGGCCTTGTTGGCGTCGATGCTTTCGCTGACGCGCATGTTCGCCGAGGATCACGCCGACGGCACGCTTGAGCAGATGCTGTTGGGCGCAGCGCCCCTGGGCGTGATCGTCGTCGCCAAGGTCATTGCACACTGGTTGGTCGCCGGACTGCCGCTGGTCTTGATCGCGCCCGTGCTTGCGCTGCAATTTGACTTGCATCAATCCTTGATGGGGGTGCTTACGCTATCCTTGCTGCTTGGTACCCCGGTCCTGAGCCTCATTGGCGCGATTGGGGCGGCCCTGACGCTGGGATTGCGCGGAGGCGGGATTTTGCTTTCATTGTTGGTGTTGCCACTGTATGTGCCGGTGCTGATCATCGGCGGCGGCGCCGTTGAAATTGCGTCGTCGGGCTTGAGCGCGCAAGGCCACCTGTTCGTGCTGGGCGCGTTCCTCGTCGTCGCGCTAGCGTTTGCGCCGTGGGCGATCGTCGCGGCGCTGCGAATTTCGGCGGAGTGACGAGCCGCGCCATGAACGCCACGACGGTTCTTGCGATGCGATCACCGCGAACTTTTGCGCTTGCCATGGATCAATGCAGGACTCTCTTGAGAAAACGATGACGGGATCGACCATGACCGAGGCCAAGGGCCGGCGCTTGAAGATCAATTGGTTCAAGTACTCGTCGCCGCAGAGCTTTTTTCCGCTGATCGGAAAACTCACGCCTGCGTTCGCGCTCCTGGCCGCCGTGTTGTGCCTGGCCGGGCTGTACATCGGGTTCTTCGTCGCGCCAAGCGACGCCCAGCAGGGCGACGCCTACCGCATCATCTTCATCCATGTGCCGGCGGCGTGGATGTCGATGTTCATCTACGTCGTGATGGCGTTTTGGGCCGCTGCGGGCTTGGTCTTCAACACCCGACTCTCAGGCATGTGGGCCAGCGCGCTGGCGCCCACCGGCGCGCTGATGACCTTCATCGCGCTGTGGACAGGCGCGCTGTGGGGCAAGCCGACCTGGGGCGCCTGGTGGGTCTGGGACGCACGCCTGACCTCCGAGCTGATCCTGCTTTTCCTGTATTTCGGATTCATGGCGCTGCAGGCGGCCATCGATGATCCTCGCCGCGCCGACAAGGCCGGCGCGGTGCTGGCCATCGTCGGCGTCGTCAATATCCCGGTGATCTATTTTTCGGTGCAGTGGTGGAACACCTTGCACCAGGGCGCGTCGGTCAGCTTGACGAGCGCGCCCACGATGGCGACGACGATGCTGCTGGGCATGCTCGTCATGGCGCTGGGTTTTTGGATGTACAGTGTTGCCGCTGCGCTGCAGCGCCTGCGCTGCATCATCCTGGAACGCGAGCGACACAGCGAGTGGGTCGCTCAATACGCAAGGACATTGAAGTGATTTGGGCCAGTTGGAGCGACTTTTTCGCCATGGGCGGCTACGGGCTTTTTGTCTGGGGTTCGTATGGCGTGACGCTGGCGTTGATGGTCGCGGAGCTGGTGCTGCTGGTGAGACGCAAGCGCGGCCTGCTCGCTCAGCTTGGGCGTCGCGCGAGGACGGCACGATGAAGCCCAGACACAAACGCCTCGCCATGATCGCCGTCGGAGTCGCCGCGCTGGGCCTTGCCGCCACGCTGGTGTTGAACGCCTTCGAGCAGAACCTGGTGTTCTTCTTCACGCCCTCGCAGGTGGTGGCGAACGAAGCGCCGCGGGGGCGCGCGTTTCGCGTCGGCGGCATGGTCGAAGTCGGCAGCGTCAAGCGCCAGGTCGATGGCGTGACCGTGCACTTCGCCGTCACCGACACCGCCAAGACGATTCAGGTGGTTTACAAAGGCTTGCTGCCGGATCTGTTCCGCGAAGGCAAGGGCGTGGTCACGCAAGGGCGCCTGTCCGCCGACGGCGTGTTCGTCGCCAG
>JBCKPH010000011.1:0-37671 GCA_038901755.1 Burkholderiaceae bacterium | reverse complement strand
TCGAGCAAGTGGCCCAGATCATTGCAGACCTCGCAACGAATGCCGCCCAACAAGCGCTTGCAGTGGACGCGCCGCAGGCGGCGCGCCTCTGAAGCACCCGTCCCACCGGCGCCGACGACTTCGATTTCGTCATTGGCGCTTGGACTGTTCACCATCGCCGCCTCAAGGAACGTCTTGCCGGGTGTACCGAATGGATCGAGTTCGAAGGAACATCGAACACCCGAGGAATACTCGACGGCCACGGGAACGTTGAAGACAACTTTCTGGCCTTGCCCGAAGGAGCCTATCGTGCCGCGGCGATTCGATCATTCAACTCAGCAACTGGGCACTGGTCAATCTGGTGGCTCGACGGGCGCGATCCAGGGCACTTGGACACACCAGTTGTTGGCTGCTTTTCGAATGGAGTAGGGCTCTTCTACGCAGACGATAGCCTGAGTGGCAAACCTATCCGTATTCGGTTTACATGGTTACCCAAAGATCAGAACTCGGCACGGTGGGAACAGGCATTCTCGGCTGACGGAGGTAGCACCTGGGAGACGAACTGGACCATGGATTTTTCCAGAGCCCATGCTTGAATCACACGATGCCTAACCCTTTGCAGGGACTTCTCGCGAAGTCAAGGTAACGGTACGCGATAGGTTTTCCTTGGGTAGACGGTTTTCTTGCGCTGGCGTGAGATGAAGCGGCGTTGAAGCGAGGTGTCCTCCAGTTGGCCGTTTGACCTGCAGTGACTGTAACCAAGTTTCGCCTTCCGCGGAATGCGGAAAACAGTGACGGCGGGATCCGATCCGCCGGGTTTGACTGCACGCTGCCACACCTATACTGTTCGCATGTCCGAGATTGAGCTGCGCCAGGTAAGCAAGCGCTGGGGGCCGGTCGTTGCCCTGCAGCGAATCGACCTGCGCATCAAGTCGGGCACCTTCTGTGTCCTGTTGGGGCCCTCGGGCTGCGGCAAGTCCACCACGCTGCGCATCATCGCTGGCCTGGAGGCCGCCACCGAAGGTCAGGTGCTGATCGATGGGCGCGATGTCACGCAACTGGCGCCAGTTGAGCGCGGCGTCGCCATGGTGTTCCAGAACTATGCCTTGTTCCCGCACCTGAACGTGGCGCAAAACATTGGTTTTGGCCTGTCGGTGCGCAAAGTGCCGGCTGCGGAGGCCAGGCGGCGCCTCGCGGAAACTGCGGAGCTGCTGGGCCTGGGCAGCCTGTTGGAGCGCAAGCCGTCGCAGCTTTCCGGCGGACAGCAGCAACGGGTGGCGCTGGGCCGGGCCCTGGTCGCGCGGGCGCGGGTCTGCCTGATGGACGAGCCGCTGAGCAATCTGGACGCGCAGTTGCGCCAGGAAATGCGGCTGGAACTGCGCGAACTGCAGCAGAAACTTGGATTGACGCTGGTTTACGTCACACACGACCAAGCCGAGGCGATGAGCATGGCCGACCAGGTTGTGTTATTGAACAAGGGGGCCATTGAGCAGTCGGCCACGCCCAGAGAACTGTACGCCCGGCCCGCCACCATGTTTGCCGCGCGCTTCATCGGCACGCCGCCGATGAACCTGATCCGGCTCGAGGGGCAAAGAATCGCCGGCAGCGAAGTGAGCGTCCCGGGCGCAGGGGCTTTTCTTGGAGTTCGGCCCGAAGACATCGTCCTGTCCGGGCGACTTTCGGCCACCGTGCAAAGCCTAGAATACCTGGGTGCTGACCTGGTCATGCGCTGCCTGGTCGGCTCCGAAACGGTTACCCTGCGCACCTCGGGACAGGCCGAAGTTTCGCCCGGGCAGAGGGTCACCCTGGGCTGGCCGGAGCAGGCCACCCATCGGTTCAATGTCGACGGCGCGCGCCTTGAAGAAATTGTCAGCTAACCCCGGCCCATCCATCCCAAGTCATAGGAGATAACGATGAAACGCAAGACCTTCCTCCAAGCGGGTACCGCACATCTGCTGGCAGCCGCTGCCCTGCCCATGTTCGCGCCGCGCTTGAGCAGCGCACAGGCGCAGGTTGAGGTTCAGTTCTTTTATCCGGTGGCCGTCGCCGGCCCGATCGCCAAGATCATCGACGACCTGGCCGCGGCCTTCATGAAGGAAAATCCCAGCATCAAGGTGTCGCCGATCTATGCCGGCAGCTACCAGGACACCATTGTCAAGGCGCTAACCGCGCACAAGTCAGGGACGCCGCCGGTCACCTCGGTGCTTCTTTCGACCGACATGTACACCTTGATTGACGAGGACGCCATCGTGCCGATCAACGGTTTCATCAAGACCGACGACGACCGGAAATGGCATGACGGCTTCTACAAGGCGTTCATGCTGAACAGCCAGACCGGGGGCAAGACCTGGGGCGTGCCGTTCCAGCGTTCCACCGTCGTGCTGTACTACAACGTCGAGATGTTCAAGGAGGCCGGCATCAGCAGCCCGCCCGCGACCTGGGCAGAAATGGCCGAGACCGCCAGGAAGCTGACGAAAAAGGACGCCAGTGGCAAGGTCACACAATGGGGGATACAGATTCCGTCCAGCGGTTTCCCGTACTGGCTGTTCCAGGGCCTGGCGATCCAGAATGGCGTCGTGTTGGCCAATGAATTGGGCAACGCCGTTCGCTTCGATGATCCGAGGACGATTGAGGCGGTGCAATACTGGGTCGACCTGGCGAAACAGGGCGTGCATCCTCCGGGCATTGTCGAATGGGGCACGACGCCAAAAGACTTTTTCGAGAAGAAGGTGGCCATGATGTGGACCACCACCGGCAACCTGACCAATGTCAAGAGCAACGCCAAGTTCGAGTTTGCTGTCGCCATGCTGCCGGGCAACAAGCAGCGCGGGTCGCCCACCGGTGGCGGCAATTTCTACATCTTCAAGAAGTCCTCGCCGGCGCAGCAGGAGGCCGCCTTCAAGTTCATCAAATGGATCACGCAACCCGAGCGCGCCGCGCAATGGAGCATCGACACGGGTTACGTTGCCGTGTCCCAGGCGGCCTATTTGACCGACACGCTGCGCAAGTACGGTCGCGATTTTCCACCTGCTCTGGTGGCGCGTGATCAACTGCCCTTCGCACAGGCCGAATTTTCCACCCACGACAACCAGCGTGTCGTCAAGGCCTTGAACGATGGGCTGCAGGCCGCCCTGACCGGTAGCAAATCGCCGACACAGGCGATGCAGGACGCACAACGGGAAGCCGAGCGGCTGCTGCGCACGTTCAAGTGAACCCGCGCGGCCAGCAGGCCTGGCTCCTGTTGCTGCCGGCGCTGCTGCTGCTGCTGGCCTTTACCCACGCGCCCGCCGTCGCGACGCTGTTTGACAGTTTTTTCTCGACCGCCAAGGCGGGACGTCCTTCGGTCTGGGTCGGGCTGGACAACTACCAGGTCATGGTCAATGACCCAACCTTCTGGCAGGCCGCACGCAACAACCTCTGGTTTGCGTTGGCCACCATTCCGCTCTCGATTGGGCTTGCGCTGCTGATGGCGCTTTGGGTGAACGAACGGATGTTCGGCCGCACCTGGCTGCGCATGGCGTTCTTCACGCCGACCGTGCTGCCGATGATTGCGGTGGCCAACATCTGGCTGTTTTTCTATACACCGCACTATGGGCTGCTCGAGCAGATCACGGGGGCCATGGGTCTGCCCTCGCACAATTGGCTGGGCGACAAGAGCACCGCATTGGCTGCAGTGACCGTCGTCGCGGTCTGGAAGGAAGCCGGCTTCTTCATGATCTTCTACCTGGCCGCCCTGCAAAGCCTGAACCCCAGCCTGCGCGAGGCCGCAGCCATCGAAGGCGCGTCGCGCTGGTACTTCTTTTGGCGCGTGCAGTGGCCACTGTTGATGCCGACCACCCTGTTTGTCCTGGTCAATGCGGTGATCAACGCCTTTCGCATGGTCGACCATATCGTGGTGCTGACCAAGGGCGGGCCGGACAACGCCTCAACGCTGCTGCTCTACCACCTGTACGAGGTCGGCTTCAAGTACTGGGACACCGGCTACGCGGCGGCCATCACCGTGGTCCTGCTGGCGACCCTGGCCAGCACGGCGATCTTCCAGTTCTTCTTTCTCGACCGAAGGGTTCACTACAAGTGACTGCTGCTCTGTCCAGCCGGGCACAGGCGAATGCGGCACGCCTGAGCTACAACGATCCAACCTGGCTCGATACCCTGGCCGCCTGGACGCTGGCCCTGCTCTGGATCCTGCCGCTGTTGTACGCGGTCTGGACGGCATTTCATCCAAGCGAGTATTCGACGCGCTTCGAGTTGTTGGCACCACTGACTCTTGACAATTTCGCGCGCGCCTGGGAGGCGGCGCCCTTTGCTCGCTACTTCCTCAACACGGCCATGCTGGTGACGATGATCCTTGGCGTGCAGCTGGTGATCGGAACCCTGGCAGCCTATGCCTTTGCCAGGTACGAGTTTCGCGGCCGGGACATCGCGTTTTCGCTGGTGCTGGTGCAACTGATGGTGATGCCCGACATTCTTCTGGTCCAGAACTACAAGACCATGTCTCAGTTGGGTTTGATCGACACCCTGTTGGCCATCGGCCTGCCCTACTTTGCCTCGGCCTTTGCCATCTTTTTGCTGCGCCAGACCTTCATGGGAATTCCGCGCGAGCTCGACGAAGCCGCCCGTGTCGAAGGAGCGAGCGCGCTGCAAATCCTCTGGCGCGTCTACATCCCGCTGGCGCGGCCGGTCTATACGGCTTTCGCCCTGGTCTCAGTGAGTTTTCACTGGAACAATTTCCTCTGGCCGGTGATCGTCACCAACACGGTGAACGCCCGCCCGCTCACCGTCGGCCTTCAGGTTTTTTCTTCGACCGATCAGGGCATTGACTGGTCGATCATCACGGCCGCGACCTTGATGACCTCGGCCCCGCTGCTGGTCGCCTTCTTGTTGTTCCAGCGCCAGTTTGTTCAGAGCTTCATGCGCGCCGGCATCAAGTGATCGGGGGAAACTCGGCGGCCTTAGCGCTCGAGCGCCATCGCAACCCCCATGCCGCCACCGATGCACAGCGCGGCAAGCCCCTTCTTCGCGTTGCGTCGCTGCATTTCATGGAGCAGCGTGACCAGGATGCGGCAGCCTGACGCGCCAATCGGGTGCCCAATGGCGATCGCCCCGCCATTGACATTGACCCGGGACGGGTCGCATCCCAGTTCTTGATTCACCGCGCAGGCCTGCGCCGCAAACGCCTCGTTCAGTTCAAACAGATCAATGTCGCCAACCTTCCAGCCGGCCCGCTGCAGCGCCTTGCGTGAGGCGGGAACCGGTCCCATGCCCATGGTGGCCGGGTCCAGTCCACTGGTTCCAAAAGCGGCGATTCGCGCCAACGGCGTCAAGCCGAGGGACGCCGCCTTCTTGGCGGTCATCACCACCACAGCGGCGGCGCCATCGTTAAGGCCCGAGGCATTGCCCGCGGTCACCGAGCCCGCCTTGTCAAAGGCCGGTCGCAGCCCGGCCAGCGCCTCGGCGCTGGTCTTGCGATTGACGAACTCGTCGCTGTCAAAAGCCACCGGGTCGCCTTTTCTCTGCGGCAGATGAACGGCCACGATCTCGTCGCGAAACCGTCCGGCATCCTGGGCGGCAGCGGCCTTTTGCTGACTCGACAGGGCCAGCACATCCTGGGCCGCACGGCCGATGCCATACATCTTGGCCACATTTTCGGCAGTGATGCCCATGTGAAACTGGTTGTACACGTCCCACAGGCCATCGACGATCATTGAATCGACCATTTTCCAGTCGCCCATGCGCTGTCCATCACGTGAGTTCAGCAACACATGCGGCGAGGCGCTCATGTTTTCCTGGCCACCCGCCACGACGATTTCACTGTCCCCCCAGGCCACGGCCTGAGCCGCCAGCATCACCGCTTTCAGGCCGGAGCCGCATACCGCGTTAATCGTGAGCGCCGGCGTTTCCTGGCTCACCCCGGCCTTCATCATGGCCTGCCGCGCCGGATTCTGGCCGGCTCCTGCCGCCAGCACCTGGCCCATGATGACCTCCCCAATCTGGGTCGGATCAAGCCTGGCGCGGGCCATGGCCTCCTTGATGACAATGGCGCCAAGCTCGGTTGCTGCCATCTTGGCCAGGGCTCCACCGAACTTGCCGACCGCGGTGCGTGCCGCAGAAACAATCACTATGTCTTCCATGCTCAAACTCCAATGAAAAGAATGGGTTGGCCGTGCCGACCGTAGCCTATGACGCCTTGGCCTTCACATAGCGTCCCGGCGCCGGCTCAATGACCTTGTAACCCGACTTGCCATAAGACTTCGGCGCGGCAATCTGTTTTCCGGCGTGACCCTTGAGCCAGCCGTGCCAGTCGGTCCACCAGCTGCCGGCCTGTTCCTTGGCCCCGGCGATCCAGTCTTTCACGTCGGCGGGAAACTTGCCATCGGCTCGGGTCCAGTGGCTGCGCTTCCTGGCTGCAGGCGGATTGATGACCCCTGCAACGTGGCCCGAGGCACCCATCACAAAGCGCTTCTTGCCCTTCAGGTGCTGCGTCGTGGCGTAGGCGCCACCGATGGGAACGATGTGGTCCTCCCTGGAACCATAGATGTAGACTGGGAAATCGAGTTTGCGAAGATTGAGTTTTTCGCCACAGACGACAACTCGGCCCGGCTTCACCAGATTGTTCTCGAAATAGGTGTTGCGCAGATACCAGGCGTACATCGGGCCCGGCAGATTGGTCGCGTCGCTGTTCCAGTAAAGCAGGTCAAACGGCGGCGGCGTCTCGCCCTTGAGGTAGTTGCCAACGACATAGTTCCAGACCAGATCGTTCGGCCGCAGCAAGCTGAAGGTGGACGCAAGGTCCCGGCCCTTGAGCAGGCCACCCTTGCCCAGTTGCATTTCGCGAGACTTGACGAAGGCCTCGTCGATGAAGATGTCGAGAATTCCGGTATCGGAAAACTCGATCAGGGACGTCAGAAACGTCACGCTGGCGACCGGTTTCTCGCCTCGCGCTGCCAGCACGGCGAGCGCGCTGCAGAGCATGGTTCCGCCGACACAGAATCCCAGGGCGTTGATCGTCGCTGCACCGGCGATGTCCTGCACCCGGTGGATCGCCTCGATCACCGCCTTATCAATGTAATCATCCCAGGTCACCTGCGCCAATGACTCATCCGGATTGCGCCAACTCACGACGAAGGTCCGATGCCCTTCTGCCACCACATGACGGATGAACGAATTCTCGGGTTGCAGGTCCAGGATGTAGTACTTGTTGATGCATGGCGGGATCAGCAGGAACGGGCGCTGGTAGACCTTGGCGCTCAGCGGCTTGTACTCGATCAGCTGGAACAGTTCATTCTCAAAGATCACCGCGCCCTGGGTCGTCGCCACATTGCGGCCGACTTCGAACAGGCTCTCATCGGTCATCGACACGTGGCCCTGCCGGAGGTCCCGCAGCAGGTTCTGCATGCCCCGGGCCACACTCGCGCCTCCGGTTTCGATCGCCTTTTGCTGCGCCTCCACGTTGAACGCGAAGAAATTGCTTGGCGCTGCGGCGGCGACCCATTGCTCAACCGAGAAGCGAATGCGGGCGCGCGTCTTTTCGTCGGCCTGCACCGCCTCGGCAAGACCGATCAAGGCGCGCGCATTCAACAAGTAGGCAGCGGCAGAAAACGCCGCGATAGGATTGCCCGACCAGGCCCCGGCGGCGAAGCGCTTGTCCTTGATCGGGGCAACGGACGAGGTCGCCTGACCCAAGAGTTCGGTCAACTCCGTCACATAGCTGTCTTGCAGCGCCTGCAACTTCTCGGTGGAGAAACGAATGCTCGGCAGATCGGACGGCGCGCCGGGCATCCCCGCGGGCCAGGCCGCGCGCAACGCTTCAAGCGCCTGGGCCCAGCCCGCGACCAAGGCTTTCTGCAGGGGCTGCGCTGGGTCTGCCCAATTTGCCTGAGAATTCATGGAATCTCCTCTGCGTCGCCGGTTTTCCCGAACAGAAGCTGTTGCATCCTAGCACTCTTGTTGCACCGCAACAAACCGCCATTGTTCCAATGATGCACCTGGTTGCAATCGCCTGGCTTTACGTCGCGCTCATGATGGCCCTGGCCGAGGCCAGCCACAGCGGTGGCAGCCTGCTTGGCGCTGTCTTGACTTTCTTCCTGTACGGCCTGGGGCCGCTGGCCCTGGTCCTGTACCTCATGGCAACGCCGGCCCGGCGACGCGCAGCCCGCAAGCGGGACCATGCGGCGCGGCAAAACACGCAGCCGGATCAGGATGCGCCTGATGTTGATCCGCTAGGTCAACCAGATGGCCGCGGCCATTCGCCCGTTGCCGCCCGGGGCAAGGCGATCCCGCCGGTAGGAAAAGAACCTTGAGCTGTTCGAATAGGTGCACCAGGCCGCCGTACCGTCGTTGCCATAAATGCTTCGTATTCCCATGGCCGCAAGCCGCTGGCGCGCCAGACCCTGCAGATCAGCGTAGTACTTGCCAGCCTGCCGGCCGGCGCGGAACTTCGCCGCTGCTTGCGCGTGGTGTTCGACGAAGGCCTGATGTACCTCAGCTCCAACTTCGAAGGCGTCTTGTCCGATACATGGACCTAGCCATGCCAGGGTATCGGCCGCCACCTGATCGGGGTCGTCATCCGGAGCGATTCGCTGTTCATGGTTGCCGGCATTGAGCACGGCAGAGCGAAAGCCCGCGTAGCTTGACTCGAGCACGCCCGAGCCAGCCGAACCGGACAGCCCGCGCCATCCAGCGTGAGCCGCCGCCACCGCGGTTCCCTGCCGATTCGTGAATAGCACCGGCAGGCAATCCGCGACCTGGATGAGACAGGCCAGGTGTTTCGCGCTGGTCACGCAAGCGTCCGCCTCGACACCATCCCTGCTGTCCGCGCTCAGGTTCACAACCTTGCTGCCGTGCACCTGTCTGAGCAACACGGCACGGGCGGCTGCACGCAAAACTTCCCGATTGCGTGCAACCGCCTGCGCCTCGTCAGCCCCATGCCCGCCCAGACTGAGACGATCGAACGGAGGCGCCCGGTGGCCACCACCGCGCAGCGTCATGGCTGCGCTTACGTTGGCTGGGGCGTCCCAGCAGGGTCGCAGCAATTCAGCTTGCATGGACAGGACTCGGGGCGCGGTTCAGGGCTCGAAATCAGGACAGGCCGAGGGCTGTGACTCAAGCACAGCATCGAGTTTCATGCAGGCCTCGAACACCGCCATGGTTCGGGGCAGACCGCCAAAATCCACACCAAAGCGCTGCCCGTTGAAAATCTGCGGCACCAGGCAGCAGTCCGCCATGGTCGGCGTATCGCCATGGCAATAGCGCGTCGGCGGTAACTGCCCGAGCTGCCGCTCGAAGGACTCCAGACCTTCGCGCACCCAATGCCGGTACCAGGCAAGCTTGCTGTCTTCAGTCAGCTTCAACTCACCGACCAGGTACTTCAGCACCCTTAGATTGTTCAAGGGGTGAATTTCGCAGGCAATCGCCTGGGAAAGTGCCCGCACACGAGCCCGACCCAGGGCGTCGGCGGGCAGCAGCGGTGGCGTCGGATACGTCTCCTCAAGGTATTCGATGATGGCCATGGATTGGCTTAGACGGTTGCCATCGAACTCCAGCAGCGGAACCATCATGTCGGCGGCGACGGCCGCGTAGTCTGCGCGCCTGTGTTCGCCTTTTGCCAGATGCACGCCGACGTAGTCAAAGTCCAGGCCCTTCAGCGCAAGGGCGATCCGTACTCGAAAAGAGGCCGAGGAACGAAAGTAGTTGTACAGCTTCATGGCAGCAAGGATAAACCGAAGCCGTCAGGTTCCGAACTGGAGCCGATGATGGGCCTTTTAGAATCGGCCGGATGATCACGCTCACATTCTTTGAATCGGTCGCATCGGGCGCAGGGAAAACGGTTCAGTGCGAATCAGGCCAAAGCCTGATGCAAGCCGCACTTGAGGCGGGCGTCAATGGGATTGAGGCCGACTGCGGTGGCATCCTGAATTGCGCGGCCTGCCATGTGTACGTGCGCGAGCCCCATGTCGGCCACCTGGCCCCGCCCTCTGGCGGCGAACGTGACATGCTCGAATTCACCGCCAGCGCACGCCGGGAGAACAGCCGCCTCAGTTGCCAAATCAGCTTGACCGATTCGCTCGATGGCATGGTTATCGACATTCCCGAGCTTCAGTTTTGATTGCGCTGCCACGAAAGGTGAAACACGATGATTCTTGAGCTTGCAGACATTCGAATTGCCGCGGGACGACAAGCCGAGTTCGACCAGGCGATCGAACTCGGCCTGCGCACTGTCATCAGCCAGGCCGAGGGATTTCGTGGCTTCAAGGTGAATCGGGGGATCGAGTCACCTGAGCGCTACATCCTGCAGATTTTTTGGGACAGCCTGGAAGACCATACCGTGGGCTTCCGGCAATCCGATCTGTTCACGCGTTGGCGCGCCATCGTCGGTCCGTTCTTTGCTGCCGCGCCGGTGGTTGAGCACTTCAACCTGGTGGCGAAATCCGATTGAACGCGCACCGAATAATCAAGAACATGCTGCGACGTCCGATCAAGTACTGTCGAAACTGCGGAACGCTGGTCACCTACCGGGTCCCGGATGACGGTGACATCAAGGAGCGCGCTGTGTGCCCGGCCTGTGACACCATCCACTACGAGAACCCGCTCAACGTGGTTGGAACCATCCCGTATTTCGGCGACCGGATCCTCTTGTGCAAGCGCAACATCGAGCCGCGCAGGGGCAAGTGGACATTGCCAGCAGGTTTCATGGAACTCGGTGAAACAACGGCCGAGGGCGCGCTGCGGGAAACCGATGAGGAAGCTGGCGCCAAGGTTGAGTTGGAACAGCTGTTCAGCGTCATGAGCGTGCCCCGGGTTGGGCAGGTCCATCTGTTCTTTCGAGCCCGTCTGCTCAGCGACCAGTTCAGTCCGGGCCACGAGACGATTGAAGCTCGACTGTTCCTGGAGCAGGAAATTCCCTGGGAAGATCTGGCCTTTCGCACCGTCAAGGAAACGCTCGAACGCTACTTCCTGGACCGTCGCGCAGGGCGGTTTCAGACCCACACGGTCGACATCACCTAGGGCGCCGCTCGGGCGCCCGCCTGGCGCACCTTCCCCGGCATCAGCCGCCCCGCAACTGTTGCAAACAACGCCCTGCCCGGCATCGCGAGAACGAAAAAGATGGGGTCAAAAATCCCGGCTTATTCCCCCTTGCCTTTTGCCGGCGCTACCTAGAATGAAATCACAACAACAGGCAGACCGACGACATGGGTCCGCATGGCTCCCGAAGCTCTCGGGTACGGCAAGCAGCCAGTGATTTTCCTAAGAAAGGTGGCGAACATGGACAAGAAGACAGAACGACTCCCGTTCCGGGTAGAGATTGCGACCGACCGTGACATGCACGAGGTGGCAAGGCTTCGCTCCTTTGCCTACGGCCGGCACCTGCCCGGACTGGGCGAAGCGCTGCAAAAGCCTGAACCGGCCGACTACGCGCCCGGGTGCCAAGTCTTCGTCGCCAGGTCAAAACTTGACGGCGAGATGCTCGGCACACTCAGAACCCATTCCAACATTCATCGGTCCTTGCCGCTGGAGGCATCCATCGAACTGCCAACCCGACTCTCGGGAAGCCTCATGGTCGAGACGACCCGGCTCAGCATACTGGGTGGCGAGGGCGCCTCGCTGGTTCGCAACACATTGTTCAAGGCCCTGCACAATTACTGCCTTGAGCAGAAGGTGGACTGGATGCTGGCCGCCGGGCGCCGCCCGGTCGACCGCATCTATGACGGGCTGCTGTTCAAGGACGTGATGGAACTAGGCGCCTACTACCCAATGGCGCACGCGGCCGGTGTGCCGCACCGCGTCATGATGCTGTCGCCGGTCGGCGCGCAAGCGCTCTGGGCCGCCCACAAGCATCCATTGTTTGAATTCATGGTCGAAACCTACCACCCGGACATTGACCTGTCCCTTGCCGGATCACTGCAACCCTCGCAGCAGCCGGTTCCCGTCCCTGTGGGAATCCGTCCACTACCGGCACCGTTGCCAGCGCGCGGACGGCGCTGGGCTTCCTTTGGCTTGGGACTGGCGGCGGCCTGAGCAGGACGGAAAGCAACCGAGCGCGGTGGCGCGGGCAGTCCTCGTGCTGCCCGCTCAGTGCAGGCTCAAGCGAATCTGCGGGCTCTGCGAATCGGCGGTTTCGTTTTGCGCGCGAATCTGCTGAACGAACTTGAGGACCTCGGGATCCTCGATCAGGTCAACGCATGAGCGGGCTTGCAGAATTCTTTCCGCCTCAACCGGCTTGCTCACCCCGTAGCCCTGTGCATAGTTGATCCCGGCGTCGGCGATCGCCTGAATGGTCGGCAGATCCTCGGCAAACTCACCCACCGAGCGCATGCCCAGGCTTCGTGCCAGTCCGGCAATCGCCTCGATGATGACCATCCCGGCCGGATTGCGCGGCGCGTCCTTGATCAGGGATCCGTCGAGCTTGAGCGCGTCGGCCGAGAGTCCCTTGAGGTAGCCAAACGACGAGTAGCCCGCTCCGAAATCGTCGATCGCCACTTTGGCCCCCAGGGCCTGGGCCCGACGAATCAGCCGCTGCATGACCTTGATATCGGTCAGCGCGACACTTTCGGTGATCTCCAGGCACATCAGGGAAAGAGCCTCCTTGTGCCGGGAGAACAGGTCGAACAACTCCTCGACGAAGGTTTCGTCATTGAGCGAGCCCGCCGACAGGTTGACGCCGACAAAACGCGTGTTGGGAAGCTTGCCGATGTTCGCTTCCAGCCAGTCGATGACCGTGGTCACAACCCAACGATCAATGATCGCGATCTTGCCGTAAGCCTCGGCCGTGTCGATCAGGATCGAGGCCGGGATGATTTCACCGTCGGGTTTGCGCTGGCGCAGCAGCACCTCGAAATTCAGTGAGTCGTAAGGCGCCGACAGTGACATGATGGGCTGCATCACCAAGAACAGGCCAGGTGGCGTCTCGCCCTGTTCCAGGCAACCGACCAGCTCGAGCTGCTCCTTGTGGTATTTGAAAAACGTGGAATCGCCCTCCACCACAAGCAGATGTTCTTCGCGTCTTTTCTTGGCCAGGCGACAGACGGTGTCGGCCCCCGACACAAGTTCCTTCATCGTCACCGCACCAAACCGGATCGTCTCAACCAGCCCGCCGGATATGCTCAGCGTGAAACTCTGGGTATCGATCATGTAGGGCGTGGACGCAATCAGAGAAACGATCGCCTCGCAGCGTTGTCTGGCCTCTTCAATGGTCGCCGTCGGGAAGGCAACGATGAACTCGTCACCACCCACCCTGGCCAGCACGTCTTCGGGCAGCAAGCGACTTTTCATCCGTTCGCAAACCTGCTTGAGGACCGCGTCCCCAGCCGAATGGCCGTACAGGTCATTGATCAGCTTGAATCGATCCAGGTCAAAGTAAACCAGAGCCGCGGGAAGGATTCCCGTGCCTTCATCAAATATCAATCCCAAGCCGCGCAGGTTGAGACATTGGGTCAGGGGATCGTGGCTGGCCAGAAACTGCAGCCGGTCCATCGCGTTGACCTTGTCCGTGATGTCCTGCAACGACCCTTCAACGGTATTTCCGTCGGCGCTCGAAGCCTTGATGGCAAACCACCGGTCATCATCGATCGGTGAGCCCTCGGCATGCGCCCTGGCCTGCATTTCGATTGAGGATCGATCGACGGAGCCCCTCAGCGCGGAGATCTGCTCCCACGTATCAGCGCCGAAAATTTTCGAGAAGTGGGTCGATTCCAGATTCCTGATCGCGCGCAATTGCGAGCGGAATTCAAGGTTCATTTTTTGCACGAAACCGCTGACGTCCAGCGTGAAGAGTCCGATCGGCGAATCTTCGTAGGCCTTGCGCAACCCCTCCTGCGCGCGCAGCTTCTCGATCCGATCCGCCCGCATGTGCTCGGCGATGGCAACCGACGACAGCAGGGCGGAGGCGATGGCCGCGGTCACGCTATTGAGTCCGCCGAGCAGGTTGCGCAGATCAAGCGAAGCCGCCACCACTTCGCTCATGTTCGCAACCAGCGTGATCAGCATGGAGGCGGCGTACCAGATGGCAACCCGAGAGCGGTTATGCGCGAGAATGCGGCCAAGGTAGAAGAGGGCAATCATGACACTCAGCGTGGTCGCGATCCAGACCACCGGCAGCATGTCCTGAAACGACAGGAAAATGCAAACTGGAATGAACGCCAACGCGCTGAACTGCAGTCCGAAAAGCAGCCAGCCGGCCCGGATCTGCTTCAAGTCATCCTTGAACAGCAGGCAGAACAGCGCAATGGTCATCGCGTAATACATCCCCACTGTCCACTGCCGCATCGGCACCAGGAAAGAGGCGCCGATGGCCTGTCCGAACACCTCAAAATCGGTCCCGGTTGATAGCGAGGCCATGCGCATGCTCAACGCCAGCCAGCCGAAAAAGACCCAGTGCAAGGCAACCCGGGTAACCAGGGCGGTCAACAGCATGAAGGCCAGCACACCAATTCCGGCCTCGATCAGCGATCCGGTTCGGAGAAACGATACCTGCGCTTCTTGCAGATCCGGCGCCACCCAGACCGCTGCGGAAATGCGCGCCGGTCCTTCATAGCGACCACGGCAAACCAATTTCTCCTCGACGCTGCTGGCGAGGGGTTGCAACGTGAAGCCGGCACGATAGCGCAGCATTTGACCCGTGACGCCATCGCGCGTCGCAGCACCCAGCAGGCTGCCGTCAACCTGACTCCAGCAGGACAGCGACTGTGCGTGCCTGGACGGAAAGTCGATCAGCCACTGGTTGACGCCGGGCGGCCGGGTTGCGACGAGCGAGAACCAGAATTCCCTGGTCGAACGTCCGGTGCCGACGAAGGCTGCCGGTGTCGCGTTCGCCAGATGCCGCGCCGCTTGCGCCGGACCATCAATGTTGATCGAGTCGCGGTTCTCCCATACCGCCAGATTCACGGCTCGACCCGGCTCGGCGCCGGGCTGGTCGGGCATGGAGGCTCCACCGCTGAAGACGACCAGAAGCAACAAGCCCAGGGCAATGGGCCCGACAAGCACCCCGAGCAAGGACAAGCCATCGGCGACCCGGTCTCGCAGCGCAGTCAAGCGATGTGCTGACATGCCCGTTTCGTTTGTCATTGGCTCAGTTCCTGATCCAAAAAAAAAGGTTTGCGGCTACTAACCCGCAAACCCCTGTCATTCCTGGTCGGTGTGAAAGGATTCGAACCTTCGACCCCTTGCACCCCATGCAAGTGCGCTACCAGGCTGCGCCACACACCGAAACGCATTGGATTATATCCATGTGATCAGTGCGCCGAGAGCAGATCGCGAATCTCAAACAACTCGCGCCGCACCTGCAACAGGCTCTGTGCCGCGCCGCTGACATCGGCGCGGTCGACCGTTTCCCCGATCTCCTCACTCGCGGCATCATCAACTTCAATGTCCTCGGGGCCGTCAAGCAACTCGGCCGCGGCGGAACGATGATCGCGCTCAGATTGGACCCACTCCTGAAGCTTGTTTCGGGCACCACTGATGGTGAACCCCTGGTCATAAAGCAGATCGCGAATGCGGCGGATCATCAACACCTCGTGGTGCTGGTAGTAGCGACGATTGCCACGTCGCTTCATAGGTCGCAGCTGCGTGAACTCCTGCTCCCAATACCGTAGCACGTGTGGCTTGACGCCACAAAGCTCACTCACCTCACCGATCGTGAAGTAGCGCTTGGCAGGTATCGACGGGAGAGATTTCTCCATTGAAATCAATGCGGTAGCAAAGAGAGTTATTAGATTACTCCAACTTTTACCCGCAGCAAAGCCAGTTTCAGCGCATTGGCAACAGGGAACAGTCGGATCAAAAAAAATGACGCCGGACTACGCCTAAAAATGGAATGGCTAAGGCGTAGCAGGCGGGGCTGCTGCCGCCGAAGGCTGACTCGCGGAGGCTGGCGCTGCCGGTGGCGCGGCCACCGGGTCGAGCAGACCGGGAACAGGATTGGCCTTCATCGCCTCCGCCACCGCCTGCTGCACCGGGCTCATGCACTCGTCGGCCATTCGACGCCCAAGTTTCTGGTTCATCAGCATCGACTTGTTGGAGAGTTGCAGCCAAACTGCGCCGGCCTTCCTGTCCTCGAGGCGAATGACACCGGTGCTGGTTTCGACCGGCTGCAACTGGAAGGTGAATCGGTTCATTCTTAGGATGAACTCTCCGGGCGTCTTGCTGTCAGCCTCCAGATTAACGACCACTCCCATCTCACAGGGAATGCGCCCGACAAACACAGCCGAGGACCCAGCCGCGAAGGATTCGCTCTGAGCGAACGCCGGCGCGGCCAGCAGCAGCATGACAAGAATCTGGCTGTGGCTTGGGCGCATGAGTCGCATCAGACCGATGGGCCGGACGCGGCCATCATGTTGCCGATCTCAGCCGGAAGCGTGCAGCCGGTCTGCCGCGCGCGCAACAGGAGCTGCCAGAAATAGCGATAGCTGGCACGGTCATGCAGCCGTCCGTCGACGTCGAGTGGCGCCCATCCTGAATCCATCGCCAGGACAATGATGCGCGCCGCCTGCTCAATCTCCGAATCGTTGGGCGTCATGGCTTTCAGTATCGGCCGTATCTGCGCCGGATGAATGCTCCACATTCGGGTGTACCCCAGTTCGACCGAGGCCCGGCGCGCCGCCCATTCGACGCCACCCTCATCACCAAACTCGGTGACAACACTGTGCGACGGGACCTTGCCATAGGCGTGACAGGCCGCTGCAATCTCGAGCTTGGCACGCAGCACCAGCGGGTGGCTGAACTGTCCCGACAAGGACATGGCCTCAAGCGGTATCGCGCCGGCGTGTGAGGAGACAAAGTCCATCAACCCGAAGCTGAGGGATTGCACGCGCGGGTGCGCGGCAATCGCAAAAGCGTGATGAATCGCTGCGGATGACTCCAGCAGCACATGCAGCGGCAGTTCTGGCGTGCCGGCCGCATCCACGGCGTCCACCGCCCGCTGCACGTCGGCCAGGCGCTCAACCTTCGGCAGCATCAGGTGCGACAAGCGCCGGCCGGCCAGACCGACGATGTGTTCGACGTCAGCACCAAAGCTCGGGTGATCGACTGCGTGCACGCGGGTCGCCACACGCGATCCGACCGGCGCCTGCAGCAACAGTTCGGCCACCATCGCCGCGTGCTCGGCCTCGCCGCCGACGGGCGCACCGTCTTCGCAGTCCAGGGTGACGTCAAAGACACAGGCGCCGAACTCTTGAGTGAATTCCGCCTGCATGAGAAGGCTCTTCCTGATCCGCTTCTCGACACCACAATAGTGGTCGCAGACGGGTATCCGGGCGCCCGCCGCAGCCGGACCCAACAGGACCTCCCCGGGTTGTCGCACCGCTCAAGCTTGCAGTAGATGCGCCACGCCAGCCTGTTCGTCCAACAGTTCCTTGAGCGTCTTGTCGATGCAGGACCGGCTGAACGTGTCGATCGTCAATCCCGTCACCAACTTGTATTCACCCGCTTCACAGGTCACGGGAAACCCGAACATCACGTCCTTGGGGATGCCGTACTCCCCATTCGAGGCAATCCCCATCGTGACCCATCTCCCCTGCGTACCGAGAACCCAGTCACGCATATGGTCAATCGCCGCGTTGGCCGCCGAGGCCGCGGAGCTCAGGCCACGGGCTTCGATGATGGCCGCGCCGCGTTTGCCCACCGTGGGCAGAAAGACATTTGCGTTCCAATCCTGGTCGTCGATCATCTGCGCGACACTGGCTCCGCCAACCATGGCAAAGCGGTAGTCGGCATACATGGTCGGAGAATGATTGCCCCAGACCACCAGCTTCTCGATCTCGGAAACCGGCTTTCCGGTCTTGGCCGCAATTTGGCTCACGGCCCGGTTATGGTCGAGCCTGAGCATGGCCGTGAAGTTGCGCCGCGGCAGGTCCGGCGCGCTCTTCATCGCGATGTAGGCATTCGTGTTGGCCGGATTTCCAACCACCAGCACCTTGACCGCGCGGCTGGCGACGGCGTTCAGCGCCTTGCCCTGCTCGATAAAGATCTTGGCGTTCGCCGCCAACAGGTCCGAGCGCTCCATCCCGGGTCCGCGCGGACGCGCTCCGACCAGCATGGCATAGTCGACATCCTTGAATGCCGTGTGCGGTTCGCCATGCGCCTCCATGCTCAGCAGGAGAGGAAAGGCGCAATCCTGCAACTCCATCATCACGCCCTTGAGCGCCTTCTGCACCTTTTCATCGGGAATTTCCAGCAATTGCAGCGTCACCGGCTGGTCCTTGCCCAGCATTTCGCCGGCGGCGATCCGGAACAACAGGGCGTAACCGATCTGTCCCGCGGCACCCGTCACGGCCACTCGCACAGGCTTCTTGCTCATCTTGAATACTCCAGCATGGGAACGGCGAATCCTGACCTCGAACCACCTCGTCCGCGGCCCGGAAAGTCTTGTTGACCGCCTCAACAAGTGAGGAAAGTGTAGCGTCGATTGCTTCCTCAGCCCCGCCCGTCTTATGTCTTATATAAGATAAGATGGAAGCCAGCATCCGCACGACCCCATGCCACCGGCCCAGTTTCAGACGCGCGACGATTCGACGCCGGTTCCGAGCGCGGCGGCGCCCTCGTTCAGTCCCCTTTACCAACAGATCAGGGGCCTGATCCTGCAAAGTCTGCAGGCCGGTGAGTGGCCTCCCGGTGAGTCGATACCGAGTGAATTGGACCTCGCCGCCCGCTACCGGGTGAGTCAGGGCACCGTGCGCAAGGCGATCGACGAGCTCGCCACCGACAATTTTCTGGTGCGCCGGCAAGGCAAGGGCACCTTCGTCGCCACCCATGCCGAGGAGGAGGCCAGATACCGCTTCCTCAAGTTGGCCGCGGACAATGGCCCGCTCGGCATGGCGGAACGCCGCATCATCGACTGCAAGCGGCAACGGGCATCAGCCGAAGTCGCGCGCTCACTCGGATTGCGCGTTGGTGACGCCGTGTTGCAGGTTCAGCGCGTGCTCGCGTTCCAGGGCATCGCAACAATCCTGGAAGACATTTGGCTTCCCGGCGCTCCGTTCAAGGGATTGACCGCGTCAAGGTTGACTGCTCATCCCGGGCCGATGTATGCCATGTTCGAGTCGGAGTTCGGTGTTCGCATGGTCCGCGCCGAGGAAAAGATTCGCGCGGTCCGGCCAAACGCCAGCCAGTGCGCCAAGTTGGGCGTCGCCACCGGGACACCCTTGTTGAGTGTGGAGAGGGTCGCCTACACTTACAACAACGTTCCGATGGAACTGCGGCGCGGACTGTACCGAACCGACAGACATCACTACCACCAGCGCCTCAACTAGCCCAGGCGCGCGGCGGGAAGCGCGTGCCGGCTGCACATGAGGGAAAATGACCCGTATGTTGCAATTTCCACGTCAAGCCGCCGGCCGGGAGTACGGCCTGCGCCGGCCGCGCGCCCAACCCCGGCAGCAACACCCGGAAACCAGCCAAGCCATGCCCGATACCTTCAGCAAGCGACCTGAGTTCAGGAACATCAACATCCTCAGAGACCTGCCCAGCTACCGACTGCCGGTGGCCGGTTGGGTCTCGATCCTGCACCGCGTCAGCGGCGCGCTGATGTTTCTGCTTTTCCCATTTGTGATCTGGATGTTCGACGTCTCGGTATCGTCCGAGATTTCGTTCGCCCGGTTCACCGCCGCCCTCACGCTTGGTCTTGGCTTGTTTCCCGGCTGGCTGCTGAAGCTTGTCTGCCTTGGCCTCATCTGGGCCTATTTGCATCACCTGATCGCCGGCTTGCGCCATCTCTATTTGGACATCAACCCCGACGCCGGAAGATTGTTTAGCCAGCGCACCGCAGTGTTGACCCTGGGCTTGAGCCTTGGGCTTACGCTGGTGCTGGGAACGAAACTGTTTGGCCTGTACTGACATGAGCGTCAATTACGGCTCCAAGCGTGTCGTGGTCGGGGCGCATTACGGCCTGCGCGACTGGCTGGCACAGCGCGTGACGGCGGCGCTGATGGCACTGTTCACGCTGGTGCTGCTGGCGCAACTGCTCGCGCCGGGCGCCATCGACTACGACCGTTGGGCCGGCATTTTCTCGGCGCAATGGATGAAGATCCTGACCTTTGTCGTGATCCTCTCTCTTTTCTATCACACCTGGGTCGGTGTGCGCAACATCTGGATGGATTACGTGAAGGCGGCGGCCTGGCGACTCGTCCTGCAGATCCTGTCACTGGTCTGGCTGCTTGGTTGCACCGGTTGGGCGATTCAGGTGCTTTGGAGGCTTTAGGCGATGGCCCGTTCCATCTCCACACGCAAATTTGACGCCGTCATCGTCGGCGCTGGCGGCTCCGGCATGCGCGCGTCGCTGCAGCTTTCGCGCGCCGGCCTGAGCGTGGCGGTGCTTTCCAAAGTGTTTCCAACCCGTTCGCATACGGTGGCTGCGCAGGGCGGCATTGGCGCCGCGCTGGGCAACATGAACGAGGACAACTGGCACTACCACTTCTACGACACGGTCAAGGGGTCGGACTGGCTGGGCGACCAGGACGCCATCGAATTCATGTGCCGCGAAGCGCCCAAGGTAGTTTACGAACTTGAGCACATGGGGATGCCGTTTGATCGAAACGCCGACGGCACCATTTACCAGCGACCGTTTGGCGGTCACACCGCCAATTACGGCGAGAAGGCGGTTGAGCGCGCCTGCGCCGCTGCCGACCGCACCGGTCACGCGATGTTGCACACGTTGTATCAGCAAAACGTGCAATCGAGAACCTCCTTCTTTGTCGAATGGATGGCGCTGGACCTGATCCGGGACGCTGAGGGTGACGTGCTTGGTGTCATCGCGCTCGAGATGGAAACCGGTGAACTGCACATGCTGCGGGCCAAGTCCACCTTGCTGGCGACCGGCGGCGCCGGGCGCATCTATGCTGCCTCCACCAACGCCTTCATCAACACCGGCGATGGCCTGGGCATGGCTGCGCGCAGCGGTATTGCACTGGAAGACATGGAGTTCTGGCAGTTTCATCCGACCGGCGTTGCCGGCGCCGGGGTGCTGTTGACTGAGGGCTGCCGTGGCGAAGGCGGGATCCTGATCAACGCCGATGGTGATCGATTCATGGAGCGCTACGCGCCGACGCTGAAGGATCTCGCGCCACGCGACTTTGTCTCGCGTTGCATGGATCAGGAAATCAAGGAGGGTCGCGGCTGCGGCCCGAATCGGGACCATGTCTTGCTGAAACTCGACCACCTCGGGGCTGACACGATCATGAAGCGCCTGCCTTCGGTCTATGAGATCGGCCTCAACTTTGCCAACGTCGATGTCACCCGAGAACCGATACCGGTGGTGCCGACCATTCACTACCAGATGGGCGGCATTCCGACCAACATCCACGGACAGGTTGTGACGCAGAAGGATGGCAACGACAATGCCGTGGTCAGCGGTCTGTACGCTGTCGGTGAATGTTCCTGTGTCAGCGTTCATGGCGCCAATCGGCTCGGCACCAATTCGCTGCTTGACCTGTTGGTGTTCGGTCGGGCCGCCGGCAATCACATGGTCGAATTCAATGAACGGGCGCGCCCTCACAAGCCAGTGCCGGCGGACGCTGCCGGGCCGACGCTGGCCCGCCTGGCCAGGCTGGATGGATCGACCGGCGGCGAGTACGCGCAGGATGTTGCCGACGACCTGCGCGCCACCATCCAGCGCCACGCCGGCGTGTTCCGTACCCAGGCCAGCATGGATGACGGCGTTCGGAAGGTCGCCGCGCTGCGCGAGCGGGTCGCTGCGATCCATCTGGCCGACAAGTCAAGGATTTTCAATACGGCGCGCATTGAGGCGCTGGAGGTCGATAACCTGATCGAGGCGGCCGAAGCGACCATGGTGTCGGCGGCGGCCCGCCATGAAAGCCGCGGCGCGCACACGGTCGATGATTACGGCGATACGCCGGAGCACCCGAACGGCCGAAACGATGCCCAGTGGCACAAGCATAGCCTCTGGCGCCGGGACGGCAACCGGATGAGTTACAAGCCGGTGCAGATGAAGCCGCTGACTGCGGAATCGATCCCGATGAAGGTGCGAACGTTTTGAGCCGTCATCGGGCTGGCCGCTCATGGCCGGTCGCGCTTGCGGGTAAAAGGAAGAAGTGATGCAAAAGCGGAAGTTCAAGATCTATCGCTACGATCCCGACCAGGATGCCAAGCCCTACATGCAATCGCTTGAGATTGAGCTCGACGGCAGCGAACGCATGCTGCTGGACGTCCTAATGAAGCTCAAGGCGTTGGACCCGAGCCTGAGTTTCCGGCGTTCCTGCCGCGAAGGCGTGTGTGGCTCGGATGCCATGAACATCAATGGCAAGAACGGTTTGGCCTGCCTGACGAACATGCGAACCCTGCAAGAAACCATTGTGCTCAAGCCCATGCCAGGCCTGCCCGTCGTGCGCGACCTGATCGTCGACATGACACAGTTTTTCAAGCAGTACCACTCCATCAAGCCCTACCTGGTCAACAACACGCCGGCGCCGGAAAAGGAACGCCTGCAAAGCCCGCAGGAACGTGAAGAACTGAACGGCCTGTACGAATGCATCCTGTGCGCGGCCTGCTCCACCGCGTGTCCGAGTTTCTGGTGGAACCCGGACAAGTTCGTGGGACCGGCTGGACTGTTGCAGGCTTACCGCTTCATCGCCGACAGCCGTGACGAAGACACGGCCAGCCGCCTGGACAATCTGGAGGATCCGTACCGGCTGTTTCGCTGCCACACCATCATGAACTGCGTCGACGTCTGCCCGAAAGGACTCAATCCGACCCGGGCCATCGGGAAGATCAAGGAGATGATGGTGCGGCGTGCCGTCTAGGCCCTGCCATCATCGCGGACCGCGCCTCACTCCCCGTACCCCTTGCCCCTTTGACCCATGACAGGCCCAGCCCCGATGGACAAGAATGAAAGCTGTGGACGCGTCGACGAACGCACGCTGAGCCGGCTTAAATGGCGCTGCCGGCGCGGCTTGCTGGAAAATGATCTGTTCGTGCAACGCTTTCTGCAGCGTCATGAGGGGCAGCTTACCCGGGGCAATGCCCGCGCTCTGGCGAGGTTAATGGAGCTTGCCGACAATGATCTGCTGGATCTGCTGCTGGCGCGTACCGAGATCGATCCATCATTGGACGACGAAGACGTGCGCGATGTGCTCAACATGATGAGGGTCCGTGGCGTCGATGGCATGGGACAGGCTACATTCGCTACGACACGCAGTTGAAACCAGAAAGGCGGCCATGAAACTATCGACCTGCAAGGCGACGCTTTCCTTCAGCGACGGACGACCCAACGTTGAATTGCCCATTTACCAGGGCAGTGTCGGACCCGATGTCGTCGACATCAGGAAACTGTTCGCGCAGACCGGAATGTTCACCTACGACCCGGGGTTTCTCTCGACTGCGGCGACCCAGTCGGCGATCACCTACATCGACGGCGAAAAGGGTGAACTCCTGTACCGCGGCTACCCGATCGAACAGCTCGCCGAGACTTGCGACTTCATGGAAACCTGTCACCTCCTGCTCTATGGCGAGCTGCCGAACAGTGCCGAAAAGGCCGCGTTCGTCAGGCGCGTCATGACCCACACCATGGTGAACGAGCAGATGCAGTTCTTTCTGCGCGGTTTTCGGCGCGACGCGCATCCAATGGCGATCATGACCGGGCTGGTCGGGGCGCTGTCAGCGTTCTACCACGACAGTACCGACATCACGAATCCGGAGCACCGTGAGATTTCCGCGATCCGGCTGATCGCGAAAATGCCGACTTTGGTGGCCATGGCCTACAAGTACAACACGGGACAACCCTACATGTACCCGCGCAACCACCTTGGCTACGCCGGCAACTTCCTGCACATGATGTTTGCCACCCCCTGTGAGGAGTACCGCGTCAACCCGGTCATCGAGCGCGCGCTTGATCGGATCTTCACACTGCATGCCGACCATGAGCAGAACGCGTCAACCTCGACGGTCAGGTTGTGTGGCTCCTCCGGCACCAATCCGTTCGCCGCAATTGCCGCCGGAGTCGCCTGCCTCTGGGGTCCGGCCCACGGCGGCGCGAACGAGGCCTGCCTGAACATGCTCGAGGACATTCAGAAAATGGGCGGATTGAGCAGGGTCGGCGAGTTCATGAAACAGGTGAAGGACAAGAACTCCGGCGTTCGGTTGATGGGATTCGGCCACCGGGTCTACAAGAATTACGACCCGCGGGCGAAGTTGATGCAGCAGGCCTGCAAGGAAGTGCTGCGTGAACTCGGCGTTGAAAACGATCCGTTGTTCAAACTCGCCATGGAGTTGGAACGGATGGCGCTGGAGGACGATTATTTTGTTTCGCGCAAGCTCTATCCCAATGTCGACTTCTATTCCGGAATCGTGCAGCGCGCCATCGGCATTCCGACCTCGTTGTTCACGGCGATCTTCGCTCTGGCCAGGACCGTCGGCTGGATCGCCCAGCTCAATGAAATGATCGGCGACCCGGAATACAAGCTCGGGCGACCGAGACAGCTCTTTTCGGGCGCAGCGACCCGGAATGTGAAGCCCATCGAGGCGCGCTAGTCAAAGCGCTGAATCGCGATGACCAGGGGACGAACGCTCTACGACAAACTCTGGGACGAGCATGTCGTGCACGTTGAGGACGACGGCACGACCGTGCTCTACATCGACCGGCATCTGGTTCATGAAGTGACCAGCCCGCAGGCCTACGAGGGTCTGCGCCAGGCCGGTCGCAAGGTATGGCGCGCGTCTTCGGTCGTCGCCACGGCGGACCACAACACCCCGACCACCGGGTGGGAGCTTGGCTATGAGGGCATTGCCGACCCGGCCAGCCGGGAACAGATCAGTACCCTGGACAGCAACATCGGCGAGTTTGGCGCGGCGGCCTATTTTCCGTTTCTGTCCCGGCACCAGGGTATTGTTCATGTGATCGGCCCGGAAACCGGTGCCACCTTGCCTGGAATGACGGTGGTATGCGGTGACTCGCACACCTCGACCCATGGCGCCTTTGGCGCGCTGGCGCACGGCATCGGCACCAGCGAGGTCGAGCATGTGCTGGCGACGCAAACCCTGCTGACCAAGAAGGCTCTCAACATGTTGCTGCGGGTCGAAGGCAAGCTGCCATTGGGCTGCAGTGCCAAGGACATGATGCTGGCCATCATCGGAAAAATTGGCACGGCCGGCGGCACCGGCTACACGATTGAATTTTGCGGCCGCGCGATACGGGAACTGAGCATGGAAGGCCGCATGACAGTCTGCAACATGTCAATCGAAGCTGGCGCCCGCGCCGGTCTGATCGCGGTCGACGAGAAAACCATCAACTACGTTCGAGGCCGACCGCTGGCGCCGACCGGCCCGCAATGGGATCTTGCCTTGTCCTATTGGAAAACCCTGCAATCCGACGCCGACGCGGTGTTCGATGCGGTGGTCGAACTCGACGCAGCGGCGGTGGTCCCGCAGGTCAGTTGGGGCACGTCCCCCGAGATGGTGCTGGGCGTCGACGCTCAGGTGCCCGACCCTGATCGGGAAAAGGACCCGGGAAAGCGCGACGCGATCAAACGCGCCCTGGTCTACATGGGGTTAACCCCGGGCACCGCAATCCAATCGATCGCCATCGACAAGGTGTTCATTGGCTCATGCACCAACGGCCGCATCGAGGATCTGCGGGAAGCCGCCCAAGTGGTCAAGCGCCTGGGTCAAAAGGTCGCTCGCAACGTCAAGTTGGCGCTGGTGGTGCCGGGCTCGGGCCTGGTGAAAGAGCAGGCCGAACGCGAGGGTCTGGACCAGATTTTTCGGGCCGCCGGCTTTGAATGGCGGGAACCGGGGTGCAGCATGTGCCTGGCGATGAACGCTGACCGGCTGGAGCCGGGCGAGCGCTGCGCCTCGACCAGCAATCGAAACTTTGAGGGGCGTCAGGGCGCCGGTGGTCGTACCCACCTGGTGAGCCCGGCGATGGCCGCCGCCGCCGCCATCCACGGGCATTTTGTCGATGTCCGCCGCTTTGTCTAGCGGCTGTTGACGGGTATCCAGCAAGGCTGCAGCCAGATTGATGGGGTCGAGAAAAATCCAGATGGACGCATTCAAACTTTTCACAGGCCTGGTGGCCCCGATCGATCGGGAGAACGTCGATACCGACGCCATCATCCCCAAGCAGTTCCTGAAATCGATTCACAAGTCCGGTTTCGGGCCGAACCTTTTCGACGCCTGGCGCTACCTTGATCCGGGTTTCCCGGGGCAGGATCCGGCGACGCGCAGGCCGAACCCTGACTTTGTCCTGAATCACCCACGTTATCGGGGCGCCTCGATCCTGCTGGCACGAAAGAACTTTGGTTGCGGTTCCTCGCGCGAACATGCACCTTGGGCGCTGTTTCAGTACGGTTTCCGGGCGCTGATTGCACCGAGCTACGCCGAAATTTTCTTCAACAACTGCTACAAGAACGCACTGCTGCCGATCGTCCTGCCTGAAACCCGGGTGGCAAGGTTTTTCGACGCGGTCCACGCTCACCCCGGGTTCGCTCTTACTGTCGACCTGGAGCGACAGGTCGTGGTCGAGCCAAGCGGGAACGAAACACCTTTTGAAATCCATGCATTTCGCAAGTATTGCCTGCTCAACGGCCTCGACGACATTGGCCTGACCCTGCGTTACGCCGACAAGATCAGGAACTTTGAGGCGCATCGTCTCGCCAGCAAGCCGTGGCTGGCAACCGCCAATGCTTCACTCGGGAAGGGAGCATGAATCAACTTGGGAGTAGTCGCCGTCCTCGCGCGAGGAGCACGATTTGAAAATTGCCGTCTTGCCGGGCGACGGGATTGGTACTGAAATCGTCAATGAGGCGATCCAGGTGCTGGCCTGCCTGGATCTGCAAATAGACATGGAGAAGGCCCTGGTCGGTGGCGCTGCCTACGACGCCTCGGGTCATCCGCTGCCGGAAGCCACCCTTGCGCTAGCCAAGTCGGCCGATGCCATTCTGTTCGGCGCCGTCGGCGACTGGAAATACGACACGCTCGAGCGCCAGCTTCGGCCTGAGCAGGCGATTCTCGGGCTTCGCAAGCACCTTGACCTGTTCGCCAACTTTCGCCCAGCCATCTGCTACGAGCAACTGGTGGCCGCATCCAGTCTGAAGCCAGAACTCATCGCCGGACTGGACATCCTTATCATTCGCGAGCTGACCGGCGATATTTACTTCGGCCAGCCGCGTGGCCGTCGTCGCTCGATCGACGGCAATTTTCCGGGCAGCGAGGAAGCGTTCGACACGATGCGTTACTCGCGGCCGGAAATTGAACGCATTGCCCATGTTGCGTTCACCGCGGCGCGCAAGCGCCGCAAGCATGTGACCAGTGTCGACAAGGCCAACGTGCTGGAAACGTCCCAGCTTTGGAGGGAGGTCGTGACCGAGGTTTCCAAGTCCTACCCGGACGTGAAACTCGATCATATGTACGTCGACAACGCGGCCATGCAGTTGGTGCGCGCGCCGAAGACGTTTGACGTCCTGGTGACTGGCAACATGTTTGGCGACATCCTGAGCGATGAAGCGGCCATGCTCACGGGCAGCATCGGCATGCTGCCGTCGGCCAGCCTGAATGCCAGGCAACAGGGACTCTACGAGCCGAGCCATGGCAGCGCGCCAGACATCGCGGGCAAGGGCATCGCCAATCCGCTGGCTACAATATTGTCCGCTGCCATGATGTTGCGTTTCTCCCTGAACCAACCCGAAGCCGCCGAGCGAATTGAATCGGCTGTGAAGGATGTGCTCGCGTCGGGCTTGCGCACGGCAGACATTTATTCACCTGGCACGACTCAGGTCGGCACCCGCGAAATGGGTGCCGCCGTGGTCGCAGCCTTGACCCGGAAGACCATTAAAGGCTGAAAAGCCCTGGTTCGTCATGCGCCCTGCCGGCCGCGACGAGCCGGGAAACACATCACTTGAAAGGGCGAACCATGACAAAGGGAAATCTCGTAGGGCTGGTCGGCTGGCGCGGCATGGTCGGTTCGGTGTTGCTCGAGCGCATGCAGGCCGAAGGAGATTTCGAATTCATCGAGCCATTGTTCTTTTCCACCTCCAACGCCGGCGGCAAGGCGCCGAAGCAAGCGCGTAACGAAGCAACGCTGAAGGACGCGTTCAATGTCGAACTGCTGCGCAAGTGCGATGTGATCATCACGACACAGGGAGGCGATTACACGGCCGAAGTGTTCCCCAAGCTGCGTGGCTCGGGCTGGAATGGACACTGGATCGACGCCGCATCAACACTGCGCATGCAGGATGACGCGATCATCGTCCTGGATCCTGTCAATCTGACCGCGATTCGGGATGCGCTGAACAAGGGTGGGCGCAACTGGATCGGCGGAAATTGCACGGTCAGTTGCATGTTGATGGGGGTTGGTGCGCTGTTCAAGGCCGGCCTGGTCGAGTGGATGTCAACCATGACCTACCAGGCGGCCTCCGGCGGCGGCGCCCAACACATGCGTGAGTTGGTGAGGCAGTTCGGAACCCTGAACGCGGAGGTGAGTCACCTGCTGGCGGACCCGCATTCGGCCATTCTTGAGATTGATCGGCGTGTGCTCGCCAGGCAACAGTCCCTGTCGGGTGAGGAAGTCGCCAACTTTGGCATTCCTCTTGGCGGCAACCTGATTCCCTGGTGTGACCGTGACCTAGGTAACGGCATGAGCCGCGAGGAGTGGAAAGGCGGCGCGGAAGCCAACAAGATTCTTGGTCGCGGTCCGACCTTTGGTACGGCAGCCACCCCCATCGATGGAATTTGTGTGCGGGTCGGAACCATGCGTTGCCACAGTCAGGCGCTGACACTGAAGCTCAAGCGCGATGTACCGCTTGCCGACATCGAGGCCATCATTGCGGGTGACCATCCCTGGGCCAAGGTGGTTCCCAATAATCAGGAGGCCACATTGAAACAACTCACCCCGATGGCCGTCACGGGCAGCCTGTCGGTCCCGGTGGGACGCATTCGCAAGCTTGCCATGGGCTCCGAATATGTCGCCGCATTCACCATTGGCGACCAGCTTCTTTGGGGCGCTGCCGAACCGCTCCGCCGCATGCTTCGAATATTGCTTGACGCCTGAGGCAATGCCTTGCGCGCGCGGTGCGTCATGTCACGAACGAGGCTCGTTCGGCGTTGTCGTTTGGCAACATGCCGATCCGAAGTCGTGACTGGGAATCGCCTCGCTGCGAAGTTAAGCGCTTCCTTAGCTTGTCTTGCTAATACATTGATGTTATGGTCTTTTTTCCATCATCTGGCGCTGGTAAATCCGGCCCAACCGCAATGAGAAAAATCCCGAGGGTCGGGCCGTGGAGGTCCAAAACATGAACTGGGTGACAAGACCTTGGCGGTCCGCCGTGGCAACTGTCGGCCTAGCCATCGCATTGGGCTGGTCGGCGCCTGAAGTGCAGGCGTTGGCCGTGGGCCGCATCACGGTACTTTCGGCTCTCGGTCAGCCGTTGCGCGCCGAGGTCGATATTCTAAATATAGATGCGGCCGAGGCAGCAAGTCTGACGGCGGGTATCGCGCCCGCCGAGGCGTTCCGTGCCGCCGGCATGGAATATCACGCGCTGCTGCGGAACCTCAGGGTTACGATCGTGCGCCGCAGCGACGGGCGCACGGTTCTGGAATTGTCCAGTGACCAACCAGTGAACGATCCGTTCATTGATCTCATCCTTGAAACGACTTGGGCTACCGGCCGGCTCCAGCGTGGCTACACCCTGCTGTTCGATCCACCCAAATTGCCGGCGCCTGAACCCGCCGTGACCACGGCACCCCAGATCAGCCCGGCGCCGGCGGCTGAGCCCGTCGCCAGCCCCCCTGCCAGTCCGGCGCCAGCGGTAGTTCCAGCACAAGCGACGCAAGCGGAGCGCGGGGGCGGATCGGCAGCAGCGCGCCAGATCACCGTGCAACCGGGAGACACCGCTGGGCGCATCGCGGGCAGCAACAAACCGGCCGAACTATCCTTGGATCAGATGCTGGTCGCAATGCTCAGGGCAAACCCAGATGCGTTCATTGGCGGCAATCTGAATCGCTTGAGAGCTGGGGCTGTGTTGAACATTCCTGCTGTTGAGCAGGCTGCGGCCATCCCACGCGGCGAAGCCAGACAGGTTGTCATTGCACAGAGTCAGGACTTCTCCGAATTTCGAAGAAAACTGGCGGAAACCACCCCGGCAACTCAGGCCACCGGCACCGATCGGCAATCAGTGGGCTCGGTCAAGACCAAGGTGGAAGACAAGAAGCCCTCCGCCACGACGCCCGACAAGCTGACACTTTCCAAGGGTACAACGCAGGCGGCGGCTGACAAGGCGGCGCGGGAGCGACAGGCGAAGGAATCCGCGGCACGGGTGGCCGAGCTCTCGAAGAACATTGCTGATTTGACCAAGATGAAGGGTGCATTGGCGCCGGCCTCTGCCGCAGCGGGTCCTGCAGTGTCCGGCGCGGGCACCGCGACAACTACCGTCACTGCCATCACAACGCCTGCTGCACCGGCTCCATCGCCGGCGGCGAGTCCACCTGCAGCCGCAGTTGGTCCAACTGTTGTTGTAGCGCAAGCACCTGCCGTGGCACCCAAACCGGCGCCGGCTCCGGAGCCGACGTGGATCGACCAGCTGCTCGGCAATCCGCAGGTGCTGGGCGCCGGCGCCCTTGTTTTGCTGTTGCTGGGCGCCGCGGCGGTAATGGTTTCGCGTCGACGCAAAGCGGCCGACGAGGAACCGGGGTCGCTGCTGGAAAGCCGGCTGCAGCCCGAGTCGTTCTTCAAGGCCGGCGCCCATGACGTGGACACCCGGGCTGAGCCGGCTGGTTCGTCGATGATGTACCGCCCCAGTCAGCTTGACACGGGAGGCGATGTCGACCCCGTCGCCGAGGCTGATGTCTATCTCGCCTATGGCCGCGATATTCAGGCCGAAGAGATCCTTCGGGAGGCGATGAGATTGAATCCAACGCGACTGGCGATCCACCTCAAACTGCTCGAAATTTTTGCCAGGCGCCGTGACCTGAAAGCGTTTGCAGTGGTCGCCAAGGAAGCCCTTGAGCTCAGCCACGGCGAAGGGCCGGAGTGGGCGGCGATCAGCAAGTTGGGCCGACAACTCGATCCGACGGACCCGATGTTCCAGGCGCAGGGCTCGAGTTTGGCCCCTGTGGCCGCGGTACCGGCTCCGACGGCGGTTTCGGCCAAGCAGGACGCGGTCAGGGCTCAGGTCACGGCAGCCGAAAGAGAAGCCGCAGCCGCCATCGAATCAGGCGCTGCGGCAACGGCCGATGTTGATCTGGATCTGCACGCACAGTTTGCTCAGGCCCCGGCAGAGTCCGGGTCTTCAGCGCAACGACCTGATGGCAAGAGCAACTTGGATGCGCGCGCTGCTGGTTCGACGAAGTCCAAGGAGCCGTCCGAACCCTCAGCCAGTGAGGTCCAGGACCTGATGATTTCCCTTGACTTGGACGCGGCGCCGGCCGTGCCGGCGAAAGCGACCGAGTCGAAGGCGGCGGCCCCAGCCGCGGCCGCCGGGATGATCGAATTTGACATGGGCGAATTGTCGCTGGATCTGGACAGTCCTCAACCTGCGCCGGCCCCGGTCCAGGCTGAAGTTGCCGATGATGCGCTGACAACCAAGCTTGCGTTGGCCGAGGAGTTCCAGGCGATTGGTGACGACGACGGCGCCCGTCACCTGCTTAGAGAAGTGATTGCCGAAGCCAGCGGAGACGTGAAATCCAGAGCACAGCAGGCCCTGGCCAAGCTTGGCTAGCCCGAGCGCGCGCGGGCCTTGATCGACTCGCTGACCACGCCATCGACTCGTGAGGCTGGCTCTCGGAATCAGTTACTGCGGAACCGGGTACGAGGGGTGGCAGAGCCAATCCTCCGGGCGAACCGTGCAGGACACGCTGGAATCGGCACTGTCCGAGTTTGCCGGCGTGCCGGTCTCGACCCTTTGCTCAGGCCGCACCGACGCCGGGGTTCATGCCCTGATGCAGGTGGTTCACCTGGATACCGAGTTACACCGCAGGGAGTCTTCCTGGGTGCGCGGAACGAATCGCTACCTGCCGGCCGATGTGGCCGTGGAGTGGGCGCACGAGGTTGAGCCCGCATTTCATTGCCGCGCCAGCGCTCTGCATCGACGCTATAGCTACATTCTGCGAGAGTCGCCGGTTCGTCCGAGCATTGACGCTGGGCGGGTCGGCTGGGTTTTTCTTCCGCTCGATGGGGCGGCCATGGAACTTGCAGCCCAGCAACTGGTCGGCGAACATGATTTCAGTGCCTTTCGCGCGGCGGCCTGTCAGGCGAAGACGCCGGTCAAGTTCATGCGCAGCATCCGGATTGGTCGGCATGGTTGCTACTGGAGGTTCGACTTTGAGGCCAATGCCTTTCTGCATCATATGATTCGAAACATCATGGGTTGCCTCATTACCGTGGGTCAGGGAAAACAGCCACCAGGCTGGATCGAAGAGGTGCTGCGTGGACGGGACCGCACAGTGGCTGCGCCTACCTTTGAGGCGACCGGACTGTACTTTGTCGGGCCGGTCTATGCCTCCCATTGGGGTCTTCCCGCCAGCGTGCCGGCGTTTGACTGGCTGCCGTGAGTCCGCTCAACCTCGCTGCACGCACACGCATCAAGGTCTGCGGGTTGACGCGCGAACCGGATGTCGACGCGGCGGTCGATGCCGGGGTCGACGCAATTGGCTTGGTGTTGTACGGACCGAGCCCACGCTACGTCAGCCCGGATCGCGCCGTGCAACTGGCGCGTCGCCTGCCGGCCTTCGTCACTCCGGTTCTTGTATTTGTCAATGCACCGGCCGAGACCGTGCTGGCGCTGCTGCAACGAATACCCCAGGCGCTGTTGCAGTTTCAAGGCGATGAAACGCCCGAGGACTGCCTGCGCGCCAGCCGGGACGGCCGCCAGCCCTTTCTTCGCGCCGCAAGGATTCCCCGCGGGGCAGCCTCGGGTTTCGACCTCGTAGAATATGCGCGGCAGTATTCACGAGCCCAGGCCATCCTGCTCGACGCTGAGGTCGACGGTTATGGCGGGGGCGGAACAACATTCAATTGGTCACTCCTTCCACCAAGCGTCAACGCTCACCTCGTTTTGTCTGGTGGACTCACACCTGCAAACGTGGCCGATGGCATTGCACAGCTACGCCCGCGCTGTAAATCGCTGGCGGTTGACGTGAGTTCCGGCGTCGAGCAATCCAAAGGGATCAAGGACGCCGGCAAGATCAATCAGTTTGTCGCTGCGGTGCGCGCCGCCGACCAACAACTTGCCCAAGCGTGAAACTGGCGGACGCAGTTTCCTGTTCCGGCAGGGCAAGGAACAGGAAACCATGAACGCCTACCAACAACCTGACGCGGCAGGACATTTCGGGCCGTATGGCGGGAGCTTTGTCAGCGAAACCCTGACCCACGCCGTCAACGAGTTGCGGGAAGCGTACGAACGCTACCGGGCCGATCCAGCGTTTCTCGCGGAGTTTCACTCGGAGTTAACCCACTTCGTCGGGCGTCCGTCGCCGATCTACCACGCGGCCCGGATGAGCCGGGAACAGGGCGGCGCGCAGATCTTCCTCAAGCGCGAAGATCTCAATCACACCGGCGCGCACAAGGTGAACAACACCATTGGACAGGCCATGCTGGCGCGGCGCATGGGCAAACCCAGGGTCATTGCGGAAACCGGCGCCGGACAGCACGGCGTCGCCACCGCAACAATCTGCGCGCGCTATGGACTCGAGTGTGTCGTCTACATGGGCAGTGAGGACATCAAGCG
This sequence comes from Burkholderiaceae bacterium, assembly GCA_038901755.1. Taxonomy (GTDB): domain Bacteria; phylum Pseudomonadota; class Gammaproteobacteria; order Burkholderiales; family Burkholderiaceae_C; genus JBCKPE01. The sequence goes on along the minus strand of JBCKPH010000011.1, from coordinate 4,036 downwards.
CCAGAGTCCCAACGTCTACCGCATGAAGCTTCTCGGCGCCCGTGTCGTTCCGGTGGAATCGGGCAGCAAAACCCTGAAGGACGCGCTGAACGAGGCGTTGCGCGACTGGGTGACCCATGTGGAAAACACTTTCTACATCATCGGCACCGTTGCCGGTCCGCATCCGTATCCGATGATGGTGCGCGACTTCCAGAGCGTCATCGGCAAGGAATGCCTTGAGCAGATGCCGGCGCTGAACCAAGGCCGGCAGCCTGACGCTGTGCTCGCCTGCGTCGGCGGCGGCAGCAACGCCATGGGAATCTTTTACCCCTACATCCCCTACCCCGCGGTCCGGCTGATCGGGGTCGAGGCGGCGGGCGCGGGACTCGACAGCGGCAAACACTCAGCCTCGCTGCTGCGCGGCAGCCCGGGCGTGCTGCACGGCAGCCGGAGTTACATCCTGCAGGACCTGAATGGGCAGATCACCGAGACCCACAGCATCAGCGCTGGCCTTGACTACCCCGGCGTGGGTCCGGAGCATGCCCACCTGAAGGACACCGGGCGGGCTGAATATGTCGGTGTGACGGACGCCGAGGCGGTACAGGCGTTTCACTACCTGTGCCGCACCGAGGGAATCATTCCGGCTCTGGAATCGAGCCACGCCATCGCTTATGCGATGAAGCTGGCCTCGACTATGGATCCGTCGCAATCGATCCTGGTGAATCTTTCGGGTCGGGGCGACAAGGACATTGGCATCGTGGCCGACCTCAGCAACGCTGACTTCTACTGCCGGCCAAGTTGCCGCGGACAGCTCGTCAAGGGTGCCAAGCCAGCGGCAGCGCATCAGCCATGAGTCGGATCGCGACCCGGTTTGCCGTTCTGGCACAGAGTGGGCGCAAGGCGCTCGTTCCCTACATCACGGCCGGCTACCCGTTTGCCGACTTGACACCCGAGGTGATGCACGCCATGGTCGGTGCTGGCGCCGACATCATCGAGCTCGGCGTTCCATTTAGCGACCCTTCCGCCGATGGACCGGTCATTCAGAGAGCCAATGATCGCGCCCTGTCGCATGGCATTGGCCTGGCACAGGTGCTGGACATGGTCAAGACCTTTCGCGCTGGTGATGCAAAGACGCCGGTTGTGCTCATGGGTTATGCCAACCCGCTGGAGCGCTACGACCAACGCCATGGCGCCCTGGCGTTCGCGCGCGATGCCGCGGCCAGCGGCGTGGACGGGGTGCTGGTGGTGGACTATCCACCCGAGGAGTGCGTGGATTTTTCCGCCACGCTCAAGGCCAACGGCATCGACCTCATCTTCCTGCTGGCGCCAACCTCCACCGAGGCCAGGATGGCCCAGGTGGCGAAAGTGGCGAGCGGATACGTGTACTACGTGTCACTCACCGGCGTCACCGGAGCCGCCACCCTGAACACCCAGGCGGTGCAGGACATGCTGCCGCGCATTCGAGCCCATGTTTCGATACCAGTGGGTGTGGGTTTCGGTATTCGTGATGCGGAGTCGGCGCGCGCCGTCAGCCGGGTGGCGGACGCTGTGGTGATCGGCAGCCGACTGATCGAGCTGCTTGAGAACAAGCCACGGGATCAGGTGACTGCGACGATTCAGGCTTTCCTCAGCGAAATCCGGCGCGGGATGGACCGTTAGTGATAATCTGCGCAGGACTGGAGTACTCACCATGAGTTGGCTTGAAAAGCTGCTGCCTCCGAAAATTCAAAGGACCGACCCAAGCGGCCGTCGCACCGTGCCCGAGGGCCTGTGGGTCAAGTGCCCGAGCTGCGAGGCGGTGCTGTACAAGACAGATCTGGAAAAGAACCAGAACGTTTGTCCGACCTGCAGCCACCACCACCGGATTGGCGCGCGGGCTCGGCTCGACGCCTTTCTTGATGCTGAAGGTCGATACGAAATTGGCCAGGAAGTCCTTCCGATTGACCCGCTCAAGTTCAAGGACAGCCGAAAGTATCCGGAACGGCTGAAAGAGGCCCTGGAAAACACCGGCGAGACCGATTCGCTGGTCGTCATTGGGGGCTCAGTGCACGGCATAGGCATCGTTGCGGCATGTTTCGAGTTTGACTTCATGGGCGGCAGCATGGGCTCGGTGGTTGGCGAACGCTTCGTCCGTGGCGTCCATGCCGCGATTGAACAGAAGGTACCCTTCGTGTGTTTCACGGCAACGGGCGGCGCGCGCATGCAGGAGGGCCTGTTCAGCCTCATGCAAATGGCCAAGACCAATTCCGCGCTGACCCGCCTGGCCAAGAAGCGACTGCCTTACATCAGTGTCTTGACCGATCCGACCATGGGGGGCGTCAGCGCCGGATTTGCCTTTCTCGGCGACATCGTGATCGCCGAGCCCAAGGCGCTGATCGGATTCGCCGGGCCACGGGTCATTGAATCGACAGTGCGCGTGACCCTGCCAGAAGGTTTCCAGCGTGCCGAGTTCCTGCAGCAAAAAGGAGCAATCGACATGATCTGCGACCGGCGGGAGCTGAGAAAGACGATCGCCAGCAGCCTGGCCATGCTGCAAAGGCAGCCCGCCGAATCCCTGGTCTGAGGCAATTGCCCCGGCGCAGTGCTGCAAACCTGATGGCGTATCCCGAGATCTGTACGCTGCCGCGCCTGCGCTGCGGGAGCGCTTGCGCTCGCGTAGGCAGGGTCGGCCCTCGGTTGCGGTTCTTCGTGGGCCGTGGCAAAGCCGCCTGGGGGCCAGGCGGCTTTGCGGCAATGGCTGCCCTGACACCTAAAATGTTGCGAACAACCTAAGCCATGGCGAAACAAGAAGACTACGTTTGGGAGGACATCTGGCGTGTCGATAGCTATAGGAACCCAGCAGAACGAGCGCGGCGCGCGACGAAGCGACTCTCTGCACTACGAGCTGTTGTCGGCGAGCATCGCGATCTCGGCGATGTTGTTGAGGTAGGGTGCGGCGACGGCAGTCTTGCCAATGCACTGTTTGCCGACCCGACCTGGACCATACGAACCTATCGCGGCCTTGACCGCTCCGCGAGAGCAATCAATCGAGCAAAGCAGAAATGCGCGGCGTTTCGAGCCAGTCAGTTCGCAGTCGCCGACATTACGGAACTTTCGGACTACATCGCAACAGCCGATACCGTGATTGCATGCGGCATCATCGAGCACATCCGAAACGAAAAAGAAGCGCTCGCCACTCTTCGCTCGATATGCCGATCATCGGCGCGCGTACTCATAACGACATCAAACACTTACTCACTGATGTACATTGATCGCCTCGTTCGGCAAGCGCTCCGCAGATGGCAATATGGCTACCAGAAGAACTACTCTGCGAGGGCGTTGGACACCGCGATGTCTCCATGCTTCAGCATTGAACGACTACAAGTACACCACGGTGACTGGGACCTGCCAGGAACGGCGATAGTGGATCGCATCGCCTCGACCCTGTTTTCCGGCATAGGCCGCTACCTCGTAGTGCTTGCCACACCGCAAGTCTAGTCTGCCTACTCTTACCAGCGCGCAAACAACTATGGTTGACCTTCTCAAGCATGTCACCGAGCTGATACTTGCGCACCTTGTCGCAGGGTCAATTCTTGGCACGCTGGGCGTTTGGGTCACGGTGAAGCTGTGGAAACCCGCGCGCAAGTGCTGGTCAGTTAGGAAATGGTTCGCGCGAATCCTCAAAGTCGGAATCAGAAACTTTTACCCCAGCCGCGAGAGTTACGCGCGCGATCGTCCGCTACCGTTTGGTGACTACCTGAATTCGACGAAGAGCAGCCTGCGGTACATCGGCCACTGGCTTGCGTTCACCATAGAACAACACCAAATGCTCGACACACTGTGCGCAATCTCGAACTCTGGCCGGCGAGTGCACCTGATCCTATTAGATCCCGAACTGCCGAGAGACGTGCTCGCCGCCTATGCAAGATACTTCGGAGAAGAAGAAGCAACACTTCACCTAGACATCACCAGTACGTGGAAGAGGGTCCAGGCAGCGCGCGAGACACTTAGCGCAAAGGGCCGTGCATGCCTGGAATTGAGGCGTCACATAGAGTTCATTCCCTACTCCGCATTCTGG
>JBCKPH010000010.1:0-39214 GCA_038901755.1 Burkholderiaceae bacterium | reverse complement strand
CACTGTGCAGCTTCGCAGGTACTTGCGTTACGGGCTGAGCCGCCCACCGGTGCGACATATCTGAATCTTTGAACGCAAAACCGTATCAAAGCAGCGAGTCGACCGGCGAGTAGTCCAGCCCGAGCGCGGTGGCGACCGCCTGGTAAGTGACCTTGCCCTGGCAAACGTTCAGGCCGTTGCGCAAATGCGGGTCGGCGCGCAGGGCTTCTTTCCAGCCCTTGTTGGCCAGGGCCAGCGCGTGCCCGATGGTCGCGTTGTTCAGGGCGAAGGTCGAAGTGCGGGCCACCGCGCCGGGCATGTTGGCAACACAGTAATGCACAACGCCGTCGACCAGATAGGTCGGATCGTCATGGGTGGTCGCGTGCGAGGTCTCGAAGCAGCCGCCCTGGTCGATCGCGACGTCGACCACGACCGAGCCCTTCTTCATGCGCGAAATCATGCTGCGGGTCACCAGTTTGGGCGCCGCGGCACCCGGCACCAGCACGCCGCCAACCACCAGATCGGCGTCAAGCACCGACTCCTCAATTGATTGCGCATTGGAGAAAAGCGTGCTGATGCGATTGCCGAAGACCAGATCAAGTTGCCGCAGGCGATCAACGTTTTTGTCCAGCACGGTGACACGGGCGCCGGCGCCAAGCGCCATTTGCAACGCGTTGGTGCCGACCACGCCGGCGCCGATGATCACCACATGGCCCGGCGCAACACCCGGAACACCACCGAGCAGCAGGCCCATGCCGCCTTTGGATTTTTCCAGGTGCGCGGCGCCGGCCTGGATCGCCATGCGTCCGGCGACTTCACTCATGGGCGCGAGCAGGGGCAAGCCGCCGCCAGCGCCGGTGATCGTTTCGTAGGCAATGCAGACCGCGCCAGACTTGATCAGCGCCGCGGTCTGCTCCGGGTCCGGGGCCAGGTGCAGGTAGGTGTAGAGGATCTGTCCCGGACGCAGCATCGCGCATTCGCCGGGTTGGGGCTCCTTGACCTTGACCACCATGTCGACCGCGGCAAAGATTTCGCTGACCTCGGCGACGATGCGCGCGCCGACCGCTGCATAGTGCTGGTTGCTCAGGCCGATGGCCGAACCCGCCTCCTGCTGCACCCAGACTTCATGACCGTGGCTGGTCAATTCACGCACGCTGGCCGGTGTCAGGCCGACCCGGTATTCGTGGTTTTTGATTTCCTTGGGAACGCCGATTCGCATGTTGAATACTCCTTCCGCTGAGCTTGGGGTCCGTGGCGACGCCCGCGCCCGAGGCGCATGGCATCGCTGTGGGCCGGATTCTGCGCCGGAAGGCGCGATTCAATCAGCGAAATGAATATTTGTCGCCGGGGATTAGGCGAACTAATGAAGTCGATCCGGCCCGGTCTTTCCCAGGGATGCGCAGCAGCGCTAGGGCGCCAGCAGGCGAAAAGCCGGCACCGGTCGCTGGAAGCCCTTCAGGTTCAAGTCTCCGGCCGGCTCGCTGCGGAACTCTTCCGGCAACGCCCCCATGACCCGTTGCGAGAGCAGCACCTCGCCGCCCTTGGCTTCGCCACAAAGCCGCGCCGCCAGATTCGTCACGGTGCCGATGGCGCCATAGTCAATGCGGCCAGGAAAACCAATGCCACCGATGGTGGCGAAGCCCTGGGCGATGCCGACCCCCATCAGCAGGTCGTAGCCGCGCTTCTTCCATCCGCCGCTGAGCCGGCTCATCTCTTCTTGCATGGCCAGCGCCATGCGCGCCGCGCGCGCTGCCGGGTCGTCGATGCGCACCGGGTCGTTGAAGAAAACCATGATGCCGTCGCCCGAGAACCGTTCCAATGTGCCTTCATGCTGCAGGATCAACTGCCCTATGGCGGCGTGGTATTCGCCGAGCACGCCCATCACCTCCTCCGGGTCGGCCGTCTCGGTGAAGGCGGTGAAGCCGCGCAGATCGAGAAACACAACGGTGATCTCGCGCCGGTGGCTCTTCAGCGGATCATCGGCGCCACCGGCGACGATCAAATCGGCCAGGTGCGGCGAGAAGAAACGCTTCAGGCGACCGACCTGTTCCAGCTGCTTGACGCCTTCGGCAACGCGGGCTTCGAGGGTCCTGTTCCAGTCTGACAGCTCGGCCTTTTGCCGCATCACCTCGTCGTACAGGTCCTTGATGCGCAGCAGCGACTTGACCCGGGCCAGCAATTCCGCCTGATTCACCGGTTTCGTCAAAAAGTCGTCGGCGCCGGCCTCCAACCCCTTGGCCCGCTCCTTCGCCGGATCGAGCGCCGTCACCAGAACGATCGGCAACATGCTGTGTGCCGGATTGGCACGAATCGCCTGGCACACCTCGTAACCGCTCATGCCGGGCATCATCACGTCGAGCAAGATCAGGTCTGGAGCCTCCGCTTCCAGTTTGGCCAGCGCCTCGATTCCCGAGGAGGCGGTGACGGTCTGGTAGCCCTTGACGCCCAGCAGGTCGGCCAGCAGCTTGACGTTCATCGCCACGTCGTCAACCACCAGAATTTTGGACCTCATGGGGTCGTTCTACCCGACGCGACAAAGCGCTGCACGGTCTCGATGAACTGCTTGATGTTGATCGGCTTCGAGATGAAGGCGTCAAAGCCCGAGGTCACGATTTTTTGCCGGTCATCGGGCATGACCGAGGCCGACACGGCCAGCACCGGGACGGTGTCGAGCGCGCGGTTCTGGCGGATCAGTCGCAGCGCCTCAATGCCGTCGATGTCGGGCAATTGAATGTCCATCAGGATCAGGTCGGGCCGGTGCTCAATGGCCTGGCTGACCCCGTCCATGCCGGTTTCCGCTTCCAGCGTCGTGTAGCCCTTGAACTGCAGCACGTCGCGCACCAGCTTCATGTTTTTTTCGTTGTCCTCGACGATCAGGATCTTGGTCATAGCGCCTCCAGTGTGCGTTGCGGCAGGTAAAAGGCAAAGGTCGAGCCCTTGCCGATCTCGCTTTGCAAGCGGATTTTCCCGCCGTGCAACTCGACGAAACTCTTGGCCAGCGACAGGCCCAGGCCGGTCCCCTCGGACTTGCGCAGGTAGTCGCCCCCGGCCTGGCGAAACTCCTCGAACACCAGGGCCTGCTGATCGGCGGCGATGCCCACGCCCGTGTCCATCACCGCAATTTCAACCATCGGTGTTCCGGCCGCGCCCGGTTCCGGTTCAACTTGTCTTGCCTTGAGCGTGACCGAGCCACCGGCGGGGGTGAACTTGACCGCATTGGACAGCAGGTTGATGATGATCTGCTTGACCTTGCGCTCGTCGGCGACCCAATCGCCAACGCCATCCTCGACGGCAAGCCGCAGCGTCAGGCCATGGCGCAGCGCCCGCTCACGGACCAGGATCGTGCAGTTGTCCAGCAGCAGCGGCAGGTTGAAGGCCGTGAGATCGAGCTCCATGCGGCCAGCCTCGATCTTGGACAGGTCCAGGATGTCGTTGATGAGCGACAGCAGGTGTTGGCCGGAACTGTGGATGTCCTTCAAGTACTCAAGCTGCTTGTCACTCACTTCGCCGAACATCTGCTCGGCAAGCACCTCGGAAAAGCCGATGATGGCGTTCAGCGGCGTGCGAAGTTCGTGCGACATGTTCGCCAGAAACTCCGACTTGTGCTTGTTGGCCAGCTCGAGCTGCTGGCTCTTGTCCTGGATCTCATGGAACAGGCGCGCATTCTGGATCGCGATCACGGCCTGGTCGGCGAAAGTTTTGAGCAGCGTGACCTGTTTGTCATGGAATGGCCCGCTGGCCAGCCGCCCGACCCACAGTGCACCAATGCCGCGCCCCTCGGACATCAGCGGAGCAAACACGATGGAATGAAAGCCGAGTATTTCAGCCCCGCCTTTCACGCCTCTGGGCATGCCGGCCGCAGGGTCGCTATCCGAATACTGGACCACGGTTGCATCGAGAATCGCGCAACCCGTGCCACTGCTGCGGTCCAGCGGCAACGGGTAGAGTTGCCGCATCGCGGCCTCGTTAGGGCCGTGATAGGCCGCCAGTTGCACCCGCTGGTCGGGGCTGACCAGGGTCAGGCCCACCAGGTGGCCCTCGAACAGATGTTGGCAGCTGGCCAGGATGGCCTCAAAGACCGGGCGGGTGTTCTCGATCGAGCTGCTGATCGCGCCCAGCACGGCGGCCGAGGCCCGCTGCTGCTCGAGCGCCTCCTTGGTCTCGTTGACCAGCCGGACGTTCTCGATCGCGATCACCGCCTGGTCAGCAAAGGTCCTGAGCAGGTCCGCCTGCTTTTGCGGTGTCGGGCCGGGCTCGGCCCATGCCATGTTGAGCACGCCAATCGGCGCGCCATCCTTCAGCAATGGTGTGCCAAGCATGCGGCGCCAGCCACTCGTGCTTGCAGTTCCAAGGTCGTAGGACGGGTCGGCCAGCGCGTCCTCAATCGACACGGTCTGGCGAGTCAGAATGACGCGCCCGGACAGCCGGCCCGCGCTGGGCGCGCAGGGGTACGACTGCTTGCCGTGGATCAGGGCTTCCTCCGACCAGTTGCGTGACGCGACAAGGTGCAGTAGTTGGCCATCAAACCGGAACACCCCACTCATCGAGCTGCCAAGCAGATGCCTCGCGCTGTCCATGATGGCTTCGAACACCGGCGACACGTCGGTCGGGGATTCGCTGATCACACGCAGCACGTCGCTGATGGCGGTCTGGTATGCAAGCGATTCGGTGACCTCGGCGGTGCGCTGCTCGACCTTGCGCTCCAGCCCGGCATATGACTCGCCCAGTTGCGCCGTCATGCGGTTGAACTGGTCGGCCAGGCCTTCGAGCTCGTCACCGGTGCGCACGTCAATGCGCTGGTCCAGCTCGCCCGCGCCGATGCGCTCGGCGCCAGCCTGCAAGGCCCGCAACGGCCGCACCAGCGCGCGCGCCAGGAAAAAGCTCGCCGCCATGGAGAGGGCAAGCGCGGCAGCCAGCACCAGCGCCATGCGCAGAAGGGTGGTGAACAGCGGGGCCAGGATCTCGGCGCGCGGCGCCTCGACAAACACGGTCCAGCGCAGCGTCGGTATCGTGGCGTGCGCCGAAAAGACCTGCTCACCCTTCAGGTTGCGCCCAAGCGATGTTGCCTGCGCCTGTGCCGAGGCCAGGGCCGCAACTTGGGGCAGTGACCTCATGTCGGTCTTTTTCAACACCAGGCTGATGTCCGGATGCGCGATCAGCGTGGCGTTGGCGTCCACCGCGTAGGCCAGTCCGGCCTGGCCAATCTTGATGCGCGATACCACCTCCCAGACGAACTTCAGATTGACTTCGGCCACCGTCACGCCGCCACCCGGGCCGGCCGGGCGCGAGATCGTCATGTACGGTTCGGTGCCCTTGCGAAAGTAAACCGGGCTGTAATGGATCTTGCCGGCCTTCGCTTCGAGAAACTTCGGCTCCCGCGACATCTCGGTGCCGCTGGTGAGCGCGTCCATCGCCAACCTCGACACCCGCATCTGCTCTTTGCCGTCGGCATCGACCCACACCACCTCGGTGATGGCCGGCGCTTGACGCAGCAGTTTCAGGTACTCAATGCGCCGCGCCTCCAGAGGGTCGGCGCCGGCGTCAACCCTGGGCAGGGCGGTCCAGCTCAGCTGCTGCTGGATGTCCAGCACATACTGCTCGATGCGAGTTGCCGCTCCGTTCGCCTTTTCCTCCTGCAGCGCCAGCAGGTGGTCCTGGTTCTCGCGGTAGGAGAAGTAGAGGCCGATCGCGCCACTGGCGATCAACATGCTCGCCACCAGCGCAATGATCAGCGTCGCGTACTTCGGGAACAGGCGCCAGCGGCGGATCATTCCGCGGGCTCCAGCACGGCCAGGCTGCTGAAGTATTTGCGGAAGTAGCCCCTGTCACGTGTCAGCAGCCGGTCGCACTGGGTGGCCGCGTGCGCGCCGATCATGAAGTCCGCCATCACGCGTTCGCGCCGACCGCCGCCGGCATGGTACTTTTTCCAGCCGACTCCGGACAAGGTAGCCGCTGGCGCCTGCAACGCTGAAAACTCGATACCCAGCGCGCGCATGGCGCGAAGAAAGCTCTCGTCGTTCGGAAATGCGGCGCGCGTTTCGCTCCACACCACATCGCAGGCCATGATCGCGCCCTCATTGAGGCACTTTCGCAACGCCTTGGCCGACGCGGCACCGAATTGCGGGTCGGCGCCAAACACGTCGATCAGCACACTGGTGTCCACCGCGGTGATCACTTTCGGGCATCTCCGCGCAGATCACGAATGAAGCGGTCCGTGTTCATCTTCCGTTTCAAACAGCCATACACGCTGGACACCGGATCGGTCTCAGCCTTGTGTGCGATCAGCGTGCCGTTGCGAGCGGAAAACTCAAGCAAGGTTCCGGAGCGAATGCCCAGCTTGTCGCGCAGCAGTTTTGGTATGGTGACTTGCCCGCGTTCGGCAACGATGGCCTTCATGGCAACGACCTTCGATCATCAATGTGTGAATCAGTATACATGGATCATGCTAGGAAAAGTATGGATTTCTCAGCCTGGACCGGAGCCGCACTGGTGGCAATTTCAGGGCTCTCGTTCATTCAATGACCTTGTCCGCCCGCAGCAGAACCGCCGGCGGAATCGTGATGCCGAGGGCCTTGGCGGTTCTGGCGTTGATGACAAGTTCGACCCGCACCGGCTGCTCAACCGGTAGGTCGGACGGCTTGCTGCCCTTGAGTATCCGGTCGACAAAATTGGCCAGGCGAAAACTCGTGGCGCGCAGATTCGGGCCATAGGACATCAGGTTGCCGCCTTCGGCAAACTGCGACCAGCCGGAAATGATCGGGATCCGGCGGCGCAGCGACCATTCGGCCATGCTTGCACGGGCGGTGATGACGGTTTGCACTGGAAACGCCATCACCGCCTCGTTGCGCGACTTCTCGATCAGGCCGAGCGCGGCGGCCAGATCGGCAGCGGTGCGGGCCTCGAAGAACTCCAGTGTCAGGCCCAGGGTGGTGGCCGCCGCCTCCGACGCGCGCTGTTCCTTGGGGTCGCCCGGGTGCTGCGGAAACGCGATTACCGCGACGCGCCGAACATGGGGCAACACCTCCTTGAGCAATTGCATGCGTTTGCCGACCAGTTCGATCGTCAGATAGGATATGCCGGTGAGATTGCGCCCCGGATGGGCAAAGCTTTGCACCAACTCGGCTTCAACCGGGTCGCCGCTGAAACCGAAGACGATCGGAATCGTGCTGGTGGCCTTGCGCGCCGCATGAACGGCCGACCCCTGCGTGACAATGACGCTGGGGTTGCTCGCCACCGCCTGCAGCGCCATCTTTTCGACCTGGGCAGGCGAGTCTTCACCCCAATAGGCATCCAGAACCAGGTCGCGCCCCTCGGTGTAGCCAAGCTCACGCAGACCAGCGCGCAACTCCTCCAGGAAAAGCGAGCCATCGGAAGCGCGGGTCGGTGAGATCCAGGCAATGCGCGCCGGCTTTTGCTGCGCGCGCGCGGGCATCATGGCTGTGGCCCACAGTGCGAGCGCAAGCGAACGGCGCGTCAACCGCTGATTCATATCGCTGATCTCCCGAGGGGATGTTGCGGGATCGGCTGCACGCACCCGGATTGCCGGGGCGGGCAAACAACTGGCCTCGGGTCAGTATAGGACCGGAGCCGTCTGTATGCCGGCCGCCCGGTCACAGGATGCCGCGAGCGCGGTCAGCACCGAACTGGGCGCGCCAGGCGCAAAAGCGGCCCGCGTCGAGCGCGTCGCGCATCTCCTGCATCAGGTTCAGGTAGTAATGCAGGTTGTGGATGCTGTTGAGCATGGGGCCCAGCATTTCGCCGCAGCGGTCCAGGTGATGCAGGTAGGCGCGGCTGAAGCCGCCGCTGACGCTGCCGCCTCCGAGCGTGCTGCCCTTGCAGGCGTAGCACGTGCAAGTGGCGTCAAGCGGCTGCTCATCCGTCCTGTGCCGCGCATTGCGAATCTTCAGGTCGCCAAAGCGCGTGAACAGGTGCCCATTGCGAGCGTTGCGTGTCGGCAGGACGCAGTCGAACATGTCGACGCCGTCAGCCACGCCCTGCACCAGGTCTTCCGGCGTGCCGACACCCATCAGGTAGCGCGGTTTGTGCGCCGGCAAGCGTTGCGGCGTGCGCGCCATGATGCGCAGCATCTCCTCTTTCGGCTCGCCGACGCTGACCCCGCCAATCGCATAGCCGCTCAGGTCCAGCTCGGCCAGCGTCTGCGCGGACTCGTCGCGCAGCGCCTCAAACATACCGCCCTGAACGATGCCAAACAGTGCGTTCGGATTCTCTTGGCGAGCGAACTCGGCGACACAACGCTGCGCCCAGCGCAGACTGAGTTCCATCGAGGCCCGCGCTTGCGCCTCGCTGGTGAGCTCGCCCTGGCTCTGGTATGGGGTGCACTCGTCGAACTGCATCACGATGTCGCTGTTCAGCCTGGTCTGCAGCTGCATGCTGAGCTCGGGCGTGAGAAACAGCTTGTCGCCATTCACGGGGGAGGCGAAGTGAACGCCTTCCTCACTGATCTTGCGCCCCGTGCCGTCGCTGCCACCGAGCGACCAGACCTGAAAGCCACCCGAATCGGTCAGGATCGGTCGGCTCCAGCGCTCAAACTGGTGCAGACCGCCGAACTGCGCCAGCACCTCCATTCCGGGCCGCAACCAAAGGTGAAAGGTGTTGCCGAGGATGATCTGCGCGCCCATTTCCTCAAGGCTGCTTGGCAGGACCCCCTTGACCGTGCCGTAGGTGCCGACCGGCATGAAGACCGGCGTTTGCACGACCCCATGGTTCAACGTCAGACGGCCGCGCCGTGCCTGCGAGGCAAGGCGGCTGCCGCCCGCGGCGTCGCCGGAATCGGTTGCCAGCAGTTCAAACTTCAGCATGTTGGAATTGTCTTTGAAGCAGCATGGCGTCGCCATAACTGAAGAAGCGATAGCGCTGATCGATGGCGTGCCGGTACAGGCGCAGGATGTGCGCGTGACCGGCAAAGGCGCTGACCAGCATCAACAGCGTGCTGCGCGGCAGGTGAAAGTTGGTGAGCAGACAGTCCACTACCTTGAACTCGAAACCCGGTGTGATGAAGATGCGCGTTTCGCCGCGGGTCAAGCCGTCGCGTGCCCAGGATTCGAGCGTGCGCGTGGTGGTCGTGCCGACCGCGACGATGCGCCCGCCGCTGCTGCGCGTGGCTTCGATCGCGTCCAGCGTGGCTGCCGGAATGTCGTACCACTCGCTGTGCATCACATGTTCGCTGATGTTGCGCGCCTTGACCGGCGCAAACGTGCCGGCGCCCACATGCAGCGTCAAGCTGGCGAGCCGAACGCCGCGTTCACGCAGTGCGTTCAGCACCGCTTGGTCGAAATGCAGCGCCGCTGTCGGTGCGGCCACCGCGCCCGGATGGCGCGCGAACACCGTCTGATAGCGCTGCTCGTCCTCGCTCGAATCGGCATGCTCGATGTAGGGCGGCAGCGGCACATGACCGTGCCGTTCCATCAGCGTGAACGGGTTGTCACCGGCGTCATTGCTCAGTGCCAGGCGAAACAGTGGGCCTTGTGTTTCGGGCCAGCGTCCCAGCAGACGGGCATAAAAGCCGCCTTGCATGAGAAGCTCGGTTCCGATCCTGGGCTTCCGGCTGACCTTCATGTGGGCCAGCACCTCGCCTCCATCCAGGACACGCTCGATCAGGATCTCGAGCTTGCCGCCGCTGGGTTTCTCGCCCAGCAGGCGCGCCTTGATGACCTTGGTGTCGTTGAACACCAGAAGATCGCCCGGACTTAGCAATTCAGGCAGGTCGGAAAAACTGCAATCCATCGGCACCGATGAGCGGCCGTCCAGCAGGCGCGAGGCGCTGCGTACCGCGACCGGATGCTGGGCCACCAGCTCGCTCGGCAAGGCAAAGTCGAAGTCGTCAACCGTGAAAAGGCGCATGTCGCTTGAGGGCCGGACAGACCCGTACCAAGAAATCCAGCCAGCGGCTAACTCGACCCGTGAATGTTGAAAGCGACCCGGCCAGGAACGGGCAGAATTCTCCCATGCCGGCCACGCCAACCCTGTCGGCCCCTGAGAAGGGGCTGCTCAAACTGGGCTTGAAGCGTGATATCGACCTCGCGCTGCATCTGCCATTGCGCTACGAGGACGAGACCCGCATCACACGCTTGAGCAATGCTCGCGACGGCGACACGGTGCAGATCGAGGCCAGGGTCACGGCGCAACAGGTCGTCTATCGACCCAGGCGCCAGTTGCTGGTCACTGTCGATGACGGCAGCGACACCTGTGTGCTGCGCTTCTTCAATTTCTATCCGTCGCAGCAAAAGGCATTGGCGGTCGGTCACAGTATTCGAGCCATGGGCCCGCTCAGCGGCGGCCCCATGGGCTGGCAGATGATGCACCCGAGCTGCAAGAGCGCAACAACCCCGCTGCCGAGTGCCCTGACTCCCGTCTATTCGACCGTGGCCGGGCTGCCGCAGGCCTATCTGCGCCGTGTGGTGCAGGGGGCGCTGGCGCGGGCCGACCTGAGTGAGACTCTGCCCGAGCCGGACGCGGCGCGTGCCCTCTGCGCGCAGCGGCCGTTGCAGGACTGGCCGCGCTGGCCGCTGGCCCAGGCCCTGCAGTTCCTGCATCGACCGGTGCCGGACCTGGCCCTGGCGACGCTGGAAGATCAAACTCATCCGGCCTGGGAGCGCCTCAAGGCCGAGGAACTGTTGGCGCAGCAACTGTCGCAGCTCGAATCGCGTCGTCAGCGTGATCGCCGGCAGGCGCCGCAATTGCCGGTGCGGCCGAGCGGCTTGCAGCAAAAACTGCGCTCCAGTCTGCCCTTTACCTTGACCAAGGCGCAGCAGCAAGTGACCAGAGAGATCACCGCCGACATGGGCCAGAACAAACCGATGAATCGACTGTTGCAGGGCGACGTGGGTTCCGGCAAGACGGTGGTCGCGGCATTGGGTGCGGCCGTCTGCATCGAAGCGGGTTACCAGTGCGCGCTGATGGCGCCGACGGAGATTCTCGCCGAGCAGCATTTCCGCAAATTGATCGGCTGGCTTGAACCGCTGGGCGTGTCGGTGGCCTGGCTGACCGGCAGCATGAAGCGCAAGGAACGCGCCGCGATGCTGGCGCGCATTGCCGACGGCAGCGCCGGACTGGTGGTGGGAACCCATGCGGTGATTCAGGAGCTTGTGCGGTTCAGCAACCTGGCGCTGGTCATCATCGACGAGCAGCACCGATTTGGCGTGGCGCAGCGCCTGGCCCTGCGCGACAAGATGAACGCGCCAGGGCTGGAGCCGCATCTGCTGATGATGACGGCGACCCCGATCCCGCGAACCCTGGCAATGACCTACTACGCCGATCTGGACCTGTCGGTCATCGACGAATTGCCGCCGGGTCGCACCCCGGTGCTGACCAAGCTGGTCGCCGAGAGCCGGCGCGATGAAGTCGTGCTACGAATAAGAAACCAGCTCGAGCAGGGCAGACAGGTCTATTGGGTCTGCCCGCTGATTGAGGAAAGTGAGGCGCTGGACTTGACCAATGCGACGCAGACCCATGCCGCGCTGACCCAGGCGCTGCCTGGCGTCATGGTCGGCCTGCTGCACTCGCGCGTGCCGGCCGCCGAGAAAAGGGCCGTCATGTCGCTGTTCACGGGCGGCCAGATGGCGGTACTGGTCAGCACCACGGTGATCGAGGTCGGCGTTGACGTGCCGAACGCCTCGCTGATGGTGATCGAGCATGCCGAGCGTTTTGGTCTCAGCCAATTGCATCAGCTGCGCGGTCGGGTTGGCCGCGGCGCGTCGGCGTCGGCCTGCGTGCTGCTGTTCTCCACCGGGGACGGCCCGCGCCTGGGTGAAGCTGCGCGCGAGCGGCTTAAGGCGATGGTGGAAACCAGTGACGGCTTCGAAATCGCCCGGCGCGATCTGGAGATACGAGGACCCGGCGAGTTTCTCGGCGCGCGCCAGTCGGGTGCGGCTCTGCTGCGTTTCGCCGACCTGGCGACCGACCTGATTTGGCTTGAATGGGCGCGCTCGCTCGCTGCCTGCATGCTCGACCATTTCCCGCAGCTGGCTCAGCGGCACGTCGCGCGCTGGCTCGGTGGCCGTGCCGAGTTCCTGAAGGCCTGAAGCGCCGAACAAGACCCGCACTGATTCACTGGACAATTCGGGCATGACTTTGACCGAACTCAAGTACATCGTCGCACTTGCCCGTGAAAGACATTTCGGCAAAGCGGCCGTGGCCTGCCATGTGTCGCAACCCACGCTGTCGGTGGCGGTGAAGAAACTGGAGCAGGAGCTGGGCGTCAAGCTGTTCGAGCGCAACGTGAACGAGGTGACGCTCACGCCGCTCGGCGACGAGATCGTGCGCCAGGCGCAATCCGTGCTGGAGCAGGCGGCGCAGGTGCGCGAGATTGCCCGGCGCGGCAAGGATCCGCTGGCCGGGCCGCTGCGCCTGGGCCTGATTTACACCATCGCGCCCTACCTGTTGCCCGATCTGGTGCCGCAGATGATTTCGCGCACGCCGCAGATGCCGTTGCTGCTGCAGGAAAACTTCACCGTCAGGCTGTTGGACATGCTGCGCAGCGGCGAGCTTGACTGCGCAATCCTGGCCGAGCCGTTCCCGGACGCCGGCCTGGCTGTTGCGCCGCTGTATGACGAGCCCTTCATGGCGGCGGTGCCGAGCAACCATGCGCTGGCAAGCAAGAGCAAGGTCACGGCGCAGGCGCTGAAATCCGAAACCATGCTGCTGCTTGGCACCGGGCATTGCTTTCGCGACCATGTGCTGGAGGTCTGCCCGGAGTTCGCCCACTTCTCCAGCGACGCCACCGGCATCAGCAAGAGTTTCGAGGGCTCGTCGCTCGAAACCATCAAACATATGGTTGCCGCCGGCATGGGCGTGACCCTGGTGCCGCGCCTGGGTGTGCCTAGGGAGGATGCGAGCAGGCGCTCGCCAGGGCGGCGTGCTCAAGCTGCGGGCCGGCCGCCGTTTGTCAAGTACCTGGCCGTGGTGGGTGGGCCTGGGGGGGCTGCACCGACACGGCGTGTCGTACTTACCTGGCGCCGCAGTTTCACTCGGTATGAAGCGATCGCGGCGCTGCGCAACGCGATTTACGCCTGCGAGTTGCCCGGCGTCGCGCGCCTGTCCTGAGGCGCCGCAAATGCCGGAACGCCTGCGGCTGTACCTGGAACTGATCCGCTGGGACCGCCCGGCCGGATGGTTGCTGCTGTTATGGCCTTCCTTGAGCGCACTCTGGATCGCCGCAGGGGGCTTCCCTGGTTGGCATCTGCTGAGCGTGTTTGTGCTTGGAACGATTCTGATGCGAAGCGCGGGTTGCTGCGTCAACGATGTCGTTGATCGCGATTACGACCGTCATGTGAAGCGCACCGCGATGCGACCGGTGACGCGCGGCGTGGTTACCGTCCGAGAGGCGCTTGCACTTGGGGCGCTGCTGGCCTTTCTGGCCTTTCTGCTGGTGCTGACGACCCATCGCGTCGCAGTGTTCTGGTCGGTGCTGGCGCTTGCGCTGACGCTCCTCTATCCCTACACCAAGCGTTTCTTCTCCATGCCGCAGGCGGTGCTGGGTGTCGCCTTCAGCTTTGGCATCCCGATGGCATTTGCCGCCGTTCAGGGGCAGGTGCCACCGCTGGCCTGGCTGCTGTTATTGGCCAATCTGTTCTGGGTGGTTGCCTACGACACCGAGTACGCGATGGTCGATCGCGACGACGACCTGCGCATTGGCATGAAGACCTCGGCCATCACTCTGGGTCGCTTGGATGTTCCGGTGGTCATGGGCTGCTACTGTGCCTACCTGATCCTCTGGACCGCCGCGCTTTGGCCGCTGGCGCGGAACTGGGCGTACTGGTTCGGTTTCGGCGCGGCGGCGACTCAAGCGGTCTGGCATTACCAGCTGATTCGTAACCGGGGGCGGGACGGCTGTTTCAAGGCGTTTCGCCTGAATCACTGGCTGGGTTTTGCTGTTTTTGCCGGCGTTGCCGCCAGCTATCTGTAACGGCAAAGCACGGTCACCCGTTCGCGCCAAACTCCCGGCCCATTTCCTCCGCCCGCAGCCGGGCTGCTTGCAGGGCGCGAATCAGGATCGCGTTCAGGCCATCGCGCTCCATGGAGGAGATCGCCGCATGGGTGGTTCCGCCCTTCGATGTCACGCGCTGGCGCAGGGCATAAGGCGTTTCACCCGCGCACTGGGCCAGGGCCGAGGCGCCGGCAAAGGTGGCGATCGCCAGCTTCTGAGCCTGCTCGCTCGACAGGCCCATTTCGGTTCCGGCCTGTGTCATGGCTTCAATGAAATAGTAGACGTAGGCCGGGCCCGATCCGGACAAGGCTGTGACCGAGTCCAACAAGCCTTCCTGATCGACCCAGAGCAACTCTCCTGTGGGCGCGATCAGGCGTTCGACCAGTTGCCGCTCTGCCGCGCCGACCGGTGGCCGCGCAAAAAGGGCTGTAATGCCCTTTCCAATCAAGGCCGGCGTGTTCGGCATGGCGCGGATCACCCGTTCCGTGCCCAGCCAGAGCGCCATGCTGTCGCTGCGGATGCCGGCTGCCACGCTAAGGTGCAAGCTGTCTTTGGTGTAGGCGGCGACTGGCTGCGCCGCGTCCTGAAAAGTCTGCGGCTTGACGGCCCAGACGACAAGGCCGGTGCCGCGAAGATTCGGCCCGGCCGAAACCTGGGCCAGCACGCCGAACTGCGTGGCGAGCCGCTCTCTGGCCTCGGCAAGGGGCTCGACCACCTTGATTTGCGCGCTGCGCACACCCTGGCGCAGCAGGCCGCCGATCAATGCACTCGCCATGTTGCCGCCGCCGATGAAGGCGATGCTGTTGATCCATTCGGCCCCTGCGCTGTGCGATGCGGAAGGAGAATCGTCGGTGTTCATGGCAGGAGTCCCCAGACTGGCAGTGCGGGCGGCCGCAGCGGTGCGGCAATTCTGCGCTACGCTTGCTGCTTCCGTCGCAAATATCATGGACTACATTCTTTCACTGGACCAGGGCACGACCAGTTCCAGGGCGATTCTGTTTGATCGAGCCGGACGGCCCGCCGGTGTGGCGCAAAAGGAGTTTGCGCAGATTTTCCCGCAGCCCGGCTGGGTTGAGCACAACGCACTCGACCTGTGGACCTCACAGCGTGAAGTGATGTGGCAGGTGCTGCGCGAGGCCGGCGTCTCGGCGACTCAGATCGCTGCGCTGGCGCTGACCAACCAGCGGGAAACGACGGTGCTGTGGGAGCGCAAGACCGGAAAACCGGTGGCCAACGCCATCGTCTGGCAAGACCGGCGCACGGCGCAGCTATGCGACGAGCTGCGAGCAGCTGGGAAGGCCGCGCTGATTCAGCGCAAAACCGGCCTGGTGCTTGACGCCTATTTCTCCGGGACCAAGCTGAAATGGCTGCTGGACCATGTTCCCGGCGCGCGTTCCCGGGCCGAAAAGGGTGAGCTGGCCTTTGGCACCGTGGATTCCTGGTTGATCTGGAACCTGACTGGCGGCAAGCTCCATGTCACGGACCCGAGCAACGCATCCCGCACCATGCTGTTCAACCTGAACACCATGGACTGGGACGATGAGCTGCTGGCGCTGCTGGATATCCCGGCCGCAGTGTTACCCAAGCTCGTTCCTTCCAGCGGCGTGCTGGGCCAGACCGAAAGTTCGCTGCTTGGCACGGCATTGCCGATCGCCGGCGTTGCCGGAGACCAGCAGGCCGCCACCTTTGGGCAGGCCTGCTTTGCGCCCGGGATGGCCAAGAACACCTATGGCACAGGTTGCTTCATGCTGATGAATACGGGGAGCGCCCCGGTGCTGAGCCGAAACCGATTGTTGACGACGGTCGGCTGGCAGGGGCCGGAAAGAACCCCAGGTGCAGCGGCGCGGGTCGATGCCCGCACCGCCTACTGCCTCGAAGGGTCGGTATTCATGGGCGGCGCCACCATCCAGTGGTTGCGGGACGGCCTGCAATTGATCAAATCGGCCGATGAGGTCGAGGCCCTGGCGGCCTCGGTTGCCGACACCGGCGACGTCTATCTGGTCCCGGCCTTTGCCGGACTTGGTGCGCCCGACTGGGACGGATTTGCCCGCGGCACCGTGGTTGGAATGACGCGGGGAACGACGCGCGCCCATCTGGCGCGTGCCGCGCTGGAGGCCATCGCCCTGCAAAGCGCCGATGTCTTTGCCGCCATGGCGCGCGACAGTGGCATAGCGCTGCAGGAACTGCGCGTCGATGGCGGGGCCGCGGGTAACAACCTCCTGATGCAGTTACAGGCGGACTATCTTGGAGTCCCGGTCGTGCGTCCCAGGGTCACGGAAACCACGGCGCTGGGTGCGGCCTACCTGGCGGGATTGGCTTGCCGGTTCTGGGCCGATGCAGAGGAGATTTCAGCCCAATGGGCGGTCGAGCGGCGCTTCGAGCCAACCATGGATGCCGGCCGGCGCAGGGCGAAACTGCAACGCTGGCGGCAAGCAGTGGAGCGCTCCAAGTCTTGGGCCGGTGCGGGCGCATGAGCGCGACGCTGGGCCGCTCCCGAGTCGCGCTGTGCCCCCTGGGGGCCGGGCACGAAGTGCCCTTGGGGCTGTCAGTTAGCGCGACGCTGGGCCGCTCCCGAGTCGCGCTGTGCCCCCTGGGGGCCGGGCACGAAGTGCCCTTGGGGCTGTCAGTTAGCGCGACGCTGGGCCGCTCCCGAGTCGCGCTGCGCCCCCCGGGGGCCGGGCACGAAGTGCCCTGGGGGCTGTCATGAGCTTGGCAGCACTGCCGGTTTCCCGGGCGCAACTGATGGCGCGTCTGGCTGAGCCACGCGAATATGACCTGGCCATCGTTGGCGGCGGCGCGACCGGACTGGGCGTGGCGCTGGACGCAGCGGTGCGGGGCTTTTCCGTCCTGTTGGTCGAATCGCACGACTTTGCCAAAGGCACCTCGTCGCGGGCGACCAAACTGGTCCATGGCGGAGTCCGCTATCTGGCGCAGGGCAATGTTTCTCTGGTTCGCGAAGCCCTGCGCGAGCGCACGATCCTGCTGCGCAACGCGCCCCATCTGGCGCAGCCGCTGCCGTTCATCATGCCCTGCTACCGGTGGTGGGAGACGCCGTTCTACGGAGCCGGGCTGATGCTCTACGACGCACTGGCGGGCAAGGCGGGCTTGGGCCCCACCGAGTTCTTGACTGCGGAGGAAACCACCCGCCAGTTGCCCGGCGTCCAGCCCCGGGGACTGCGAGGCGGCGTGAAGTATTGGGACGGCCAGTTCGACGACGCCCGGCTGGCGCTGGCACTGGCCCGCAGCGCAGCCGAGCAGGGCGCGCTGGTGCTGAACTACTGCTCTGCGAGCGACCTGCTGCACGAGGCCGGGAAGGTGGTCGGATTGGTCTGCCAGGACCGCGAGAGCGGGCGCAGCTACCGCGTGCAGGCCGGCTGCGTGATCAATGCCACCGGAGTCTGGGTGGACGAGTTGAGGCAGAAGGACAGCGCGGCGCGGCGCGGTCCCCAATGGCGCCCGACGCGACCCATGGTGGCGCCGAGCCAGGGCGTGCACATGGTGGTCGACCGTGAATTTCTGGGTGCCAGCGTCGGTCTGATGGTACCCAAGACCGCAGACGGCAGGGTCCTGTTTGCCGTTCCCTGGCTGGGAAAGACCATTCTTGGAACCACCGACACGCCCCGCAACGACCTCGATCGCGAGCCACAGCCGTTCCCCGAGGAGGTCGAGTTCATTCTGCAGGAGTCAGCGCGCTACCTGCAAAAGGCGCCACGCCGCTCCGACGTGCGCAGCGTCTGGGTCGGGCTTCGGCCGTTGGTGAAGCCACCCGACGACGAGGGAGACAACACCAAGGGCTTGAGTCGCGAACACACCGTGCTGGTGAGTCGCGGCGGCTTGGTGACAGTGACGGGGGGAAAGTGGACGACCTACCGCGCGATGGCGGAAGACGTGCTGGAAAAGTGCGCGGACCGGCGGCTGATCGAGCGGCGACCGACCGGGGCCACGGCGGAACTGCGTCTGGTCGGAGCCGCGACCGGGAGGGTCGAGCACGCCGCGATCAGCGCGGCTCCCGGTTGGCACTCCTATGGCACGGAAGCTGAGCAGGTCCAGAGTTTGCCCGGCGCGGACCGGGAACTTGCGCCGGGTCTCACCGAGTCCATGGTGCGATTTGCCGCGCGCTACGAGTACGCCCGAACCGTCGAAGACATGCTGGCGCGACGCTCGAGAATGCTGTTCCTCGATGCCAGGCAGGCCGCACTTTTGGCCGAACCGGTGGGCCAGCTGCTGCTGCAGGAAAACGGCGCCGACCCGCAGGCCCAGGCCTTTGCCGCTCTGGCCCATCAGTACGGGACATTGCCGGAACCCGGCTGAAATTCCGGCGCCGGCCGCTTTGGTTTGGTTTTGGTTTTGACGGCCCCTACGAACTCTGGCATACTCACCGGCTTCGCTCGAAAGAGCGGAATCTCTGCCCAGCACAAGCGTCGTGAGTGGTTCATGGCGTGGACGACGGGCCCAAGACTGACCCGGCGACGATGCTTGTCGCGCCAGGTACAAGTTGGGAATATTTGAAATGATCCAGGCTGAATCCCGGTTAGATGTCGCCGACAACACAGGCGCAAAGTCCGTTCTGTGCATCAAGGTGCTGGGCGGTTCCAAGCGCCGCTACGCCAGCGTCGGCGACGTCATCAAAGTGAGCATCAAGGAAGCCGCTCCGCGTGGTCGCGTCAAGAAGGGCGAGATCTATTCCGCGGTGGTGGTTCGGACCGCCAAGGGCATCCGCCGCAGCGACGGTTCGCTGATCAAATTCGATGGCAATGCCGTGGTGTTGCTGAACAACAAGCTGGAGCCGATTGGCACCCGCATCTTTGGACCGGTGACGCGCGAATTGCGCACCGAAAAGTTCATGAAGATCGTGTCGCTGGCCCCGGAAGTGGTCTAAGGACTCGGCATGAACAAGATTCGCAAGGGCGACCAGGTCATCGTGCTCGCTGGGCGCGACAAGGGCAAGCGCGGCAAGGTGGCGCTGCGCAAGGATGAAGAGCATGTTGTCGTCGAAGGCGTCAATGTCGTGAAAAAGCACACCAAGCCCAATCCCTTGAAAGGGACGACCGGCGGCGTGATCGAGAAGTCGATGCCGATGCATCAGTCGAACCTGGCCATTTACAACGCGGCCACCGGCAAGGCCGATCGAGTCGGCATCAAGTTGCTGGCCGATGGCAAGAAGGTCCGCATTTACAAATCCAGCGGCGAAGAAATCAAGGCGGCATGAGCATGGCACGACTGCAAAAACACTATCGCGAAAAGCTGATCCCGGAACTGATGGCGAAGTTCTCCTACAGCTCGCCGATGCAGGTTCCGCGCATCACCAAGATCACGCTCAACATGGGCGTGAGCGAGGCGGTCTCGGACAAGAAGGTGATGGAGAACGCGGTCGCCGATCTGGCCAAGATCGCCGGGCAAAAGCCGGTCGTGACCAAGGCCAAGAAGGCGATTGCGGGCTTCAAGATCCGCGAGGGCCAGGCGATTGGCTGCATGGTGACGCTGCGCGGCGTGCAGATGTACGAGTTTCTGGACCGCTTTGTCACCGTGGCGCTGCCCCGCACCCGCGACTTTCGCGGCATCTCGGGGCGCGCCTTCGACGGCCGTGGCAACTACAACATTGGCGTCAAGGAACAGATCATCTTCCCCGAGGTCGAGTACGACAAGATCGATACCTTGCGTGGTCTCAACATCAGCATCACAACGACGGCCAAGAACGACGAGGAGTGCAAGGCGCTGCTCGCGGGCTTCCGTTTCCCGTTCAAGAACTGAGGTGTCGTGTGGCTAAAGTAGCATTGATCGAGCGCGAGCTCAAACGTGACAAGCTGGTTGCCAAGTACGCGAAAAGGCACGCCGAGTTCAAGGCCGTTGCAGGCGACATCAAGCGCAGCGAGGAAGAGCGCGCCGCGGCGCGCCTGGCGCTGCAAAAACTCCCGCGCAATGCCAACCCGACGCGCCAGCGGAATCGCTGCGCCATCACCGGGCGGCCCCGCGGCACCTTCAAGCAGTTTGGCCTGGCGCGGGCAAAGATCCGCGAAATGGCGTTTGCCGGGGAAATCCCCGGCGTCATCAAGGCGAGCTGGTAAGCGGCAGGAGACTTCAAATGAGCATGAGTGACCCCATTGCCGATCTGTTGACCCGCATTCGCAATGCGCAAATGGTGGCCAAGACCAGCGTCTCGGTGCCCACTTCCAAGGTGAAGGTGGCGATTGCGCAGGTCCTCAAGGACGAGGGCTACATCGACGGATTCCATGTCAAGAGCAACGCCGGCAAGAGCGAGCTTGAGATTGCGCTGAAGTACTACGCCGGTCGGCCAGTGATTGAGCGCATCGAGCGCGTTAGCCGGCCCGGCCTGCGGGTCTACAAGGGCCGCCACGCCATTCCCGAAGTGATGAACGGACTCGGCGTCGCGATCATGACCACGCCCCAGGGCGTGATGACCGACCGCAAGGCGCGCGCCTCCGGCGTCGGCGGCGAAGTGCTTTGTTACGTGGCTTGAGGCTGGCGCACAGGAGAACCACAGATGTCTCGAATTGGAAAAATGCCGGTGCTGGTGCCTGCGGGCGTCGAAGTTTCGGTGCATGATGATCGGATCTGCGTCAAGGGCGCCGGTGGCGCCTTGACCCTGGCCCAGACCGCGCTGGTGAAAGTGCAAAGTGAAGCGGGCAAGGTCAGTTTTGCTCCCGCCAATGAATCGCACGAAGCCAGTGCGATGAGCGGCACCATGCGCCAGCTCGTCAACAACATGGTATTGGGTGTGACCAAGGGCTTCGAGAAGAGGCTGAACCTGGTCGGTGTCGGCTACAAGGCGCAGGCGCAGGGCAACAGGCTGGACCTGTCGGTCGGCTACTCGCACCCGGTGAAGATTCAGATGCCGGCCGGGGTCTCGGTGCAAACGCCGATCCCGACCGAGATCGTGGTGAAGGGCGCAGACCGCCAGCAAGTCGGCCAGATGGCCGCCGAGATCCGGGCTTTCCGTCCGCCCGAGCCCTACAAGGGCAAGGGCATTCGCTACTCGGACGAGAAGATCACCATCAAAGAGACGAAGAAGAAGTAAGGAGCGGCACGATGTTGACGAAGAAAGAACAGAGGCTGCGCCGGGCGCGGCAAACGCGCCTGCGAATCGCAACGCAGGGTACGGCGCGCCTGACGGTGAATCGGACCAATCTGCACATTTACGCCAGCATCATTTCGGGCGACGGATCGCGCGTCCTGGCCAGTGCATCGACTGCCGAGGCCGAGATGCGCAAGAGCCTGGGCGCGCCGGGCAAAGGTGGCAATTCCGCGGCGGCGCAGGTGATCGGCAAGCGCATCGCCGAACGGGCCAAGGCGGCAGGCGTGGAGAAAGTGGCGTTTGATCGCGCCGGCTACGCCTATCACGGGCGCGTCAAGGCGTTGGCGGAAGCGGCCCGTGAAGCGGGCTTGCAGTTTTAAGCGAAACGGAACACCTGATGGCTAAATTCCATGCGAGAACGCAGAACGACCGGCCCGAGGACGGCCTGCGCGAGAAAATGATTGCGGTGAACCGCGTGACCAAGGTGGTCAAGGGCGGGCGCATTCTTGGTTTTGCCGCGCTGACGGTGGTCGGCGACGGCGACGGTCGCGTGGGCATGGGCAAAGGCAAATCCAAAGAGGTTCCGGCGGCGGTGCAAAAGGCGATGGAAGAAGCGCGCCGCAACATGTTCAAGGTGTCGCTGAAGAACGGGTCGATTCACCACAAGGTGTTTGGCGCGCATGGCGCGGCCAACGTCATGATGGCGCCGGCCGCCAAGGGCACCGGCATCATTGCCGGCGGTCCGATGCGCGCCGTGTTCGAAGTGATTGGCATCACCGACATCGTCGCCAAGAGCCTGGGCTCGAGCAATCCTTACAACATGGTTCGCGCCACGCTGGACGCGTTGCGCAAGTCAACCACACCGGCCGAGATCGCGGCCAAACGCGGCAAGTCCGTGGAAGAACTGTTCGTCTGAGACTGAAAGCTGCACATGACCCCACAGAAAACACTCAAGGTTCAGTTGATGCGTAGCCCGATCGCCTGCAAGGAGTCGCATCGTGCGACGGTGCGCGGCCTGGGCCTGAGAAAGATTCGCAGCGTGCGCGAACTCGAGGACACGCCGGCGGTGCGCGGCATGATCAACAAGGTCAGCTACCTGGTCAAGCTACTGTGAGAGACGACACAATGGAACTCAACAACATGGGGCCGGCGGACGGCTCGCGACCGAACCGGCGCCGGGTCGGTCGTGGTATCGGCTCGGGGCTTGGGAAGACCGCCGGTCGTGGCCACAAGGGCCAGAAGTCGCGTGCCGGCGGATACCACAAGGTCGGTTTCGAGGGCGGCCAGATGCCGCTGCAGCGGCGCCTGCCCAAGCGTGGTTTCAGGTCGCACCTGCTGAAGTACAACGCCGAGATCACCTTGACCGCGCTCGGGCGCCTCGGCGCGGACGAGGTCGATCTGCTGACCCTGAAGCAGGCCGGCTTGATCGGTGAACTGATCAAGGTGGTCAAGGTGATCGGCACCGGCTCGATTGCACGCGCGGTCAAGCTGACCGGTGTCGGCGCCACGGCCGGCGCCAAGGCCGCGATCGAGGCCGCCGGCGGCAGCGTCGCCTGACGCCGCCTCAGGACAAGAACGGACTGACTGTTGGCTACCGGCGCGAATCAACTGGCCAGGACCGGCAAGTTTGGTGACTTGCGGCGCCGGCTCGTCTTTCTTTTGCTGGCGCTGGTGGTGTACCGGATTGGTGCGCATATTCCGGTGCCCGGGATCGATCCGTCCGAACTGGAAAAACTGTTCCAGGGGCAGCAAGGCGGCATCCTGAGCCTGTTCAACATGTTTTCTGGTGGCGCACTGTCGCGCTTCACCGTGTTCGCTCTCGGCATCATGCCCTACATCTCGGCGTCGATCATCATGCAGTTGATGACCTACGTGGTCCCGACTTTCGAGCAGCTCAAAAAAGAGGGCGAGGCCGGTCGGCGCAAGATCACGCAGTACACAAGGTACGGCACGCTTGGCCTGGCCCTGTTCCAGTCGATCGGCATCGCGGTCGCGCTCGAGAGTTCGGCCGGCCTGGTGATCAACCCGGGATTCGGCTTTCGCATGACGGCGGTGATCAGCCTGACGGCGGGAACCATGTTCCTGATGTGGTTGGGCGAACAGATCACCGAGCGCGGCCTGGGCAACGGCATTTCGATCCTGATCTTCGCCGGTATCGCCGCCGGACTTCCCAGTGCGATTGGCGGCCTGTTGGAGCTGGTCCGTACCGGCGCCATGAGTATTCTGATCGCCATCGTGATCGTCGTGGTCGTGGGCCTGGTGACGTATTTCGTGGTGTTCGTCGAGCGCGGCCAGCGCAAAATCCTGGTGAATTACGCGCGGCGCCAGGTCGGCAACAAGGTTTATGGCGGGCAGTCCTCGCATTTGCCGCTCAAGCTGAACATGGCCGGCGTCATTCCGCCAATTTTTGCCTCGTCCATTATTCTGTTGCCGGCCACCGTGGTGAGCTGGCTCAGCTCGGGCGACTCGATGCGCTGGCTCAAGGATCTGGCGGGCGCCCTGTCGCCGGGCCAGCCGATCTACATCACGCTGTACGCAAGCGCGATCATCTTCTTCTGTTTTTTCTATACGGCGCTGGTATTTAACAGCCGGGAAACGGCGGACAACTTGAAGAAGAGCGGCGCCTTCGTTCCTGGCATCCGTCCGGGGGATCACACCGCGACCTACATTGACCGCATCCTGCTCAGGCTGACCTTTGCCGGCGCCATCTACGTCACCTTTGTCTGTTTGCTGCCTGAATTCCTGATCCTGAAATACAACGTTCCGTTCTACTTTGGCGGCACCTCCCTGCTGATCATCGTGGTGGTCACGATGGATTTCATGGCCCAGGTGCAGAACTACATGATGTCGCAACAGTACGAGTCCTTGTTGAAGAAAGCCAACTTCAGGACCTCGCTGGGTAGCTGACGTTGTGGAACGGTTTTAGGAGAACGAAATGAAAGTCGCAGCTTCGGTCAAGAAAATTTGCCGCAATTGCAAGATCATCCGCCGCAAGGGTGTGGTTCGCGTGATTTGCACCGACCCGCGCCACAAGCAGCGCCAGGGTTGAGGCAAGCATTGTTTTAGAGGACGCACATGGCACGTATCGCTGGTATCAATATTCCGCCGCATCAACATGCCGAGATTGGCTTGACCGCCATCTTCGGCATCGGGCGCGCCCGCGCGCGCAAGATCTGTGAATCTTGTGACATTGCGTATTCGAAGAAGATCAAGGATCTGAGTGACGCCGAGCTGGAAAAGCTGCGCGACCAGATCACCCGCCTCAGCATCGAGGGCGACCTGCGCCGCGAAACCACGATGAACATCAAGCGTTTGATGGACATCGGCTGCTACCGGGGCTTCCGGCATCGCCGGGGGCTGCCGGTGCGCGGACAACGGACCCGAACCAACGCCCGTACCCGCAAGGGGCCGCGCAAAGCCGCTGCGGCGCTCAAGAAATAACAGGAATTGAGAATTCAACATGGCAAAACCTCCGGTTACCAACGCCGCGCAGCGTGTGCGCAAGAAAGT
Source organism: Burkholderiaceae bacterium (assembly GCA_038901755.1). Classification (GTDB taxonomy): domain Bacteria; phylum Pseudomonadota; class Gammaproteobacteria; order Burkholderiales; family Burkholderiaceae_C; genus JBCKPE01. Next base: position 14,747 of record JBCKPH010000010.1, on the reverse strand, counting down.
TCGCAAGAACGTCGCGGACGGGGTGGCGCATGTGCACGCCTCGTTCAACAACACCATCATCACCATCACCGACCGGCAGGGCAACGCCCTGTCCTGGGCTTCCTCGGGCGGCCAGGGCTTCAAGGGCTCGCGCAAGTCAACGCCGTTCGCGGCTCAGGTGGCCTCGGAATCGGCTGGCCGCGCCGCGGTTGAGCAGGGCATCAAGAATATTGATGTGCAGATCAAGGGACCGGGACCGGGCCGCGAATCCTCGGTCCGTGCGCTGGCCGCCCTGGGCATCAGGATCAATTCGATTTCAGACGTGACGCCGGTTCCGCACAACGGCTGCCGCCCGCAAAAGCGCCGCCGCATCTGATTCTTTTTAAAGCCCACCGCCATCAGCCCACGCATGATGGCTCCTGCGGCAAGCCGCAGCAGATGACATAAAGGAAGTTCAAGTGGCACGTTACCTCGGCCCCAAGGCCAAACTCTCCCGCCGTGAAGGCACGGACCTGTTCCTGAAGAGCGCGCGGCGCGCCATCGGTGACAAGGCCAAGTTCGATTCCAAGCCAGGTCAGCATGGCCGCATTTCGGGGTCGCGCACGTCCGAGTTCGGCCTGCAACTGCGCGAGAAGCAGAAAGTCAAACGCATGTACGGCGTGATGGAAAGCCAATTCCGCCGCTATTTCGAGGAAGCGGACCGGCGCCGTGGCAACACCGGAGCGAATTTGCTGTTCATCCTGGAGTCCCGGCTTGACAACGTGGTGTATCGCATGGGATTTGGGTCGACCCGCGCCGAGGCGCGCCAGCTGGTGTCGCACAAGACGGTCACGGTCAATAGCCAAAGCGTCAACATTCCGTCCTACCTCGTCAAGAGCGGTGACCTGATCGCGGTGCGCGAGAAGTCAAAGAAACAGACCCGCATCCAGGAGGCGTTGCAACTGGCGCAGCAGGTCGGCATGCCGGCTTGGGTCGAGGTCAACGCCGAAAAGGCCGAGGGCACGTTCAAGAAGGTGCCGGACCGGGACGAATTTGCCGCCGACATCAATGAATCGCTGATCGTCGAGTTGTATTCACGCTAGTTTCGCGAACAGAGTAGTTTTGTGCCCGATTCGCGCCGCAACGCGGCTCGGGTGTTTCACAGCCTTACCGGTGTAACGAGCCGGGGGTATTGAGAGAAAGTCCGCATGCAAACCAATCTGCTGAAGCCCAAAGCCATCCATGTCGAGCAACTTGGCCTGAACCGCGCCAAGGTGACGCTGGAGCCGTTCGAGCGCGGCTACGGGCATACCCTGGGCAACGCCCTGCGCCGCGTCCTGCTGTCTTCGATGGTGGGCCACGCGCCGACTGAAGTGACCATCGCCGGCGTGCTGCACGAATATTCGTCGATCGACGGCGTGCAGGAAGACGTGGTCAACATCCTGTTGAACCTGAAGGGCGTGGTGTTCAAACTGCACAGCCGCGACGAGGTGACCCTGAGCCTGCGCAAGGATGGTGAAGGCGCGGTGCTGGCGTCTGACATCCAGACCCCGCATGACGTTGAAATCATCAATCCTGACCATGTCATCGCTAACCTGTCGCAGGGCGGCAAGCTCGACATCCAGATCAAGGTGGAAAAGGGCCGGGGCTATGTGCCAGGCACCATGCGCCGCTATGGCGACGAGCCCACCAAGTCGATTGGCCGCATCGTGCTGGACGCGTCGTTCTCGCCGGTGAAACGGGTCAGCTACACGGTGGAGAGCGCGCGCGTTGAGCAGCGCACCGATCTGGACAAGCTGGTGATGGAGATCGAGACCAATGGCGCGGTCACGGCGGAAGACGCGGTGCGCTCCTCGGCCAAGATTCTGGTCGAGCAATTGGCAGTCTTTGCCCAGCTTGAAGGCAGCGAGTTGGCGGCCTTTGACGCACCGGCACAGCGCGGCAGCAGTGCCGCCTTCGACCCGGTCCTGCTGCGCCCGGTGGATGAGCTGGAATTGACGGTGCGCTCGGCCAACTGCCTGAAGGCGGAGAACATCTACTACATCGGCGACCTGATTCAGCGCACCGAGAACGAGCTGCTGAAAACGCCGAACCTGGGCCGCAAGTCGCTCAACGAAATCAAGGAAGTTCTTGCTTCACGCGGGCTCACGCTGGGCATGAAGCTCGAAGGCTGGCCACCGACTGGTCTGGACAAGCGTTAACAACGATCGTGCAATGGGCAGTACCTGACACGGCTGCCGGAAAATACAGAAGGAAAACACCATGCGGCACGGACACGGACTGCGCAAACTCAATCGAACCAGCGAGCACCGGCTCGCCATGTTGCGCAACATGATGAACTCGCTGATTGCCCATGAGGCGATCAAGACCACGCTGCCCAAGGCGAAAGAATTGCGCCGCGTTATCGAACCGATGATCACCCTGGGCAAGGAGCCGACGCTGGCCAACAAACGCCTGGTCTTCAACCGCCTGCGGGATCGCGACAGCGTGGTCAAGCTGTTCGCGCAACTTGGGCCGCGTTACATGACCCGCCCGGGCGGCTACACCCGGATTCTGAAAATGGGTTTTCGCGCCGGCGACAACGCGCCGATGGCCCTGGTCGAGCTGGTGGACCGCCCGGAAACAACGGCGGTCGAGCCGCCTACGGCCGAATAGAACCTCCGAATCGATTAGAATGACAACTTGCCGCGCGATGGAGCAGCCTGGTAGCTCGTTGGGCTCATAACCCAAAGGTCGCAAGTTCAAATCTTGCTCGCGCAACCAATTCAGCCAAGCCCCGCCAACCTCAGGTTGCCGGGGCTTGCGTTTTTCTCGCGCGGCCTGCTTTCGCATGGCACACTGTGACTTCAACGCAGGTCACCCATGACGCAGTATTGGTTGATGAAGAGCGAGCCCAGCGAGTGCTCGATCGATGACCTGATCCGGCTCCCGGGCCAGCGGGTTCCATGGACCGGGGTGCGCAATTACCAGGCGCGAAACTACATGCGCGACTCCATGCACATCGGCGACGGCGTGCTGTTCTACCACTCGTCCTGTCCCGAACCTGGAATCGCCGGCCTGGCCAAGGTCGCCAGCAAAGCCTACCCGGACGCCAGCCAATTTGATCCGAACAGCCCCTATTTCGATCCGAAGTCGAGCCCCGAACAACCGCGCTGGCTCCATGTGGACGTGAAACTGGTCAAGAAGACCCGCTTGCTTTCACTGAGCGAAATGCGCCTGGCGCCGAAGCTCGCCAGCATGCTGGTATTGAAGCGCGGCAACCGCCTGTCGATCACGCCGGTGACCGCGCCGGAGTGGCGTTCAACACTGGCGCTGTTGCGCAGCTGAACGATGAACCAGAGTCAGGCCGGTCCGGCCTCGTCGGGCCGCACGGCGGTCACTTCGATTTCAACCTTGGCGCGCTCCTCCATCAAGGCCGACACCTCGACGCAGGTCATGGCCGGAAAATTCTTCCCCATGGACTGGCGGTAGATGCGACCGAGCTCACCGAGTCGCCGCAGGTACTCAAGGCGATCGGTGATGTACCAGGTCATCCGCACCATGTGCTCGGGCCCGGCCTGCGCCTCGCGCAGCACCTCCAGCACGTTCTGCAAGGCCTGGGCGCACTGGGCGATGAAGTCGTCCGATTCAAACTCCTGCCGGGCGTTCCAGCCGATCTGGCCACCGACGAAAATCAGCGTGCCGCGCGCTGCGATGCCGTTGGCATAACCCTGCGGGCTGGCCCAGCCGGGGGGCTGCAGGCGCTGCATCATGGCGACTCCGGTGCGGCTGGCGGATGGCGCAGGCGAAACCGTTGCAGCTTGCCGGTCTCGGTGCGGGGCAGGCTGCTGACGAATTCGATTTTGCGCGGGTACTTGTAGGGCGCGATGCTCGCCTTCACGTGGTCCTGCAGGGTCTTGACCATGGCGGCGTCGCCGACCTGTCCCGGTTTGAGCACGCAAAACGCCTTGACGATCATTCCGCGCTCCTCATCGGGCTGGCCCACCACGCCACATTCGGCAACGGCGGGGTGCTTCAGCAGCGCATCTTCCACCTCCGGCCCGGCGACGTTGTAGCCGGCCGTGATGATCATGTCGTCGGCACGGGCCTGAAAGAAGAAGTAGCCGTCCTGGTCCTGAATGAAAGAGTCTCCCGGAAAATTCCAGCCGGCGCGCACGTAATTCGACTGACGCGGATCATCGAGGTACTTGCAGCCGGTCGGGCCCTTGACGGCCAATCGGCCGATGCTGCCGCGCGCGACTTCCACGCCGTCAGCATCCACCACCTTCGCGACATAGCCCGGGACGACCTTGCCAACCGCCTTGCGCCTGATTTCTGGAGCGGCCGAAGAAATGAAGATATGGAACATCTCGGTGGTGCCGATGCCGTCGAGTATTTCGAAGCCGGATGCGTCGCGCCACAGCTCGCGTGTCGCATCGGGCAGGCCCTCGCCGGCGCTGACACAGGTGCGCAGCGTCGGCACACCCAGCGCCTTGGCGTGCGGCGCCATCTGGCGGTAAAAGGTTGGTGCCGTGTAGCAGATCGTGGCTCCCACCTGGTTGATGGTTTTCACCATGGACTCGGGGGTGTAGGGTCGATCAGGAAAATAGGCGCTGGCGCCGGCCCACATCGGAAAAATCAGCAGGCCGCCAAGTCCAAAGGTGAAGGCCAGCGGCGGCGAGCCGACGACGATGTCCTGCGCCTGCGCCCGCAGCACGTGGCGCGGCCAGGTTTCGCAGGCGGCGAGGATGTCGCGGTGGCTGTGCGCAGCGGCTTTGGGCACGCCGGTGGTGCCCGAGGTGAAGGCCAGCATGGCGATGTCGGTGGCGGCGGTCGGGCAGGCTTCGAACTGATCACTCTTGCCGGCACTCAAGCGCTCCAGGTCGTCTGGCGGTTCGGATGCAGCAACGCTGCCCATTGCGGCACCGCGGAAGCTCAGGATGCGAGTCAGCGCCGAATGCTCCTGCCGCGCGAAGTTCAACTCGTCGAGCAGGCTCGCGTCGCAGAGCGCGACGATCGGGCGGCATTTTTCAATGATGTCGCCGAGCTCCTTGGCGCGCAGCAGCGGCATGGTCCCGACCGCCACCATGCCGGCCTTGACCACGGCGAGCCAGGCCAGGGCCAGGCCGATCGAATTCCCGCCGCGCAGCAGCACGCGGTTGCCCGGCACCAGGCCAAGCTCTTCGACCATCATCCGGGCCAGGCGATTCACCTGCTGCTCGGCCTGCGCGTAGCTCAACGTTCCGGCGTTCGAGCGCAGCATGGGCGCGTCTTTGTGCGCTGCATTGCGCTCAAACAGCGACGCAACCAGATTGATGTGATCGCCAAACTGCAGTTCCGGCCGGTCAAACAGCAGATCGGGCCAATGCTCGGGCGCCGGCAGCCGGTCGCGAACGAAAGAATCGGTCTGCGCGCTCGTTTGAATCGGGCTTGGACTTCTCATGTGCTACCCCTGCAAGATTGCTTTGCCAATGATGAGTTGTTGCACCTCGGTGGCGCCCTCGTAAATTCGCAGCGAACGGATGTCGCGGTACAGATGCTCGACCGTGCTGCCCACCTTGACGCCGAGCCCGCCAAACATCTGCAACGCCATGTCGATCACCTTCTGCGCGTTCTCGGTCGCGGTCATCTTGGCCATGGCCGCCTCGACCGTGACGCGGGTCTCGAGGCCCAGGCGTTGCGCTTCGTCGCGCAGCCAGGCGGCGCGATAGGTCAGCAGGGCGGCGGCATCAATCAGCGCGGCCATTTCGCCGACACGGGCTTGCGTCAGTTGAAAGTCAGCCAGCGTCTGGCCAAACATCTTGCGTTGCCGGGCATGGAGGACAGCCTCAGCCAGTGCGCGCCTTGCCATGCCCAGCGCGGCGCCTGCCACCGAGGCGCGAAAAATATCGAGCGTGCGCATCGCCAGCTTGAAGCCGCCGTTGAGCACGCCCAGCCGTGCCTCGGGTCCGAGCCGGCAGTCGCTGAACCTGAGGCTGGCCAGCGGGTGCGGCGACATCACCTGGATATGCTCGCTGGCGTCCAGGCCAGGGTTGCTGGCGTCAACGATGAAGGCGGTGATGCCGCGTGCCCCGGCATCGGCATCAGTCTTGGCGAAGACGCAGTAGAAATCAGCCAGCCCGCCATTGCTGATCCAGGTCTTGCTGCCGTTTAGGATGTAGCCGGTTTGCGCGCCAGGCGCGGTCGCGTCGGCGTACGGCCTGGCGCTGCAGCTTAGTGCTGCCACGTCGGAACCGGCCTCGGCTTCGCTTAGCGCAAAGGCGGCGATCAATTCGCCGCGCGCCACCGCGGGCAGGTAACGCCGCTGCTGCGCTTCGTCACCTGCCAGCGTGATGGCGCCGCTGCCCAGGCCCTGCATGGCAAACGTAAAATCGGCCAGAGGCGAATGAAAAGCCAAGGTCTCGCGCAGGATGACCAAGGCACGTGAATCAACTGCCGGCAGTGCGCCGCCGCGTGCAGCGGGCACGCAATAGCGCAGCCAGCCGTCCGCGCCGAGTCGACTCACCCAGTCGCGGCAGGCAAGACGGCCGTCGCTCTCATCGACCGCCTGCTGCGGCACCCAGCCGCGCAGCCGCTCTGCCAGGTCCCTATGCACGACATCGAAGAACGGCAGGCTCAGGTGAGCCACGCTCGCTTGCGGCAGAACCGACGCCACTGCAGTCATGCTAATTTCCCTCGAACACCGGTTTTTGCTTGGCGGCGAAGGCGTCGTAGGCGCGTTTGAAATCCTGCGTCTGCATGCAGATCGCCTGCGCCTGCGCCTCGGATTCGATCGCCTGGTCGATCGTCATCGACCATTCCTGCGCCAGCATGGTCTTGGTCATGCCGTGCGCAAAGGTCGGCCCACTGGCGAGTTCCTGTGCCAACTTGCGTGCCTCTTGCAGCAGTTCGGCCGGCTCGTGCAGGGCGTTGAAAAAGCCCCAGGCCAACCCTTCAGCGGCGCTCATGGCGCGACCCGTGAACAGCAACTCGGCGGCGCGGCCCTGCCCGATGACGCGCGGCAGCAGGGCACAGGCCCCCATGTCGGCGCCAGCCAGACCGACCCGGGTGAACAGGTAGGCCGTTCTGGTCCCCGCCGTGCCCAGGCGCAAGTCGCAGGCCAGCGCGATCATGGCTCCGGCACCGGCGCAGATGCCGTCGATGGCGCCGAGCACCGGCTGTGGGCAGGCGCGCATGGCACGCACCAAATCCCCCGTCATGCGGGTGAACTCCAGCATCTCAGGCATCGTCATGCGGGTTAGCGGTCCGATGATTTCGTGCACGTCGCCGCCGGAGCAGAAGTTGCCGCCAGCGCCGGTGACGATGACCACCTTGACGTCGGTGGCGTACCTGAGCGCGGCGAACAGGTCACGCAGCTCGGCGTAGGAGTCAAAGGTCAGGGGATTCTTGCGCTCGGGCCGGTTCAGCGTGATGGTGCCCACACCGTCGTCGAAACCCCAGGAAAAATGCCTGGCCTGGTAGCCGCCTTTCGCCTCGAACTGGCTACGCATCGGGTTCGATGGGCCAATATAGTTCTTCATACTGCCTCCCGCCGAGCCGCCTCAAAGGAGGCAGGCGCCCCCTCGGGGCCGGGCCGAAGCGTCATGCCTCGGGACGTGCATAGCGAAGGCCCGGTGCGGGCTCGCTGCGCTGTACAGCTGCGCGCACGGACGCTGCGCGAGCCCAGCGAACGAATGTGAGCGTGGGGGTTCATAGTGCCTCCTGGAAATGCTGCTTGACCCGTCCCAACAGACGGTGCAGGGTCAAAATGTCGCGTTCGTTCAATGCGCTGAAGGCCTCGACGATCCAGCGTTCGTGCTCGATGGCCATGTCGCGGAACACCTGGCGTCCGCGCTCGGTCAGCCGCACGTTGAAGGCGCGCCGGTCGCCCGCGACATCGACCCGCTCGACCAGTCCCTCGGTCACCAGCTGGTCGGTGATTCCGGTGACGTTGCCGCCCGTCACCATCATGCGGCGCGACAACTCGTTCATTTTCAGCCCGTCCGGATGGCGATCAAGCTGGGCCATCAGGTCAAAACGCGGCAAGGTCGTGTCAAACCGTTCTCGCAGGGACGTGCGGACTTGGCGCTCGATCAATTGCGTGCAGGTCAGCAGGCGCAGCCAGAGCCGCAGCGCCTGCGCATGCTCGCTCGGGCTGGTTCCGTGCAGGCGGGCCTCAAGATCCATGCTTCGGGATGCAGAGCATCGTTAAACCACTTCGTTGGAAGACGTTGGTTTGACCGGCGTGGCGGTCTGCGCCGCCAGCAACTGCTGTTTCTCCAGTTCGCGGTACAGCTGGTCCCGGCCGCCCCAGTACTGCTTGGGCCAGTGCGCGCCCTGCACCTGCAGCTTGGCCGTTTCATGCAGGGTCCAGGCCGGGTCGGCCAGGTGCGGTCGCGCCAGGGCGCAGAGGTCGGCGCGGCCGGCGGCGATGATGCTGTTGACATGATCCGCTTCGGTGATGGCGCCGACCGCGATGGTGCGGATTCCCGTCTCATTGCGGATGCGGTCGGAAAACGGCGTCTGGTACATCCGGCCATAGACCGGTTTCGCGGCGCGGCTGGTTTGCCCCGAGGAGACGTCGATGAAGTCGCAGCCGGCCTGCTGGAACAGGCGCGCGATCTGAACCGCATCGTCCGCCGTGTTGCCCCCCGGCACCCAGTCGTGCGCCGAGATGCGCACGCTCATCGGCAGCGCTTCAGGCCAGGCCGCGCGCATGGCGCGAAACACTTCCAGCGGGTAGCGGCAGCGGTTTTCCAGGCTGCCACCATAGTCGTCCTGACGCTGATTCGTCAGTGGCGTGATGAAGCCCGACAGCAGGTAACCATGGGCGCAATGCAACTCCAGCCAGTCGAAGCCGGCCTGCGCGGTGCGCCGCGTCGCGGCGACAAACTGCGCCAGCAACTCCTGCATGTCGGCGCGGCTCATGGCGCGGGGAAACTGGTTCTGCTCACCATAGGGAATGGCGCTGGCGGCGAGCACTGGCCAATTGGCATCGGCGGCGGAAAGTGGCTCGTCAATCGCTTCCCAGCCAAGCTGAGTCGACCCCTTGGCACCGCTGTGACCGAGCTGCATGGCAATTTTTGCGCTGCTGTTCTGATGCACGAAGTCGACGATGCGCTTGAAGGCGCGGGTCTGCTCATCGTTCCACAGACCGGTGCAGCCCGGCGAGATGCGACCCTCGGAGGTTGGACTGGTCATTTCGACAAAAACCATGGCCGCGCCACCCAGAGCACGGGCCCCCAGATGGACCAGATGAAAGTCCTGCGGCACGCCATCGACGGCGCTGTACATGGCCATGGGCGAAACGACGATGCGATTGTGCAGGCGGACGCCGCGCACCTGCAGCGGCAGCAGCATCGGCGGCCGGGGATCGACTGTGCGTTCGCCATGAGTTCGCGGCCTGCCGGGATCGACGCCGGAGCCTTGCGGCGCACTCTCGGCCGCTGCGGTCTTGTCGGCCAGCCAGGACTCATATCCTTGCAGCCATTTCAGATCGCGCAGGCGCAGGTTTTCATGGCTGATGCGCTGTGATCGCGTCAGCAGCGAGTAGGCGAACTGCTCGATCTCCATGCCGCTGTAGCGCTCGACGTTTTCGAACCACTCGGTCGAATTGCGCGCCGCATTCTGGATCTTCAGCACCTCGACGCTGCGGCGTGACTGGTAGCCCTGCAACACCTGTTCCATGTCGGCGCCGCTGGCAAACTCGCGCGCCAAATCGATCGCGTCCTCCAGCGCCAGCTTGGTTCCGCTGCCGATGGAGAAATGCGCCGTGTGCGCCGCGTCTCCCATCAAGACAATCGGCAGGCCGTGCCCGCCGACGTTCGCCCGATGCACCCAGGACTTGCACATGACCCGCGGGAAGCGGATCCAGTTCGCAGAACCGCGCAAATGTTCGGCATTGCTCATCAGCGCCTGGCCCGCCAGGTTGCGCTGGAACAAGCGCTCGCAAAAGGCAATTGCTTCTTCCTGGCTCATCTGGTCGATGCCGTGCGCCTGCCATACCGTCTCGGGTGTTTCGACGATGAAGGTCGAAGTGTCCTGGTTGAATTTGTAGGCATGGGCCTGAAACCAGCCATGCTCGGTCTGCTCGAAGGCGAAGGTGAAGGCGTCGAAGGTCCGGTGCGTTCCGAGCCAGACGAAACGGCATTGGCGCAGGTCGATGTCGGGCTGGAAGGTCTCGGTGTAACGGCTGCGAATCCGGCTGCCCAGTCCGTCACTGGCAATCACCAGATCAGCCTGGTATTGCTGCGCCAGCGCCTGGTCGTCGCTAACCTCGGTCTCAAACACCAGCTCCACGCCGAGCTGCAGGCAACGCTGCTGCAGGATGTTCAACAGGTGTTTGCGCCCGATGCCGCAAAAACCATGACCGCTGGAGCGCACGCTGCGCCCCTTGAAGAACACTTCGATATCGTCCCAGTGGTTCAAAGCGTCGGCGATCAGGCCGGCCGACATCGCATCCGCCTGCCGCAGGTTGTCCAGCGTTTGGTCGCTCAGGACGACGCCCCAGCCAAAGGTGTCGAACGGGCGATTGCGTTCGACCACGGTGATCTGGTGGCGCGCGTCCTGCAGCTTCATCAGCAGCGCGAAGTAAAGTCCGGCCGGACCGCCGCCGATGCACAGGATGTTCATGGAAAAATAGTTTAGGCCTAAAGAAAATAATGTCAATAGGGCCAGCTCCTGCGCACTTGCCGTTTCGCGCCGCGTTAGCCGACAGATCCCCGCATTGCTGGATTGAAAAGCGCATGGCGCGAGTCATGCGGAGAATCCCTTGCTGAGACAATGGGGCGACCTGCCCGTTTTCTCATGCTCTACGTTTTCAAATCCACAGCCAGCGCCGATCTCATCATGTTGGAGCCCAACGGTCGGCGTCTGCTGGAAATCATTGGCAAGGAGTTGACGTCCAAGGGCATCATCCGGCCCGAGCAAATGGGATCGGCCATTTCCGCATTGCAGGCCGCCGTCCGCGAGGAGGGGGCCGCGCCAGGCGTGGCGCCGGCGAGCGGAACTGACGAATCAGATGCGGCGCGGGGCGTGACGCTGAAACAGCGCCTGTTCCCGATGATCGAAATGCTGCGGCGCTGCCAGCAGTCCGGCAAGGACGTCACCTGGGGCGTCTGAAACCGGGGCGACAAACCTGCGCCGCCGCGAGGCCGCGCCGCTGGCGAGCTTGCGGATCAGGCCCGCACCAGCTTCAGTCGGCAAACTGCTTGGCCGCTTCGATCACCGGCAGCATCTTGGCGATCTCGGCCGCGACAAAGGCCTTGTGTCCGGCCGGCGTCACTCGTTCATCGCTGATCACCACGGCGCCCAGGCTCTCCTGCTTCTTGATGAATTCCGGATCCTTCAAGGCGATTTTCAGCGCATTGTTAAGCTGGGTCGTGATCGCCGCCGGCGTACCCTTGGGCGCGTACAGGCCGTGCCAGATCGTCAGATTGAAGCCGCGCAGGCCCATCTCATTGAGCGTGGGGTAGTCCTTCAGCAGCTTGTGGTTCGACAGCGGCTTGAGCGTGGTCACGGCAAACGCCTTGACACGGCCGCCTTCAATCTGGCCGGTGGTGTTGGTGGTCTGGTCGCACATGACGTCGACCTGCCCGCCAACCAGCGCGTTCATTGCCGGCCCGGTGCCGTTGAACGGGATCGTCGTCATGGCCTCGCCAAGCTTCATCGCATGCTGCCACATCAGGCCGCACAGGTGCGAGGCCGAGCCCAACCCGGCATGGGCCAGGTTCAGCTTGCCGGCGTTGGCGCGAATGTAGTTCTCGAAGTCGCGGTAGGTATTGGCCGGCAACTGCGGCTTGCCAATCAGCGTCATGGGCACGTCGTTCACCATGCCCAGGAACTCGAAATCTTCCAGCGGCTTGTACTGGATCTTGCGGTACAGCGCCGGTGTTGTCGCCATCCCGATGTGAAACAGCAGCAGGGTGTGGCCATCCGGTGCTGCCTTGGCCACCCTGGTCGCGCCGATGGTGCCTCCGGCGCCGACCGAGTTCTCCACCACAAAGTTGCTGCCGGGCATGGCCTTGCGCATCGCTTCGCCAAGGTCGCGCGCCACCCGGTCGGTCGGACCGCCCGCCGCGAACGGCACGACGATGGCGATGGCCCGTGAGCCGGGGAAGGTCTGCGCCTGGGCGAGCAGCGAGAAACCAAGGGCGGCAAGTCCGAGGATGAGTTTCATTCAGTTATCTCCAGAAATTAGGATGGCGCTTGCCGCGCAAGGAGGCGTTTGATTCAGCCTGGACGCGACGTGCGATCCGCAATGCTTGATCTGAGCGCAATTTTAGTTGCCTTGTCATGCGGCGGCCGTTAGGGAATACACGGTAAGGTCATTGTTGGCCGCTTGCCGCAACCCGAATCGGCCCCGAGGCGATCCGTGCAGGATAAATAGCTTTCCGTCCGAACCTTTGCTATACGATGGGCCGGAAGGAATTGATGAATGTTTGATTTGCTGTTCAAGGAAGCGACCGTCATCGACGGCACCGGCTCGCCCCAGCGCGTGACCGATGTGGCGGTAACGGCCGGCCGGATCGTCGAAGTCGGGCGGGTGAGCGGCGCGGCCCGCGAGACGGTCGATGCGCGCGGCGCCTGGCTGACGCCGGGATTTGTCGATATTCACACCCATTACGATGGGCAGGCCTGCTGGGACCCGACCTTTTCGCCCAGCATTTACCATGGAACCACCACCGTGGTGATGGGCAATTGCGGCGTCGGATTCGCCCCGCTGCGTCCGGGCAAGCAAGGTGATTTGATCGATCTGATGGAGGGTGTCGAAGATATCCCTGGCGTGGTCCTGTCCAAGGGCATCGACTTTCGCTGGGAAACCTTTCCCCAGTACATGGATGCGCTCGACGCCATGCCGCACAGCATCGACTACCTGGTGCAGATGCCGCATGATCCGCTGCGCATGTACGTGATGGAGGACCGTGCCCTGGCCGGCGAGGAAGCCAGCACCGATGACATCGCGGCCATTCGTGACATCCTGCGCCAGGCCTTGCAGGCCGGCGCCGCCGGATTTTCCACCGGGCGCACCGACAACCATCGCACCGCCAAGGGGCGCAACACCCCTTCGAGCGAGGCCGGCCTGGCTGAATTGACCGGGATCGCGCAGGCTTTTGCCGGACTCAATCGTGGCGTTATCCAGATGGTGAGTGACTTTGACCTGCTGCGGGGCCCGCAATTTTTTCAATCCGAGTTCAATCTGGTCGAAGAACTGGCGCGCGCCAGCGGGCGGCCCCTGTCGATGACCTGGCTGCAGCGTGACCCGGGTGGCGAGCAGTACCAGATGATCCGGCAACGGCTGGAACTCGCGGTGAGCAACGGCCTGCCGCTGTATCTGCAAACGGCGGCACGAGGCATTGGCGTCATCATGGGGCTGGATGCCAGCTCCCACCCATTCATGGGTTTCCCCTCGTACCGTGACATTGCCGCGCTGCCACTGGCCGAGCGGGCCGCGGCCATGCGACAGCCGGAGCGCCGCGCGCGCGTTCTGGCCGAGACATCGGTGCGGCTGGCGGACGACAAGACGCCGATTCCTCCCCTGGTCGATATCCTGCTCGAGCACATCGAATCGATCAGCGCACGGATGTTCCCGCTCGGCGCCGTCCCCAACTATGAGCCGCGGTTGACCGAATCCTTCCTGTACCAGGCGCGACGCGGTGGCCGCCCCGCGCTGGAATTGATCTACGACTTTCTGGCTGAAGGGGACGGCAGAAGATTGATCTACTTCCCGATCTTCAACTACAACGACGGCTCGCTCAACGTCGTGGCCCAGATGCTGAACCATCCGAGGGCGCTGGCGGGCCTGGGCGACGCAGGCGCCCATGTCGGGGCTATCTGTGACGCAAGCTTCACGACCTTCATGCTGACCCATTGGGGACGTGACTGGCCCGGGAGCCCGCTGACCGTGGAGCGCGCCGTCGAGATGATGACCTCGCGCAATGCGCGCTACCTCGGCCTGCGCGACCGTGGCCGCATTGCCCTTGGCCAGCGTGCCGACCTGAACCTGATCGACTCGCATCGGCTCGGGCTGCCCGCACCCGAGCTGGTGCATGACCTGCCAGCCGGGGCCAGGCGCTTTGTGCAAAAGGCCCGGGGATACGTTGGTACCTGGGTGGCGGGACAGCAGGTCGTGAAATACGGCAAGGTGACCGCTGCGCGGCCGGGGCGCCTGGTGCGAATGCGTTAGGGTCCAGGCGGCCTGGGTTAGGGTCCAGGCGGCCTGGCAGCAAGGCCGGCGGTCCGGACATGCGCGCCGCAGATGACGCTCGTCGCCGGGCTGGCGGGGCCGGCGGTCCGGACGTGCGTTTGGCGGATTGATTGCGTTGCTTGGTTGGCAAGGCCGGTGGTCCGGATATCCGTGCTTCGGCTCACGCTCGCGGGCCAGCGTCGCTGGCGCTCTTGCTTGGTCGGCGCAAACACGTTGGTTGGCTGGCCCGCTTGGTCACAGCCGCGAATGGAGCCGGCGCCCGGATACCGCGAACCACCGACCCCGGGTGACCGGGAAGGCGCTCGGTCGGTCGGATTCAATCGCACTGGCGCAACGGGTTTCCCGGCCGGCAAGCCGCGACCAAGCCGGAAACGCAATTCTCGGCTCGCCAACCGGTCGCCAAAGGTGGATGGTGCGGGCTTGCGGGCGCAGGCTCCATTCGCGGTCGCTACAACGCAGGCGTGACCGAAAAAGCGTTGACGCCAACCAAGGCGGATCACTCACCAAGCTCGACCGCGAGCGTGAGCCTGCGCCCGCAAGCTCCACCATCCACCTCACGCGAAACCTGTGCCGGTTACCTCACGCAAGCTCCACCATCCGCCTTACGCGAAACCTGCGCCGATCA
>JBCKPH010000009.1:0-40085 GCA_038901755.1 Burkholderiaceae bacterium | reverse complement strand
GGGCCGGTGCCGATGGGCTTGGTGGCGTTGCCGTCCACACTCTTGGGCTCAACGATGGCCGCGGTGGCCTGACCCATCGAGAACAGGAAGTCGGGATCGAGCTCCTTGTTGATGATGACCAGCGTGTGTTCGTCCATCGCGGCGACGTTCTGCATGGTGGCGAAGGTGCGCTTGTCCTTGTTGGTGCTTTTCTCGGCGCCGGCGCGCTCGAAGGCGAACTTCACCGTCTGCGCATTGAACGGTTCACCGTTGTGGAACTTCACGCCCTTGCGCAGCCGGAAGGTGTAGCTTCTCAGGTCGGGCGAGATTTCCCAGCTTTCGGCCAGCAGCGGCGTCACCTTGCCGTCCGGGTTGATCTTGGTCAGCGTCTCGTAGATGTTGTAGAGCGTGATCTCCGCGATCGCCGCTGCGGCGCCCGCGGTCGGGTCCAGGCCCGGCGGCTCCAGCGCCATTGCCATCACCAGCGTGTCCTTGCGGTTTTGCGCCGAGCTTGCGAAGGGCAGGCTAGCGAGCGCGACCGCGCCGACGCCTGTTGTTAGAACGGAACGACGTTTCATCATCATGATTTCTCCTGTCAGGGAAGAGTTAGGGTCAGGTGCCGACAATCTGCACAGGCGCAACCATATCACCAATGCGACCGGCGTTCATCGTCCGGCGTTGAGCGGGAAATGGCAGGACGCGAGATGCTGGTCACCAACCGGCCGCAATTCAGGCGCTTGCTGGTCGCAACGCGACTGGGCTTGTGGGCAGCGCGGGGCGAACGGGCAGCCGCCTGGCGGATGGTCACGCGGCACGACCACGGGGATACGCGGTCGCCGTCCGGGTTGCGAGCGGGGTACGGCGTCAAGCAGCGCCCTGGTATAGGGATGGGCGGGGCGATGAAACAGGGTCTCGGGCGCGGCCTGCTCGACGATGCGGCCCTGGTAGATGACGGCGATTTCCTCGCACAGGTGGTTGACGACGGCGAGGTCGTGGCTGATCAGCAGGTAGGTCACGCCAAACTGCTGCTGCAGATCCTGCATCAGGTTGAGGACTTGAGCCTGAACCGAGACATCCAGCGCGCTCACCGGCTCATCGGCAACGATCAGCCTGGGCCGGGTAATGAGGGCGCGCGCAATGGCGATGCGCTGGCGCTGTCCGCCGGAGAACTCGTGCGGGTACTTGCCAAGATCGTTTGCTCGCAGTCCGACCGATGAGAGGACCTCGGTGGCCTGATTCCTACGCTCGCCGGGCTCGACGCTCCGCTGGGCCCGCAGCGGCTCGGAAACGATCTGCTCAATGGTCTGGCGCGGGTCCAGCGAGCCATAGGGGTCCTGGAACACCATCTGGAAGTCACGCCTGGCGCTGCGCAGCGATTCCTTGTCCAACTGGTTCAAGTCGCGCCCGAGCATGCGCACCCGGCCCGAAGTCGGCGGCTCCAGCGCCATCACGATGCGCGCCAGGGTCGACTTGCCCGAGCCGGACTCGCCGACGACGCCAAGGCTGCGGCCCGCTTCGATCTTCAGGCTGACGCCCTTGAGCGCGTCGACCACCGGTGGCGTGCCGAGCAGGGTTTCCCGCGGCAGGCGGTAGCGGCGCGTGACCTGATCGACCTCGAGCAGGGGCGGAGCGGTGTCAATCGCAGTCACACTTGTCACGCCGAAGACTGCGCTAACACCAACTCACCTTCGATCGGGACGCCCAAGCGCAGGCAGCGCGCCTGGTGGCCGCGCCCGAGATCGGTCGCCTCGGGTTGCGTTGTGGCGCACTCGTCGATGGCGATCGGGCAACGGTCGGCGAACGGACAGCCGCGCGGCAGGTCGACCAGCTCGGGAACGGTCCCGGCAATCGTTGTCAGCCTTGCGCCACGCGCCGCACCCAGCCGTGGCCGCGCGCCGAACAGGCCCCGGGTATAGGGGTGCGCCATGTCCGAGAACACGGCATCCGTCGGTCCACTCTCAACGACGCTGCCGCCATACATCACCAGCATGCGGTCAACGTTCTCGGCGATCACGCCCAGGTCGTGCGAGATCAGGATCAGCGCCATGCCGCGTTCCTGCACCAGGTCGCTGATCAATTCGAGGATCTGCCCCTGAATCGTCACGTCCAGCGCGGTGGTGGGCTCGTCGGCGATCAACAGATCGGGACCGCAGGCCAGCGCCAGCGCGATCGTGATGCGCTGGCGCTGGCCGCCCGAGAACTGATGCGGATAGGCGTTGAAACGCTGCGCGGCCTGCGGAATGCCGACCCGGTCCAGCAGGGCAATGGCCTGGGCTCGGGCCGCGCTGCGGCTGGCGCCGCGATGAATTCGCAGCGGTTCGGCGACCTGGTCGCCAATGGTGTGCACCGGGTTCAATGCTGTCATCGGCTCCTGGAAAATCATGCCGATCCGGTTGCCACGGATGCGCTGCAGCAGCGCGTCCGACTGCCCGAGGAGTTCCTGGCCATCGAAGCGGATGCTGCCGTCAACCTCGGCGTTTTCCGGCAGCAGGCCGAGCAGGGCCATGGCCGTGATCGACTTGCCGCAACCCGATTCGCCGATCAGGCCCAGCGTTTCACCGCGCTGCAGCGAAAAATCGACGCCGCGCACGGCGTAGGCGGCGCCCCGATGGGTCTGCAGCCTGACGCTCAGGTTGTTGACTTCGAGCAGCGTAGTCAACGCTTCCTCGCCAATCGGGGGTCCATCAGGTCGCGCAGGCCGTCGCCCAGCAGATTCAGGCCAAGCACGGCAAATGCGATCGCCAGTCCGGGCCATACCGCCAGCAACGGGGCCTGGAACATCAGGGTCTGCGCTTCACTGAGCATGCGGCCCCAGGACGGTTGCGGCGGCTGCGCGCCGAGCCCGAGGTAGGACAGCGCCGCTTCGGCCAGTATCGCGATGGCGAAGCGGATCGTCGCCTGCACGATCAGCACCGACGTGATGTTTGGCAGGACATGCTCCATGGTGATGCGCCAGGCGCCAAAGCCACAGGCACGCGCGGCCAGCACGAACTCGCGCGCCCAGATCGCGTTGGCGCTCGCCCTGGTGATGCGGGCAAAGGTCGGGATGTTGTAGATGCCGATGGCGATGATGGCGTTGACGATGCCGGCGCCAAAGACCGCGGTGAGCATGATGGCCGAGAGGATGGCGGGAAAGGCGAAACTGAAATCGGACAGGCGCATGATCAACTCTTCGGTCCAACCGCGGCGCGCGGCGGCGAGCAGTCCGAGCGCGGTGCCTGCCAAAAGGCCGATGCTGACCGCGATGACGCCGACCAGGATCGAGCTGCGCGCGCCCACCAGCAACAGCGAGAAGACGTCGCGCCCGTAAGGGTCGGTGCCGAGCCAGTGCTCGGCGCCCGGCCCCTGCAGCTTGCCGGGCAGGTTCATCTCGTAGGGTGAATGCGGTGTCCAGAACAGCGACAGGGAGGCCGCAGCAATCAGGGCCAGGGTCAGCAGCGCGCCGATGACAAAGCTGCGGTGGCCCAGCGAGCGGCGCAGGAAGCCCGGCCCACGGTTCGGCGCAGCCGGACTGCCAGACCGGGCGGCGACCGGCGCGCTGGACCACTCATTCATATGTCACTGGCCTTGACGCGCGGATCAATCACCGCATACAGCACGTCAACGACGAAATTGACGATGACGACCATGGCGGCCAGCAGCATGACGCAATTGCGCACGACGATCAGGTCGCGGTTCGAGATCGACTGAAAGATGAGGCGGCCCAGGCCCGGCAAGTAGAAGACGTTCTCGACCACGATGGTGCCGGCCAGCAGCTCGGCGAACTGCAGGCCCATCACCGTCACCACCGGAATCAGCGCATTGCGCAGCACATGGCCCCAGAGTGCGGCGCGTTGCGACAGGCCCTTGGCCCGCGCGGTGCGCACGTAATCCTCGCGCAACACCTCGAGCACCGCCGAGCGGGTGATCCGCGCCAGGATCGCCGACTGCACCACGGCCAGCGACAGCGTGGGCAGCAACAGGGATTGAAACGACAGTCCCACGTCTTCGCGCCAGCCGGGGAAGCCGCCGGCCGAGAACCATTTGAGCTGCACCGAAAACAACAGGATCAACAGGATGGCAAACCAGAAGTTGGGAATGGCGATGCCGACCTGGGTCATGCCCATCAGGCCGACGTCGCCCAGCTTGTTGTGATTGGCCGCTGCGTAGATGCCCACCACCAGCGCGAGCACGGTAGTGAGCGACATGGCCATCAGCGCCAGCGGCACAGTCAGCTCCAGCCGTTCCAGAACCAGCTCGCCGACCGGCGTGCTGTAGGAATAGCTCAGGCCGAGGTCGCCGGTCAGCATGCCGCTTATCCAGCTGAGATAGCGGGTCAGCAGCGGCTGGTCGAGTCCCAGTTTGATGGCCAGCGCCTTGACGGCTTGCGGATCGGCGTCGGCGCCCATCAGCACCTGCGCGGCGTCGCCGGGCAGGATTTCGAGCACCAGGAAAATGATGGCCGAGGCGCCCGCCAGAGTGGCGATCAGCGTGACAAGGCGCTTGAACAGGAACAGCGGCATCAAGCCGCATTTTATTACGGCATGCTTCCTACGCGGGGATAACGCCGGCATGGATGAGCCGCGTTGCGCAGTCACCGGGTCCGGGGTATTTCCATGGCGCTGATGATCACCGACGAGTGCATCAACTGCGATGTCTGCGAACCCGAATGTCCGAATCAGGCGATTTCGATGGGGCCGGAAATCTACGTCATCGATCCGTCCCGCTGCACCGAATGTGTCGGCCATTTCGATGAGCCGCAATGTGTGCAGGTCTGTCCCGTCAGTTGTATTCCGGTCGATCCAAGGCACGTCGAGGAACAGGCGACCCTCTGGCAAAGATACCGATTGCTGACTACCGAGGTCGGGGTCGGCAAGTCCCTCGCTTGAGGTGGACGGTGGCGCTTGCGTAAGTGGACTGGCGGGTTCCTCGCGTAAGGTGGATGGTGGAGCTTGCGTTCTCCGGCTCACGCTCGCGGGCCAGCGTGGTTGGTTGTTGAAACTGGTTGGCGCAAACACTGCCTCTGGCGGGCGTCGATTGTCACAGCCGCGAATGGAGCCTGCGCCCGCAAGCCCGCACCATCCACCGTCAGTGAAGCTGTGGCAGGCGACCGATTTCGGTTCGCGTGCCGATGTGTCACCCGAGGTCGGTGGTTCGCGGTATCCGGGCGCGGGCTCCATTCGCGGTCGCTACAACGCTGGCAAGCCCACCAAGGTGTTGACGCCCACCAAGCTCAAGACCCAGCCAAAGCCACCCGCGAGCGTGAGCCTGCGAACGGATATCCGGACCACCGGCCCCGCCGACCAAGCACCGCAATCAACGTCACGAACGGATATCCGGACCACCGACCCCGCCAACCACGCACCGCAATCAAACCGTCGAACGAAGACGGTTCACGATATCTCTGAAGGCGGCGGAGTTGGGCGTGGCGGCTTGGGACGCTCCGGCTTGCTGGTGTGAATCAGCATCGTGGCCTTCTGCATGTCGCCAACGCTCAGCTCCGCCACTGCCTTGAGCGAGCGCTCAATGGCCTGCTCGATGGCCGTGCGCTGCTCAGCGCGAGGTTTCTTCAGCACCCATTCCGTCACCTCGTCCTTCACGCCGGGGTGGCCGATGCCGATGCGCAGGCGCCAGAAATCGGGGGTTCCCATTTGCGCCTTGATGTCGCGCAGTCCGTTGTGGGTGGAACTCCCGCCGAGCTTGAGCTTGGCCTCGCCCGGCGCAATGTCCAGTTCGTCGTAGGCCACCAGGATTTCGTCTGGCGCTATTCTGTAGAAGCGCGCCAGCGCTGCCACCGATTTGCCCGACAGGTTCATGAAAGTTTGTGGCTGCAACAGCCACACCGTGTTCGCGCCGATCCGGGTTTGTGCCACCAGGCCAAACATGCCACGTCCCGGTGCCAGCGGAGCCTTTTGTTGCCGGGCCAGCGCGTCGATCCACCAGAAACCTGCGTTGTGACGGGTTCCCTGGTACTCGGGGCCCGGGTTGCCCAGGCCGACAAAGAGCTTGATCATGGTCGCGGATTATCGACAGGTGCAAACAAAACGGCCCACCTGGGTGGGCCGTCTTTGCCGGGCCAAGCCGTGGATTACTTCTTGCCAGATCCTTTTGCTGCCGGCGCCTTGGCATCGGCTCCTTTGCCTCCGGGCGCAGCCTTGGCCGCTGGCGCCTTGGCATCACCACCTTTGCCTCCGGGTGCAGCCTTGGCCGCTGGCGCCTTGGCATCGCCACCCTTGCCTCCGGGCGCAGCCTTGGCCGTCGCCGGCGTTGCCGCGGCGGCGGCGGTCGCGTCGGCGGCAGCGGTACCGGCCAGCGCTGCATCGCCTTCGGCGACGGTTTCCTCCGCGGCCTCCACCTTGGGCGCCACCACCGACACCAGCACCGGATTCGCCTGTCCGTGCCGGACCGCGGTCACCCCTTTCGGTAGCGCGACGTCATTCAGGCGCAGCGTCGAGCCCTTTTTCATGCCGCTCAGGTCGACGTTGATGAACTCTGGCAGGTCCGCCGGCAGGCAGGACACGGCGATTTCGGTCACCACGTGATTCACCAGGCAGTGGTCGAGCTTGACGGCGGAAGATTCTTCCTCGCCCTTGAAGTGCAGCGGCACCTTCATCGTCAGTCGGGTGCGCTCGTTGACCCGCTGAAAGTCCACATGCTGCACCAGCTGCTTGAACGGATGCATCTGGACATCACGCAACAGGACTTTGCTCTCAGTCCCGTTGAGTTCCATCTCCAGCACGCTGGAGTGGAAGGCTTCACGTTTCAGCGCATGCCACAAGGCGTTGTGATCGAGTTCGATCAGATGCGGCTGCTCGGTTCCGCCGTAAACGATACCCGGCGTGCGGCCGGTAATGCGGAGACGGCGGCTCGCACCCGTACCCTGCTTGGCGCGCTCAAAAGCGACGAATTTCATGAACTAGCTCCTCACGACCGCCCATCGGGCTGCCGCATTTCAGGGTGTGCCGCGACCAGCCCACCCCGGTTTCAAAATGGCCCCCACCGGCGTCAGCCGACGGGAAGGCCTCCCAATGTCACGGATCAGAACAGGTTGACCTGATCCGAGAACAAACTCATGACCGACTCGCCGGTGGCAATGCGCTGAATCGTCTCGGCGATCAGCGGCGCTACGGAGAGCTGGCGAATCCTGCTGCAGCGATGCGCTTCCGCGCTGAGAGCAATGGTGTTGGTCACCACCACCTCGTCAAGCGCCGTGCCCTTGGAAATCCGCTCGATGGCGGGTCCGGAAAAAATCGGATGGGTGCAGTAGGCGTAGACATGGCGCGCGCCGCGCTCCTTCAGCACCTCGGCCGCCTTGAGCAGGGTTCCGGCCGTGTCGATCATGTCGTCCATGATGACGCAGTTGCGCCCTTCGATTTCGCCGATCACATGCATGACCTCGCTGACATTGGCGTGCGGGCGCCTCTTGTCGATGATGGCGAGATCGCAGTTGAGCTGCTTGGCCATGGCGCGGGCCCGCACCACGCCGCCAACGTCGGGGGAGACCACGATCAGGTCCGGGTACTGCATGCGCCGCAAGTCGCCGAGCAGGACCGGCGAGGCGTAGATGTTGTCCACCGGGATGTCGAAAAAGCCCTGGATCTGGTCGGCGTGCAGGTCCATGGTCAGGACCCGATTCACGCCGACGGCCTGCAGCATGTTGGCCACCACCTTGGCGCTGATCGGAACGCGGGTCGAGCGCGGCCGGCGATCCTGTCTGGCATAGCCAAAGTAGGGGATCACGGCAGTGATGCGCTCGGCCGAGGCGCGCTTGAGCGCATCGACCATGATCAGCAGTTCCATCAGGTTTTCGTTGGTCGGCGCGCAGGTTGACTGCACCACGAAAACGTCGCGCGCACGCACGTTCTGATTGATCTCGACCGTCACTTCGCCGTCAGAGAACCGCCCGACATGGGCCGAGCCCAGGGTGATCCCCAGGTGGTGGGCGATTTCATCGGCAACCGCGGGATTCGCGTTGCCGGTAAAAATCATGAAGTCGGGGTGATGAGGCTGCATGAGCGTCCCGGCAATCTGCGTTTCAGTTCTCTGTGCCTAACGTTATTTGGCAGGGGAGGAAGGATTCGAACCCTCGAATGCTGGAATCAAAATCCAGTGCCTTAACCAACTTGGCGACTCCCCTACACGGGTTGGCGGCAGTTGCCGTCAACCTATGAATCGTCGCTGGCTGCCCAACCCAACAAGGGGTGAGCAGTCAAATTTCCACACCTTCGAACCACCCATCCTTGCGGCGCCTCGTGCCACTGCGCCGGCTTCAATTCCTGCGCAAACACCGCGCTTCCCGAGCCGGTCATTTGACCGCGAAGACCCTGAAGACCAAGCCAGACAAGGGCCTGATTGACTTCCGGGCAAAGACGCTCGGCAACCGGCTGCAGGTCATTGTGGCCAAAACCGAGTGGATCTGCAGCAAAGCCGGAGATTGTAGCGATTTCGCTGGTCCGGCCCAGTGCGGAATCAGCGAAGACTCGCCCTGTCTCCAGTCCGGCGAGGGGCTTCACAACGATGAAGTTGGCTTTTGGCAACTCGATCGGACGGATGATCTCCCCGACACCTTCGACCCAGGCGTTCCGGCCTCGGAGGAAAAACGGCAGATCGGCACCGAGTTGCAGTCCGAGCTGTTCCAGTTGCTGCAATGAGAGATTCAGTCGCCACAGCCGGTTCAGCGCCAGCAGGCAGGATGCAGCGTCCGAGGAGCCCCCGCCCAGCCCGGCCTGCACCGGTATGCGTTTTTCCAGGCTGATGTGGACGCCCTTGCCAACCGTGCCGAAAGCCTGCAGGGCGCGCGCCGCGCGCAGGGTCAGGTCGTCTGCCGGGAGGGCGGCTCCCAGGCCCTCGCGGCTGATCGCGCCGTCTGCGCGAAGTTCGAAGTGCAGCGTGTCGCACCAGTCGATCAGCATGAACACCGACTGCAGCAGGTGGTAGCCGTCAGCGCGTCGACCTGTCACGTGCAGGAACAGATTCAGTTTGGCCGGGGCCGCGACGTCGTACAGGCAACGCATGGGGCCAATGCGGATCAATCGGGGCGAACCGCGCCATCACGCGGATCGAGGACCAGGCGCAGCTGGATGGCAGGCGCCGGTTCGCGCCGCTGCGCCGACAGGCGGCCCGCGGCCAAATCCGACAGGTCGGCGCTCCAGCCCGGCAGCACCGTGTGGGTTCCGGCGAGCCAGTCGAACAGCGTGCGCAGCGGTATCGGCGCACCGCTTGCTTCCTCGAGAAGGAGTTCAAGCGAGGCATAGCGCCTGGTTTCCTGCCCGGTCTGGACCTGGGCGCCAGTGGCATCCCACTGAATCATGGTCAGCGCGTTGCCGAGCGGCGACAGCAGCTTGAGCCTGCCTTCGCGCGCAGCGCCGGACAACTCGAAGCCGGCCGAAAACGACTGGCGGTCCGACCCTTCGACCCGAACGGCGAGCCGACCGCTCCAGTAGGCGACTGCGCCGGCTTCCCCGACCCGTTCAGGCCCGGTCTGGGCGCAGCCTGCGGCCAGGGCCAGCAGCAGCAACGCAAGCCAGCGCGACCAGCAGGCCATGCTGGAGCCCCTACGGCGTCACGCGAAAGCGCCGCAAGGTTTCGGCCAGGGTTTCGTTCTCGGCGTTCAGCAACAGCCCCTCGCGCCAGACGGTCTGAGCCCGATCCCGGTTCCCCATGCTCCAGAGAACTTCACCCAGGTGCGCTGCGATTTCGGCGTCGGGTCTGGCCTTGTACGCGATGTCGAGCAGTCGCAGGGCCTCGGCCTTGTTGCCCATGCGAAACTCGACCCAGCCAAGGCTGTCGGTGATGAACGGGTCGCCGGGCGCCTGCTCCAGGGCCTTCTGAATCAATTGTTTGGCTTCGGGCAGGCGCTGGTTTCGATCGGCCAGCGAGTAGCCCAGCGCGTTGTACGCATGATGGAAATTGGGCCTGGCAGCGATCAGGTCACGCAGACGCCGTTCCATCTCGTCGAGCCGGCCCAGCTTTTCGGCCATCATCGCCAGGTCGTACACCAGGTCCGAATCCTTGGGGTCCCGTGCCGTCACACTCAGCAGCAAGTCGTAGGCAGACTGGTAGCGCTTGTTGTCCCGCAGCAGGCTGACCTCCGCGGTGATCTTGGCCCGCGCCTCGGCCGGATTTCGTTCCGGCAAGGCGCGCAGCAACTGCACCGCCTGCTCGATTCTTCCCTGTTTGGCCTGAATCGAGGCACGCCGCATCTGCGCGCTCATCATTTCCGCGCTGTCGGGGATCTTGCCCAGCCACTGCTCCGCGGCCGCGAAATCCCTTCGTTTCTCGGCCACCTGGGCCAGCGACAAATAGGCCTGTATCAGGCCACGGTTATTGTCCTGGCGATTCTGGGCGGTCCTTTTTGTAACCAGGTCGACATAGCGCTTGAGCGACTCCTCGGCATTGGCGAGTTGATTGGACTGCGACTGCAGCTCGCCCAGCACCAGCCAGGCGTCGGCAAGGTCGGGTTTCTCCTTGATGACCAACTGCAACTGCTGCGTGGCTTCCGCATCGCGCTGGGCGTCGACCAACGCCCTGGCATAGCCCATGCGGATTTCGGCGTTCGCCTGGCTCGCCATGAATTTTTGCACCAGCGCCTCGGCCTGCGGAACCTTTGGCTGCATCAAGTCCAAAGCCAGCAAGGTCGGCTCGGTGTCGCGCGGCGCAATCGCCGCCCCCTTCTGCGCGGCCTCCAGCGCCCCGTTTTGATCACCCGCGGCCAGCCGCATCCTGCCGACGGCCGACCAGGCCATGCCTGCCGTGGCGCCGGCTGACAGGTGATCGGCGAGGGCTTGCTCGAAGACGCTGGCGGCGAGTTTCTTGTCGGTGACCCTGGCATAACTCTGCACCAGCGCGGCGATGACGCGCGCGCGCTCGGGCAGGGGCGTCAGGGCGATCTCACTTTTCAACGAGTCGGTGGTGTCGGCCACCCGGTTCAGCAGCAACAGCACCTGAAGCAGGGAGCGGTTTGCCTCGCGCGAGGTGGGTTGCGCGCCTTTCCAGGCGCGCGCTGCCTGCAGCGCGGAGTCGCCGGAACGCGATCTGAGTGCAATTTCGACGGCCCGCCCATAGAGCCGGGCGTCATTGGTCTTGCGCGCGGCGTCGAGAATCAGAGAGAAGCCACTGCCGGGGTCGCCGCCCTGCACGTGAAATTCGCCCAACAGCAACTGGTACATCAATTCGGCGTCAAGGGCGGAGTTGACCGGTGCGCTGGCCTCGGCAGCGGGCGCGGGAGCTTGCGCCCGGGCTTGAAACACACCCAGCAACAGACAAGACGCAACGGCCTTGGCGATCAGCGGGGCGCGGACTTTCATCGGGGTCATAATAATTCACTGCGGCGCCGCCTTGCCGTGCAAGCCAAAAATTTCCCTTTTCCGTCCCGCCGGCGCGGCCCGCCGCGTAATCGCTCAGTTTCATGCCAGAACTGCCCGAAGTTGAGGTCGCCAGACTGAGCTTTGCCAGCCGAATCGCGGGTGGCAGGATCGAATCCGTCCGCTTGGGCAAGCCTTTGCGCTGGCCCCTGGGCTGCGACCCGGATCATCTGCGCGGAAGGGTGGTGCAACAGGTTCGGCGTCGCGGCAAGTATCTGCTGCTCGATCTCGACAAGGGCCTCTTGCTGCTGCATCTGGGCATGTCGGGCAGCCTGAGTTTTCGGCGCAAGCAGCCGCTGCCTGGCAGGCACGACCATTTCGACCTGGCTACCAGCCGCGGCGTCCTGCGTTTGCACGATCCGCGCCGTTTTGGCGCCGCCGTCTATGCCCGCGATGAGGGCGACGCGCCGGCGCAAAAGCTGCTTGCCAAACTTGGCATGGAGCCGCTGCTTGACAGCTTTGATCTGGCGCGCTTCTGTCAGCTTCTGAAGGGGCGCACCGCCGCCATCAAGCAGGTGCTGCTGGCCGGTAACACTGTCGTTGGCGTCGGCAACATCTACGCCTCCGAGGCTCTGTTCCTTGCCGGCATCAGGCCCACGGTGCCGGCCGCGCGTTTGAGCCGTGTTCGTGTCGCGCGCCTGCGTGAGGCGATTCGCTCCGTCCTGGGGCAGGCATTGGCATGCGGCGGCAGTACGCTGCGCGACTTTTCCGACGCCTCCGGGCAACGGGGATGTTTTCAGCTTGAAACCAAGGTCTACGACCGTGCCGGAGAGGCCTGCTTGTCATGCGGCGCGGCGATCAAGTTGATGCGCCAGGGCCAGCGCTCAAGTTACTACTGCCCGGTCTGCCAGCGACCGTGACCGGGGCCACCCATACGTCGGAGGATTTTTCGCAGCGCGTCGTGCGTTGGCACAGGCAGTACGGGCGCCACGATCTGCCCTGGCAGCAGACGCGCGACCCCTACGCAGTATGGCTGTCGGAGATCATGCTGCAGCAAACCCAGGTGGCGACGGTGCTGCAGTATTTCCCGCGCTTCGTGCAACGCTTTCCAACGCTGCAATCCCTGGCCAGGGCTGAGCTTGACGCTGTGCTGGCGCTCTGGAGCGGCCTGGGTTACTACCGGCGTGCCCGCCTGCTGCACCAGTGCGCGCAGCAGATTGTCGCCAACCACAGCGGCCGTTTCCCCAGCAGCGCCCGGGAGCTTGAGACTCTGCCTGGCATCGGTCGGTCCACGGCGGCGGCGATCGCCTCGCTTTGTTTTGGTGAACCGGTCGCGCTGCTCGACGGCAACGTAAAGCGGGTCCTGGCCCGGGTCTTGGCGTTCGGGCAGGATCTTGCCAGCGCCGGCCACGAACGTGAGCTGTGGCGCCTGGCGCAGCAACTGCTGCCACGGCGTCAGGTGCAGCGGCTGATGCCCCTTTACAGCCAGGGTTTGATGGACATTGGCGCCCTGGTCTGCTTGCCGCGCCAGCCGCTCTGTGGGCTTTGTCCGCTGCAGGACCTCTGTCTCGGACTGGCCAGCGGCGATCCGCTTCGCTTTCCACTGAAGAAACGCAAAGTTCGGCGCAGCGCGGAGTCCCTGTGGTTGCTGCTCGCCCGCAATGCCAAGGACGAGGTGTGGCTGGTGAAGCGTCCGGCCAGCGGAATCTGGGCCGATCTCTATTGTTTGCCAGCCTTTGATTCAGCGCAGGCGTTACGCCAAGCGGTTCCCCGGCGCCACCACGGAAGTCTGGTCAGCGGCAAGGGCTTCGTTCACGTCCTGACGCATCGGGACTTGCAACTGCATCCGGTCGAGTTGCGTGTTCCGCGCGGCCAGGCTCCAGTTGCCGAGGGCGCCTGGTACCCACGCCAGTCGCTGACCTCATTCGGTCTGCCAGCGCCGATACGCGGCCTGCTGGCGCGCTTGGCTGCGTGAGTCCCTAGCGGCTGTCCAACTCGCGATGCCGGGTCAGTGTGACCCATTGATCGCGGAACAGACCGGCGAGCCGCTCCACCAGGTACACCGAGCGGTGCTGGCCCCCAGTGCAGCCGATCGCGACGGTCACGTAACTGCGGTGATCCCGCCCCATCGCGACCAGCCAGTGATCAAGAAAGCTCCGGATATGTTCCAGCATTTGCATCGCGTCGGCCTGCTGTTCCAGGAAAGCCGCCACCGGCGCGTCCAGTCCACTCAGGGACCTCAGCTCCTTTTCGTAATAGGGATTGGGCAACATGCGCACATCGAACACGAAATCCGCATCCATCGGAACGCCGCGTTTGAAGGCGAAGGATTGAAACACCAGCGTCAAGTGGCTGGCCGGGGCTTCGATCAGCGTCTTGACGTAAGCCTGCAGTTGCGACGAGCGCATGATGCTGGTGTCCACCACATGGGCGCGCTCACGCAGTTGCGACAGCAGTTCGCGCTCCTGCTCGATCGCCTGCATCAGGGCCGGCTGCGGCGCTGGCGCTTCGCTGCTTGACAGCGGATGGCGGCGCCGGGTCTCCGAGTAGCGGTTCACCAGGGCGGTGGTGTTGGCGTCGAGAAATAGGATCGTGAGCTTGATCTCCATGCGTCGCATCTCGTCAAGCTGCACCGGCACCAGGGGCAGGGAGTCCGCGCTGCGCACATCCATCGCGATGGCAACGCGCTTCGCTTCGCGCTTCTGCTCGAGCGTGACAAACGGCAGCAACAGCTCGGGCGGCAGGTTGTCGACACAGTAATAGCCCGAGTCTTCCAGAGCCCGCAGGGCAACGGACTTGCCGGAGCCCGACATGCCGGTGATCAGAACCAGTTCGAGTTTCATCGGCCTATCTCTGCGGACCGAGCATTTCCTTGGCGTGGGCCATGGTGGTGCCCGACAGCCGCTCGCCACCCAGCATGCGGGCGATCTCGGCCACCCGCTGCTCGCCCTGCACGGCTTGCACCTCGCTTGCCACTCCGCCGTTCACGCTGCGCTTGGACACCAGCAGATGCCAGTCGGCGCAGGAAGCGACCTGGGGCAGGTGCGTGACAGCCAGTACCTGGCGATCGCGCCCAAGCTGTTTCATCAAGCGGCCCACCACCTCGGCGACGGCGCCACCAATGCCGGCGTCAACCTCGTCAAAAATCAGCGTTTGCGCGTTCCCCAACTGGCTGGTCGTGACCGCGATGGCAAGCGCGATGCGCGAGAGTTCACCGCCCGAGGCGACCTTGGCCACCGGTCGCGGCGTACTGCCCGCATGGGCCGCGACAAGAAACGCGACGCTCTCCAGCCCGAACGCGGTTGGCTCGCTGTTGCTAGACAGCGCGACCTCAAACCTGCCACCGGCCATGCCAAGTCCCTGCATGGCCTGGGTGATGGCGGCTGCCAGCTTCGGCGCCGCCTTGCGCCGGCACGCGGAAATCTTCTTCGCTTCGGCGAGAAAGGTTTCGCGTGCCGCTGCCTCGCTCTGCTCCAGCTTGGGCAGGTCGGCGGCGGCGTCCAGCGCTTCAAGTTCCTGTTGCCAGCTCACTTGCAGGGCAAACAGCTCCCCGGGCTGGCGACGATAGCGGCGCGCAAGTGAAAGCCAAAGCGCGATCCGCTCGTCAAGTTCGGCCAGGCGCTGCGGATCGGGTTCGTTCTTTCGCAGATAAAGCCGCAGGCTGTGTGCCGCGTCGGCCGCGCTGGCCAGACTCGACGAGATCACCTCGCCAATCGCCAGAAATTCGGGCTCCAGATGCTGCTGCGGCGACAGCGCCTGCTGGCTTCGGGCCAGCACCGGCAGTGCGCCGGCATCGTCGGCTTCGAGTTCAAGCAGGGCCGACTGTGCCGCATCCAGCAGGGCCCGCGCGTGCGACAGGCGGGTGTGCTCCGTGTTCAGCCCTTCCCACTCGTGTTCGCCGGGACCAAGTTTGGCCAGTTCGCCGATCTGCCAAAGCAGGCGTTCCCGTTCTCTCTGTTGCCCGTCCTGCGCCGACCGCGCCCGCTCCAACAGCTGCTGCGCCGCGCGCCAGCTCTGCCAGGGCGCAGCGAGACTCTGTGGCGGAACACCGGCGTAGGCGTCGAGCAGTGCGCGGGTGGTTTCGGCCCGGGTCAGGCTTTGCCAGGCGTGTTGCCCATAGATGTCAAGAAGTTGCTCGCCGAGCTCGCGCAACTGCGCCGCCGTGGCCGGGCTGCCGTTGATCCAACCGCGGCTTCGACCCTGCGTGTCGACGCTGCGCCGCAGCAGCAAATGCTCGGCAGCGTCGAAGCCGGCATCGCGCAACCAGTCGACGACGCCAGGCGCGGCGTCGAACTCAACCGACACCTCGGCGCGCGAAGCGCCTTCGCGTATCGTCGCTACCTCGGAGCGTTCGCCCAGGGCCAATTGCAGCGCGCCGATCAGGATTGACTTGCCGGCCCCGGTCTCGCCGGTCAGCACCGTGAAGCCTTCGCCAAACTCGATCTCGAGCTCGTGCACGATGACAAAGTCGCGCAGGGCCAGGCGACGCAGGGCCATGGTCAGACCTCCGCCGGGCCGCTCCCAAGGAGGGCTGGGCCCCCTCGGGGCTGAGGCCCGCGGCTCCTGACCTGCCCGCGCAGGTCAGGACGGGCCGAAGAGCCGACGCCTCTGGCGGCGACTCGTCCAGCGAGAGAATCGAGCGTGGGGGCAAACATTTCAGGCCACTCCTTCGTTCCAGTGCAATTTTTCGCGCAGCGTATCGAAGTAGCTCCAGCCCTTGGGATGGAGGAAGCGCACCCTGTGCTCGGAACGGCTGACGCAGACCCGGTCGCCGATCTGCAACGAGGCGAGCGACTGCATGTCAAAGTTGGCGCTGGCGTCGCGCCCCGAGACCAGCTCGATCGTGACTTCGGTCGTGTCCGGCAGCACGATCGGGCGGTTCGACAGCGTATGCGGTGCAATCGGCACCAGCACCCAGCCGGGTATGGCCGGGTGCAACATCGGCCCACCCGCGGAAAGTGCATAGGCGGTGGATCCGGTCGGGGTCGCCACGATCAGGCCGTCGGCCCGCTGGTTCGCGACAAAACGCCCACCCACCTCGACCCGCAGCTCAACCAGCCCGGCCGTTGCTCCGCGATTCACCACCACGTCGTTCATGGCCAGCGCATCGAACACGCATTGCCCATCGCGCAGCACCCGCGCCTGCATCAAGCTGCGCGAATCGTCCTCGTACTGGCCGGCCAGCATGGGGGTGAGCGTCGCTTCAAAATTCTCCAGCGGGATGTCGGTGATAAAGCCGAGCCGGCCCTGATTGATGCCGATCAACGGCACTCCATACTGGACCAGGCGACGCCCGATGCCCAGCATGGTGCCGTCACCGCCGACGACCAGGGCCAGATCACAGCGCGCGCCAATGGCCGCGACATCAAGCGCCACATGATTAGTGAGGCCGGTGTTCATCGCCGTCTCGCGCTCAAGCGCCACCTCACAACCCAGGCGCTGCAGAAAGTCGGCGATCTGGTTCAATGTGCGCCGCGCCGAATCCAGGGCCTTGCCCGATCCCGCCGGATACCGGCCAATCAGCGCGACATGGCGAAATTGCGACTCCATTCGCAAATTACAACACTAAAATGAATCGATGCTGGATGATCGCGCCAAGGTGTTGTTGAAGGCGCTGGTGGAGCGCTACATAGCCGACGGGCAACCCGTGGGCTCGCGCACCCTGTCGCGTGCCTCCGGGCTTGAACTCTCGCCAGCGACGATTCGCAACGTCATGTCGGACCTGGAGGAGCTGGGCCTGATCGCCAGCCCCCACACCTCGGCCGGTCGCATACCCACGGCCAAGGGCTATCGGTTGTTTGTCGACACCATGCTGACGGTCGTGCGCGAGCAACTGGCCGCCCCATCCCTGGCGGCCGACCAGCCGCAGCGGGTCATCAGCAACGCGGCGCACCTGCTGTCGAGCCTGTCGCAGTTTGTCGGGGTGGTGATCGCGCCGCGCCGCACCTCGGTGTTCCATCACATCGAGTTCCTGCGCCTGTCCGAGAAGCGCTACCTGGTCATCATCGTGGCGCCCGACGGCGACGTGCAGAACCGCGTCATCTTCACGCCGACCGATTATTCGCAGTCGCAACTGGTCGAGGCCGCGAACTTCCTGAACGCGAACTACTCGGGCATGGAGATCGAACAGGTGCGTGAGCGGCTGCAGCGCGAGGTGGAGCAACTGCGCACGGAAATCGCCCTCTTGATGCAGGCCGCGGTGAATCTGAGCAGCGAGACGCTGGCGCAACGCCAGGACGAGGTGGTGATCTCGGGCGAGCGCAACCTGCTGGCGGTCAGCGACTTTTCCAACGACCTCTCGCACCTGCGGCGCGCCTTCGAGCTATTTGAGCAAAAGGCGCAGCTCATTCGCCTGCTCGATGTCTCGAGTCGGGCTGAAGGCGTGCGCATTTACATCGGTGGTGAGAGTGAGATCGTGCCGTTCGAGGACCTGTCCATCGTCAGCCGCTCCTACGAAGTCGATGGCCAGATGGTCGGCACGCTGGGTGTGATCGGGCCGACCCGGATGCCCTACGAACGCATGATCCGCATCGTTGACATCACCGCCAAGCTGGTCAGCAACGCGCTGAGCCATCAGCCCGGGCATTGAGCGCCTCCTACAATCTGAGCTCGGTTGGGGCGTTAGCTCAGTTGGTTAGAGCAGAGGACTCATAATCCTTTGGTCCCAGGTTCAAGTCCTGGACGCCCTACCAAGCTACATAAAGGTTTGCTGCTATTAAATCGGTAGCAAGATCTTTCTATTTGGTCACGATGTAACGGCGGATGTAAGCCGATTTCACGAATCGAGCACCAGCATCAGCCAAGAAAAAACCCAGCGGGTTTATGGCTGGGTCTGGCCGGGAGGGGGGCCGGGTGCCTGACCTGACCTACTGCCTGCAGGTGGTGCATGGCTTGGCCTGCAGGTGGGCTTGGCTTGGCCGGGGGGGCCGGGTGCTCCCTCTACTGGCCGAGGGGGTGGCCGGGTTGTTGGGGAGTCCTCACAGCGATACACGGAATCAGTCTTGCCAAATTTCGCTGCGAAAAATTTTGGCGCAAAAAAATTGGTGTAAGACACTGTTTCACCGAAAACCAAATAATCGGCCGGGACGTGACAATTAACCCCCATGAAAACCTTTCTTCACGTCGGCTGCGGGCCGAAAAGAAAAGACCAGACCACCCGCAGCTTCGACACCCCCGACTGGCACGAGCTGCGCCTGGATATCGACGAAAGTGTCCAGCCAGACATCGTCGGCACCATGACGGATATGTCCGGCGTGGCGGATGCGTCGGTCGATGCGATCTTTTCCAGCCACAACATCGAGCATCTCTATCCGCACGAGGTACCAAAAGCCCTGGCCGAGTTCAAGCGGGTGCTGAAGCCTGATGGCTTCGTCGTCATCACCTGTCCCGATCTGCAATCGGTGTGTGCGCTGGTAGCGCAGGACAAGCTGACCGAGCCGGCCTACATCTCACCCGCAGGGCCGATCACGCCGCTGGATATTCTCTACGGCCACCGCCCGCCGATGGCCAAGGGTAATCTTTACATGGCTCACCGCTGCGGTTTCACCCAGAAGGTGCTCACCGGCACCTTGCAGGCTGCCGGTTTTGCCATGGTGGCAGCCAGGCGGCGCGAGCACCCCAGCTACGATCTATGGGCGCTGGCATCAGTACAGCCGATGGCTGAGGCCGACCTGCGCGCCCTGGCGCTGGCGCATTTCCCGAAATGACTGCCATGACGCTCCACACCCAAATCCGCCAGCAATTGCTCGGCAATCTTGCGCAAGCGCAAACCGACGAAGCTGCCCAGCTCAACAACGCCCTGCGCCTGATTGTGCTGGCACCAGAGCAGTTTTATTCCCGTGAAGAACCGCGCTTGGCGTTCGATGGCGTACTGGACCATGCCAGGAACCACGGGACCAAGCCCCGGTATCGCAGCAACCGACTCATCTTTCTCGCGCCAGATCATGGCGCACTTGCGCGACTGCATACGCGTCGCCCTGGCCTGGAACTCCATCGTGGAAGATGTGGCGGAGATGCGACTGGTGCTCGACAACCTTCAAACGCAACAGGCCAAAAAGGAACTGCAAGCGGCGGAGGATGTACTGCCGCGTGTCGCACGGGAGTGCTACAAGTGGTTGCTCTGCCCTGCGCAGGACAATCCGACAGCGGCAAAGTCTACAGTGGAGGTTTTCCCTCTCAATACTGGCGGAGTGACGCTGGGGCCTGAGATCGAGCGAGTGTGCATCGACAACGTGCTGGTGATCACCACCTGGTCACCGATTCATCTGCGGAATGAGTTGAAGCAACTTTACTGGAAGGCCGACAAGCCAGCCTTCGGCGCGATGGCGTTTTGGGATGACACCCTGCGCTACCTCTACCTGCCGCGACTGAAAAGCCGCAGTGTGCTTGAACAAGCCATTGTCAAAGGCGCTGGCAGTCGAGATTTCTTCGGAACGGCCTACGGGTGTTGGCGCCGATGCGAAATGAACCCAGCGTACCGGAAATTACTGACCCACCTGCAGGCTCCGCAAGCTGTTACCCGCATTGGTGTTTCAGACATCGACGATGGGTCAGTCAAAATCGGCGGAGTGGGTCAATTCCCCGTCGGCACCAACAAGGGGTCACTTCAATTCTAAAAGTTAAGCGCGGGAGATATGCTGAGGGACTTTTCGATTTCGGCACACCGCCTGATCGGTAAAGGCGACGTCCCATGACCCGAACCCAGGAAACCTGACCATTCAGAAGTAGGAAATCCGGCATGATTTTCACCTTACGGGAAAGGGTGTAGATGCCGACGTGAATTTGACCAGGGGCGCCGATTTTGACTTACCGGGGACCACCGAGCTACAACCGGCACCGATCCTCACATATCGCGATTCCTGGGGGCTGATTTTCGTCGCCACTGGTCAGACGGGCGTCGGCGGTAACAGACCTGGCTATCCGCTGGTTGCAACTCGCGGGTTTCGATCTCTACACCCGCAAGCATGATGGCGGCCAGTTTGGCTTCTCGGTCGCTGACGGTCGTATTCAGGGTCATGTGGATGACCAACTGCTCAAGAGTTCTTGATGTAGGCGTTCAATCCGATGGTGATGGGCTTGCCGTTGATCATCGCCTGCGTGACCGTGTTACCGTGGGTCGATGCAACCACCAGCGTCTTGCCAGAGCTCGACGGCGTAGGCTCTTGCAGGTCAATTTCGATGAACAGTTTGTTGTCTTTTATTTCGACTTTCATAGCATCTTTCAGAGGTCGGTTGGAGGCGGGTAATTTCCCGCTCCTGATGAGGCCAAGCTATTTTATAGACCCGATGCGCGCCAGTCTCTTGGCTTGATCTGATCTCCAGACCCAATTTCTTTTTGAATCCAGGGCGGTGAGGGACTAAGCTCACGCTTTCAATCGAAAAACTCCAGCCGTTCGATGGAGTGTTGCCGTCGACGTGAACTTGACCAGCGGCGCCAATTTTGACTGACCAGGGACCACCGAGCTACAACCCGCACCAATCCTCACATATCGCGATTCCTGGGCTGATTTTCGTCGCCACTGGTCAAATTCACGTCGGCGGTAACACGCACATTGCTACCACCCAAGGCCTGCTTGACCCGCATCAGGGTCATTTGCAGCATCATCGCGTCGCTGCTGGCGCGGTGGCGGCGTAGCTGCGACTCAGCCCGCACGGCGTCCAGTGCCGGATGCCAGCGCCCTGCTTCATCTTCACTGAGCAAGGAGCGAAGATCGGCGAGCTGAAAGCGCGGCGTCATCTCGGCCACGTCGAACAGCCGACACAACCACGGGTAGTCATGGCCCCAGGCGTCGCAGTAAACCGTTTGCCCGGCCAGGCGCCGGTTGATCTGCTCGGCCACCCAGACGGGCGGCTTGCCGTGACGCAGCAAAATCTCGCGGCTGATGCCGTGCAGCGACTCCGCCGAGGCGTCCCAGTGCTGCCAGTCCGGCTCGGGCTGGATCAGACAACAAAACAAGCCGCCGGTCGCCTCGACAAAACCCACTTCGATCGGGTAACTGCCGCGGCCGAAGCCCGAGGCTTCAACATCAAGTATGGCGGGCGGTGTCATGAGGGGCTGGGCGGGCAAGGGATCGATTCTGATTCAGTGTAAGCGCCGCCAGCTCCGGCAATCAGCGCGAGACGCCCTTTTTGAGCACCACCGAGTCGGGTGATTCAATCACGTTGGTCGTGGCTGTTGCCGCCGACGTAGATTTGACCAGGGGTGCCAATTTTGACTGACCAGGGACCACCGAGCTACAACCGGCACCAATCCTCACATATCGCGATTCCTGGGGTGGTCACTGATTTTCGGCACCACTGGTCAGATGGGCGTCGGCGGCAACACCCAGGGACTCCATGGTCTTGTTCCCTTGCTCAGCTGCCTGAGGGAGCAAACCTAACCTCCCAGTTGCTCCAACCTGGCGCGTGCCTGCTCTTTCCCCATTTTCCTAACTGCCGCAATGGCTTGCAATTGGCTTAGACGAGGACGGGCTTTGCCGCTTTCCCATTTGTAGACAGTTTGCGCCGACATCCCAAGCAGCCTGCCGAAAGCATATGCGGGTAGACCGAGCCGCTGTCGATGAGCGGCTAGGCGACTGGCGCTGAATCTGAGCGCACGGGTGCCATCACCAGCTGGGGTCGGCAATGAGGTCTTGGTACCGGCCTTTACCAACCGCCCAACTTGCCGCTCCAGAGCAAGCACCCGTCGCTTCAGTGCCGCAATGCCCACACGGTGTTGCGTCGTGGCCATTTTCAGTTTCAGAGTATCAGCACGTACATGCCGCTTGGATAGACGTGATATTTCGTTCTTTAGTACAGTCGAAAAATTGGACATGTTCAGGTTGCTTAACTCGTATGGGATGTAGTGGGACTGAACCGGCTCGAACGCAGCACATTGCCGGACCAGGTAGGTTAGACAAGTGGGTAGCGATGAAGTTCACGAAGCAGCCGGGCTGGGCTATTGTGCCTGATGGGGCTGCAGGGTGTTTCCGCCAGCTTGAGAGCGAGCACCAGTAGATCGGTGGTCTCCAGATATTCGCGGTACCCCTCGGCAAGAAATGAGAACTCATTGAGAATGCCGACGACACTGCGGTTGGCGGTCTTGGCGACCGCAAACTCGGTCATCGCCGCCAGTTCGTGGTCAATGAACTGCGCAGGCAATCCGTGGGCCGTGAGTACACGTCCAAGCTCAGTTGGAAACCGCTGAGGCAATGTCGCTGCTGGAGCCAGCGGAAGTAGCACTGGCAGCAAGGTCCTCTCACTGACAAGAAGTGCGATTTGTGGTTTCCAGAACAATCCAGTGGCGTACCAATTGCCAAGCGCGGTGTTGACGTCGCCCGGCGAGGGTACGCTGAAATCGACCTTCATTCGCGTCAGCAGTTTCTTGGTGCAGTGCAGGTAGTACATGGCGATCATGCGCAAGTAGCGCCCTACCAGGAGGATGTAACGAACTCGCGCGGAGTCTCAATGCAGCTTCGGCAAGTCCTGCGCCAGGCGCTGCGGACACAGGTGTCGCCAGCAGTGCAGAGGCCGGGCATGGTGCAGGCTGCGGTGGGACTGGTGTGTCGGCCACGCCCGAGCCGCAACCCAAGCCCAAACCGCGCCCACCGTCGCACTACCTGTGGGCCGCGTTGATTGCCCGCATCTACGAGGTGTTCCCGCTCACCTGCGGCGGCCCCATGCGCATCATCGCCTTCATCACCTTCAGCGCAGACATCGACAAGATACTGGAGCACATAGGGGTGGACAGCGTTGCCCCGCGCATCACCCCGGCACGCGGGCCACCGCTGTGGGATGACTGTGGTGCGCAGGAGCCTGGGGAGGGTGTGGATGCTATGCCGGACTGGGATATGACCAGCCAATCAGCCCCCGACTACCCCGACGATCAGCGCACAGTGTGGTGAACCTGCAATGGGTGGCGAAGGCCGCACCGGGGTAGGGCTGTGCCCGCAGCCCAGCTTTCCATGTCGTTTGTGCCGGTGGGCGGAAAAACCTTGGGAATTCAGATCACCACATCAAGGAAAGCACGACTCTTGAGGACGCTTTTCGGTGCCATACTTGGCCTCATGCGGTTGAATTTCCTATCCTTAGTTTTTTTTCCAAAGGAACGATGATGATCAGACGACAGTTGCTTGCAGTTGCTTTTCTTGTTTTTTCGGTTCCGTTCAGCCCGGTGGGGGCCCAGGTGCAGGTGCAGACCGTGCGCGTTGGTATCGACGTGGACGCCGGCACACTCGATCCGAGGCTGGCGCGCGACACCTCGGCCTACCGGGCGACCGACCTGATCTATGACGGCCTTGTCCGGCTGTCGCCCGACCTAAAGCCGGAGCCCAACCTGGCGCAGAGCTGGCAAAACCCGGACCCCAAGACCTGGATCTTCAAGCTGCGCGACGGGGTGACCTTCCACGACGGCTCGCCGCTGACGGCGGACGATGTGGTGTTCACCTACCAGACGCTGCTGAAGCCAGAATTGAACGCGCCACTGCGCAGTCTTTTCACGCCCATTGCAAAGGTCGAGGCGACCGATCCCAGGACCGTGGTGTTCACGCTATCGAGCCCCTATGCGCCCCTGCTGACTTATCTCGAGATGGGCATCGTTTCCAAAAAGGCGGTGGAGGGGGGGGGCGGATATTGGCTTGAAGCCGATTGGCACCGGCCCGATGAAACTGGCCCGCTGGGATCGCGGCAGCCGGATGGTGCTGGAGCCCAATCCCAACTACTGGGCCGGGGCCTCCAAGCTAAAGGAACTCCATCTCGTCGTGGTCAGCGACAACACGGCGCGGGCGCAGGCCTTCGAGGCCAAGGACCTGGATCTGATCCAGTCGCCGCTGTCGCCGCAAGACATCAAGCGGCTGCAGGCCAACACCAACTTCGGCAACGTCGTCACATCGGGCCTGGGCATCACGTACCTCAATTTCAATACGGGTGAAGCCGTTGTCGCGGATCCGAAAATGCGCCGTGCGCTGGCCATGCTGGTGGACCAGAAAACCATCGTGGGCGACATCTACCAGGGCGTTGACCGCGTGGCCTCGTCCATTCTCCTGCCCTCGTCTTGGGCGTTCTCGGCCAATATCAAGCAGCCCGCGTTCGACGTGGCCGGTGCCAAGAAGGCGATCGAGGCGCTGGGATGGAGGATGGCGGGTAACGTCTACACCAAGGATGGCAAGAAGCTCAGCGTCGTGCTTTCGACCCACAGCGAAGACCCGAACCGTATGCAGAGCGTCGAATTCATGCAAAGCATCTTCCAGCAGGCAGGTGTCGAGGCCACGGTGCGCGTGACGGACTGGCCGGCGTTTTCCACCAACTATGTGCAGAAGAGCCAGCACCAGGTCGCGCTGCTCGGCTGGCTCAATATCGTCGATCCGGACCGGTTGATGTACGGCCAGTTCCACAGCAAGGGCACGCTCAACTGGAGCAAGTACAACAACCCTGCCCTGGACAAGCTGCTGGACGAAGGGCGCGAGGCTCTTGACATCAACGTGCGCAAGGCCACATACGGCAAGGCGGCGCAGATCATCGCCGACGATGTGCCCTATTACGTCTTGTCGTATCAGGGGTACCAGATGTTCTATTCGAAGGCGCTTGGCGCCGTCAAGGCGAATCCGCGTGGGTATCTGCGCGACGTGATCGCATTCCAGAAGAAGTGAGCGCGCCCTCGACCTGATGCTTGCCTATGTCGTAAGGCGGCTGCTGCTGCTCGTTCCTACGGCGGCCGGGATGGTGGTGATCACGTTCTCGCTGCTGCTGCTGATCCCGGGGGACCCGGCTGCGGTGCTCCTGGGCCAGGAGGCATCGAAGGCGGACATCGCGAACCTGCGGGCCACCCTGGGGCTCGACCTGCCCTGGAGCACGCAACTTGCACGTTATTTCGGCGCCTTGCTGCAGGGCGACATGGGGCGGTCGCTGTTCCAGAACGAGTCCGTGTCGTCGATCATCGGCGCAAGGATTGGCGCCACGCTGGAGCTTGCGGTGGCTGCCCTGGTCATTGCGATCGTGATCGGCGTGTCGTTGGGTGTTCTGGCCGCCATGCGGCAGGGTACCAAGGTCGATACGGCGCTGATGCTGCTGGCGCAGCTCGGCGTGTCCATACCGGTCTATTGGCTCGGCATATTACTCATGCTGGCGTTTTCGGTGAAGCTGGGCTGGCTGCCCGCGATTGGGCGCGGCGAGCCGTTCAGCTCGGCCGTGTGGGCGGCCCTGTCGGGACGACCGGCGGTGCTGGTGGATTCAATTGCGCATCTGCTGCTGCCGGCCTTCGCGCTGGGCGTCAATTCCGCCGCCGTCATCAGCCGGCTGGTGCGCACCTCGATGATCGAAATTTTGCAGGAGGACTTTGTGCGCACCGCGTACGCCAAAGGCCTCCGGCGAACGCGCGTCATGGTGCGGCACGCGTTGCGAAACGCTCTGTTGCCGGTGATCAGCATCATCGGGCTGCGATTCGGACATCTGTTGGGGGGCGCCGTTCTTACCGAAAGCATTTTTGGCTGGCCAGGTCTGGGTCAACTCACCATCGCCGCGATATCGCAGCGCGATTTGCCGCTGGTGCAAGGCATCGTGCTGTGCTTCGCCATGATGTTCGCGCTAGTGAACCTGGTCGTTGATCTGAGCTATTCGCTGGTCGATCCGCGCGTACGGGTGGCTTGAATGAAAAAGCTCGGCAGCCTTCGCATCAACGTGTCGCTGGTCACGGGGCTGGTTATTTCGCTGGCCATCCTGTTCGCCGCGATCGCCGCGCCTCTGATCGCAACGCATGGTGTCGATCAGATGGACATGCGCAACCGCTTTGCCGGTCCTTCGCTGGCGCATTGGCTCGGTACGGACAATTTCGGCCGCGACCTGTGGACGCGCCTGATCTTCGGCGCACGGGTCTCGCTATTGATCGCGCTGATCCCGGTCTTCGTGGCCGCCACGCTCGGCACTTTGGTCGGAATCGTTGCGGGTTATTTTGGCGGCTGGGTTGACCTGATTCTCATGCGTGTCGTCGATGTGTTTCTCGGCTTCCCTGCGCTGATCCTGGTGCTCGCCATCGTCGCCGTGCTGGGGCCCGGTATCTTGAACGTTTCACTGGCGCTGGTCGTCGTCTTCTGGACCGACTACGCCCGCGTCGTGCGCTCATCCACGCTGGTCTTGCGCGAGCAGGCCTATGTGCTTGCCGCCCGGGCCGTCGGTGCGTCGCACGTGCGTATCCTGTTCAAGGAGATCCTGCCGAACGCCTGGGGGCCTGTACTGGTATTGGCCACGCTGGGTCTTGGCAATGCGATCCTGACCGAGTCGGCACTGAGCTTTCTCGGCTTCGGTGTGCCGCCGCCGCAGCCCACCTGGGGCTGGACCCTGGCCTACGGCACGCGCTTCATGCGCAGCGAGCCCTGGCTTGCGATCATCTCCGGGCTTGCCATCATGGTGACCGTGCTCGGCTTCAACCTGCTCGGCGACGGCTTGCGCGACCTGCTCGACCCGAAGGGCCTCTCACGCGGGCCTCATACCCGCCCCATTGCCAAAAGCTAACCCATCAGAAGGACACACCACGATGAACGCGTTCACCATTCGCCGCGCAAAGTTCAGCAACCACGCCGACGGCAGCGACGCCGAACTGACCTTTCACGACATCGTAGGCCAGGCCCCCGGCCCTACCATCGGCATCAGCGGCGCGATCCATGGCAACGAGCCCACCGGCACCGAGATCATCCTCGACCTCTACCGTGCGTTGCAATCGGTCCCGATCCGCGGGCGCATCGTGCTGCTGCCGGTGGCCAATCCCCGCGCCTACGCGCAGAACCGGCGCTTCACGACCATTGATGAGCTGAATCTCAACCGCGAGTTTCCGGGTGACCCCAATGGCAGCTACACGCAGCAGCTTGCCTCCGCGATCACCCGAGAGTTTCTGGAGAAGATCGACGTCCATATCGACATGCATTCAGGTACCGACCGGCCGACCGTCGACTATGTCTACATACGGAACGACGAAGCCTTATCGCGCAGCTTTGGCTCCCGCGTGCTGTACCGCCCGCAGGCGAACAAGGAGGGAACGACATTCAGTGGCACCACGGCCACGGTGACCATCAACCGTCGCAACATTCCCTCCGTTGTGGTCGAACTCGGTGGCGGCATCATTGATCAGCGTACTTATGTTGAGCGGGGTCTGAAGGGCTTGCTCAACATGCTTCGCCATCTGCAAATCATCGAGGGTGCCCCGACGCCGACGCCGAAGCAGATCGTGGTCGGCTCCATCAAGACCATCCGGCCCACGCGTGCCGGCCTTCTGGAGACACTCGCCCCTCCGCTGGGCGAGGTAATCAAAAAGAGGCAGTTGCTCGGCCGCGTGGTCAGCCCCTACACCTTCGAGGTGCTGGAAGAAATCCCGGCGCCCTTCGACGAAGGCGTGATGATCCTGTCGCATCTGAGCCGGAATCTGGTCGAGTCCGGGGACTTTGGCTACATGGTGGGCGACATGGACGGTGCGGAGTCCTGACCGGTCATGATGATGCAGACCGCGGAGGCGCGCATTTCCACACTTGCGGTTGCGGAGTCAGCAGCGCTAGTCGTGCACGGCCTCAACATCTCCGTGGCAAATGGTGCGCAACGTTATCCGGTGGTGCGCGACATGGCGTTCGAACTGGCCCCCGGCGAGACACTGTGCATCGTGGGGGAGTCGGGTTGCGGCAAGTCGCTGACGGCGCTGGCCTTGCTCCAGCTCCTGCCGGCGGGGGTAAGCATCGATTCGGGCTCGATCCAGCTGGGCGACGTCGATCTTTGCACCGCCGACCAACGCACGCTCGAAGATGCGCGCGGCAAGAAGATCGCGATGATCTTCCAGGAGCCGCTGTCCGCACTGAATCCGGTCATGACGATTGGCGACCAGATCGCCGAAGTCCTGCAACGGCATGAGTCGCTGAGCGCGCGGGACGCGCAGCAGCGTGCCATCGACATGCTGGCGCGGGTCAAGATGCCGGCGCCGGCGCAGCGCGCGCTGCAATTCGCCCATCAGCTTTCGGGTGGCATGCGCCAGCGCGCCATGATCGCGCTAGCCCTTGTCTGCGAGCCCAAGGTACTCGTTGCCGATGAACCGACCACGGCGCTCGATGTCACCATCCAGGCAGAGATCCTCGCCTTGATCGGGCGCCTGCAGCACAGTCTGGGCACCGGGTTGGTGTTGATCACGCACGACTTCGGTGTCGTCGC
The DNA here is from genome assembly GCA_038901755.1 of Burkholderiaceae bacterium. Taxonomy (GTDB): domain Bacteria; phylum Pseudomonadota; class Gammaproteobacteria; order Burkholderiales; family Burkholderiaceae_C; genus JBCKPE01. Next base: position 11,667 of record JBCKPH010000009.1, on the reverse strand, counting down.
GGAAATGGCCGACCAGGTCATCGTGATGTACGCGGGCAGGCGGGTGGAATGCGCCGATGTGCAAACGCTGTTCGACCGGCCGCTGCATCCTTACACGATTGCCCTCATGCGCGCCGCGCCGGGGCTGCAGGCGGCGGACATCGCCAGCAAGGCACGGCTGCAGGAGATCGAGGGCATGGTACCGCCGCCTTGGGCGCTGCCCAAGGGCTGTGCCTTTGCGCCGCGTTGCGCGTCCGCATTCGCCCGCTGCCACGAAGAAGTACCGGTGTTGTCCGAAGCGGAGACTGGGCATCGCGTGGCCTGTTGGCTTCATCCATGCAGCGCTCCGGCTGTGGGAGCGCTGCATGGATGAAGCGCCCGTGATCGAGGTGCAGAACCTGACGGTGCGCTTCCCGGGCAGGCGACGGTTGGCAGGTCTCAAGTCCGATCCGGTCACCGCGGTGGACAACATCAGTTTCACGGTGCAGCGGCGCGAGACCCTCGGATTGGTCGGCGAATCCGGCTGTGGAAAGTCCACGACGGCACTGGCGATCCTGAACCTGATCGAGGCAACGTCAGGCAATATCAGCGTTTTTGGGAAAAACATTGCGTCGCTTTCAGGCGCCGAGCGGCGCGTCATGCGCCAACGCATGCAGATCGTTTTTCAGGACCCGTACTCGTCGCTCAATCCACGCCAGCGCGTGGCGGACATCATCCGTGCGCCGCTGGATATCCACAAGCTCGGAACTCCTGCAGAACGGCGCGATCGGGTGAAGCTGCTCATGGCACGTGTCGGGCTGCGGCCCGACCAGGCCGACAACTACCCGCACCAGTTTTCCGGCGGCCAACGCCAGCGGATCGGCATTGCGCGCGCGCTGGCGACACAGCCGGAACTGCTGATTTGTGATGAGCCCGTCTCCGCGCTGGACGTGTCCGTGCAGGCGCAAATCCTGAATCTTCTGGTGGAGTTGCAACAGGAGTTCGGGCTGTCACTGCTTTTCATCTCGCACGATCTTTCCATCGTGAAACACCTCAGCGACCGGGTGGCCGTGATGTACCTCGGCAGGATCGTCGAGATCGCGCCGCGGGCCACGCTGTTTGCCGCGCCCCGGCATCCATATACGAAGCTGTTGTTGAACTCGTTGCCGCCCCGCCATCCGCGGGAACGCCGGCGCCAGCACCTTGCCGAAGATGCGCCTGCCGCGCAAGCGCCGTCAGGTAGTGGCTGCCGGTTCAGCGCGCGTTGTCCGCAGGCCATGGACGTGTGCCTGCACAAAGACCCGCAGCTCACATCGCGCGGCGTGGGCCATGCTGCCGCGTGCCACCTTCCCTAGGAAATTTCCATGGAATATGTTCGACTGGGCCGCACCGGCCTGAAGGTGTCCCGCCTCATCCTGGGCTGCATGACCTACGGAGATCCGAAGTGGAGCCCCTGGGTGCTGGACGAGGCTGCCAGTAGGCCGTTCATCCGGCGCGCGCTCGATCTGGGAGTGAACACCTTCGATACCGCCGACGTGTATTCGACCGGCGCCAGCGAGGAGATTCTCGGCCGCGCACTCAAGGAGTGGACGACGCGCCAGCACATGGTGATCGCCACCAAGCTGTACAACCCGATGGGGCCGGAGCCGAACAATCGCGGCCTGTCGCGCAAACACATCTTCGAAGCCGTTGACGCGAGCTTGCGTCGGCTTCAGACCGACTACATCGACCTCTACCAGATCCATCGCTTCGACCATGACACGCCGCTCGAAGAGACATTGGATGCGCTCAATGATGTCGTCCGCTCGGGGCGGGTGCGTTATCTCGGAGCGTCCTCGATGTTTGCCTGGCAGTTCATGAAGGCACTGGGATTGCAGCGCCGCCACGGCTGGGCGCCCTTCGTTTCGATGCAGAACCACTACAGCCTGCTGTACCGCGAAGAGGAACGGGAGATGCTGCCGCTGTGCCGAGAAGAGGGCATCGGCGTCATCCCCTGGAGCCCTCTGGCGCGCGGGTATCTCGCCGGCAATCGCGGGGCCGCGACCCCGGCGACGAACCGTGCGGGCACGGACAAGCTCGGCGCTTCGCTATTCAACAACGAACCGGACCGGGCGATCATCGCGGCGGTGGACGCCGTCGCCCGCAAGCTGGGGCGCTCCATGGCCCAGGTCGCCTACGCCTGGGCAGCCACCCGGCCCGGCGTGACGACGCCGATTTTCGGGATTTCCAAACTGGCGCAATTCGACGACTCCGTCGCATCCCTGACGTTGCGACTTGATCCGGACGATGTCGCAAGAATGGAAGCGCTTTATGTGCCGCGTCCGATCGCCGGGCATTCCTGAACGCGGCAAAGGCCTCGGTGGCGGTGGGTGGCTTGCGAATCCCCCTTGAGAGCGCGAATCATCGAGCGAAAGGCCCATAACGTGATCCGACTGACCCCACAGGATTTTTCAACGCTCGCAGCCAGGGTCGCAGCCGCGACCGAACCGGTCGAGGTGTACCGCGCGATAGAGCAGGTGCTGGCCAAGGCGCTGGGATTCGGCTTGCTCACCATGCTGGTGGTCACCCCGGATGCAGAAGAAGTCGAGCGCGTGTATTCGAGCAACTGCCAAGCGTATCCACTAGCCGGGCGCAAACGCATGGGGCCCACCCCTTGGGGTGACCTGGTGATGCGCCAGCGACAGCCCTTCCTGGGGCGCGACGCGGAAGCCATCCGCTGGGCATTCCCCGACCATGCCTTGATTGCAGGCCTGGGCCTGGGGAGTGCCATCAACGCACCTGTCGTTTCGCTCGGCCGATTGCTGGGCACGATCAATCTGCTCGACGCTGCGGGTCAGTATGACGAACAGGCGGTGAAAACCTTGCAGGCGGTCGCACCATTTCTCGTTGCCCCGTTCCTGCGCGAGCTCAAGATCTATTGAACCTGAATCCGGCAGTTCATCCGTGTTGCCGCCGATGCCAATTTGACCAGGGGCGCCGATTTTGACTGACCAGGGACCGTCGAGCTACAACCCGCACCAATCCTTGCTTATCGCTATTCCAAGGGTGGTCACTGATTTTCGGCACCACTGGTCAAATTCACGTCGGCGGCAACAGGCTACCGCAGCGTCGTGTTGTTTCGCAAGGGTGAAAAATCATTCTTCGTGTTCGGCTTTCCCAAGAGCGAACTCGGCAACATGCGGGACGATGAAGAAGAGCGGTTCAAGAAAATGGCCAAGCGCGTTCTGGCCCTGACGAACGCGCAATTGCATGAACTGATTTCAAACGGGCAGTTTGAGGAAGTGAGAAACGATGACCAAGAAATACCGCAGTGATGCCTGCGCCGCCATCCATGAAACCATGGAAGCGCTGCATGAGGTGGGCGCTATCGACAAGCAGACGATGCGCGAGTTTGATGCCGCCTGCCTGACGCCGGTGCAAGTGCTCAGCCCCGAAGAGATCAAGACGCTTCGCTTGCGCGAGCACATCTCGCAGCCCGTTTTTGCCCGCTACCTGAATGTCTCCAAAAACCTGGTTTCCGACTGGGAACGCGGGGTAAAGAAACCTGGTGGCCCGGCATTGCGCTTGCTCACCGTGGTTCAGAAAAAGGGCCTCATGGCGATTGCGTGAGTCCCTTGGGTCCCCCATGGCAGTGGCTCAGGATAGATCCGCATGCTGCCTTCCCTTCTCGCCCGCGACATTCAGCAAGACGCGTCAGAGACGCGATCGCCCGGCAGTGTTCGTCTGCCGGGATCAAGAGTTTGCCAGCCGCGCCCCGACGTGGTCACGAGTTGGGCGGTGGTCTTGGCAATCCTTTGGTCGTAGGTTCAAGTCCTGCACGCCCTACCAACGCATCAAGAATGAACGGCTGTCTTTTGGGGTAGCCATTTTGCTTTTGGCGGCCGCTACAGGGTCGGGGCATGACGCATTGGGGCAATGTCGTGAATTCGCTGGACTCCGTGCAACTGGCACTAAACTGGTTGCCATGAGCGTCGAGTCCATTCCGAAGTTCACCGACCCTGCTCGCAAATTGTGGGCAACCATTCCCGCTGACAAAAAGAAGCTCCTTCTCTCAAATGTCTGGTGCGGGGGATGCCGTCACGGAGTCGCCATCAAGAATTTCACCGGGGCGGTCAAATCAAGGGACTTGCTGCTCGTCGGTGAGTGTTCTGAATGTCACGGCGATGTGGCTCGGTTGATTGAAATGAGCTGACAGTTGGCGCCGCCCCGGAATTGTTCAGGTCGCCGGCGCGAACGGATTCCTGATTCGCACGCCGCAGGGCGAAAAATGGGCGGTATTGCGTGACACCACGGTTAGGTCGTGGACCAGCGCAATCGCGGCGATCTGTTTGTCGAGCTCGTTTTCGGGATGCGGCACACGCAACCGGCCCCACACCTGAGCCGACGCGGCGTCGAAATCGAGAATATGCTCGTGCTGCTGAACCAGCAGTTTTTCGAGCCAACTTTCCAACTTCAGGGCCTGTGCGTCATCCCCGCGATGGCGGATCATTTCAACCCCTCGGCGCAGTTCGCCGATGCTGATGACCGAAAGGAATAGAGGCGTCTTTTCGAGCGCTGCGTCGCGAAAAAACGCAACCACACCCGGATGCGCCTTGTCCCGCTTGCGCGCCTCACTGATGACGTTGGTGTCAACCAAATACACGCGGCGCCTTCTGTTTGGAGCGAACGCGCTCGAAATCGGAATCCAGGCCTACGTCAGGCATCGACGCCAGCACTTCGGCGAAGCTGCGCGGGCGCGTGCGCGCCAGCGCGGCAGCCAGGATGGCCCGGTGTTCGGCCTCGGCACTGCGACCATGCTTGCCGGCACGCTGCTTGAGCGCCTTCACCAGCGATTCATCGACGTCTCTTACGAGGAGGTTGGCCATGGCATGTTCCCGCAATAGATGGATTGATAGCAATGATAGCAAATCAAACTGGCCGTTCGCAGCTCAGGATCATTGGTGCCGGGTGAGGCAAAGTCGGCAGGCCTGGTTCAATGTTTGTCGGCAGCAACACCAACGCACGGACAGCCCATAGACTACGATTCGATCAAGCCAGGGGTGCACCTGGCAAGGAAAATCCAATCATGCCTGCCCGAACTCTCCACTTGAACGACGCGCTGTACCAGTACGTGCTCGACCACTCGCTTCGTGAGCACCCGGCGCAAACGGCATTGCGCGCGGCCACCAGCACGCATCCCTATGCGGGTATGCAGATCTCGCCCGAACAGGGCCAATTCATGGCGCTGCTTGTGAAGCTGCTGGGGGCTCGCAACACCATCGAGATCGGGGTGTTTACCGGCTACAGCGCGCTCGCCGTGGCGCTGGCTCTGCCCGAGGACGGCAGGGTGCTGGCTTGCGACATCAGCGACGAATTCACCCGGATCGGCAAGCCCTTTTGGGAACAGGCGCAGGTGGCGCACAAGATCGATTTGCAACTGGGCGCGGCACTGACCACGCTCGATGCACGGCTTGCCGCTGGCGCGGCCGGTCACTATGATTTCGCCTTCATCGACGCCGACAAGGGCGGCTACGACGCCTACTACGAACGCTGCATGTTGCTGGTTCGTCCCGGAGGACTAATCGCCATCGACAACACGCTGTGGAGCGGCAAGGTGGCGGTTCAGTCCAGCGACGCCGATACCCTTGCGTTGCAGGCGCTCAACATCAAGCTGCATGGCGACAGCCGCGTCGACCTGTCGCTGCTGCCGTTCAGTGATGGGTTGACGCTGGCCAGGAAACGCTGACCGAGGCCGGGACGTTTGCGTTGCCACAATGTATTGACGATGTAAGGAAGTTTCCTTACCATTCGAGGATAGCATTTTTGGAGTTATCCCATGGGCACAATTCACGAGGTTGCCACGCTGACCTCCAAGGGGCAAATCACACTGCCCAAAGCCATTCGTCAGGCGCTGGGTCTGGATGCTGGCAGCAAGATCGCCTTCGATCTCCAAGGCTCACAGGTTGTCGTCAGCCGTGCTGATGGTTCCGCGCACGATGACCCTGCCATCGCAGGTTTGCTTGCCTTGCTGGAGAAGGATATCCAGACCGGAAAACAGCTGGCCAACTTGCCTCATGGCGTGGCGGATGCAATGCTTGCGGCGCTATCAAGGGCAGTCGATGTCGATGCCGAGATCGTGGGTGAAGTAGCCTTGTGATGCAGCGTCACGGGTGGACGCTGCTGTTCCACCAATGCCTGATTGATCAGCTACGCCGACTTGAGGTGGCAGTGGCGCGAGCTCAGCGACAAGACCCCGAAAGATTTGCGTCCAGCGCCAATGTCAAGCTGTTCGATACCCTGTCCCATTTGATTTTGAACACCGTTCCGGGCGACCCCAATCGTGAGGAGTACCGGCAAGGCAACACCGTGGGCGCTGAGTTCCGGCATTGGCGTCGGGCCAAGATTGGACGACGGTTTCGGTTGTTTTTCAGGTTCGACTCACGGGCCAAGATCATCATTTACGCTTGGGTGAATGACGAGAACACCCTGCGTTCGGCGGGCAACCGCACCGACCCCTATGCGGTGTTTCAGCGAATGCTCGAACGCGGCAATCCACCCGATGAATGGGCGGCCCTGAAGGCGGCCAGCAAGTCAGGCTGGAGAAAATAGGGCGATCCGGACCTGCGGACAAACCTGAACGGAGCGACCATGACTGATTTGCCAGCAGTGCGGGCCATCCAGAACCGATTTCCCCTGGCACGCCCCCGTGTTGCCGTGGTGCTGGGCTCGGGCTGGGGCGGTCTGACCAGCCACATCCGCGACGTGGTGCGTCTGCCTTATGCCGAACTTGAAGGCTTTCCCTTGGCCACCGTCGCCGGTCATTCGGGTGAACTTTGGCTTGGCAGCATCGGGGCCAATGCGGTGGCGGTGATGAGTGGGCGCAAGCACGGTTACGAGACCGGCGCCGTTGATGGCATGAAGGTTCCCCTGCGCGTCCTCAAGGCGCTCGGTTGTGACTTGCTGGTGCAGACCAACGCAGCGGGCAGCCTCAACTCGGCCATGCCTGCGGGCAGCCTGATGGTGCTGACCGATCACATCAATTTGCCGCAACGCTCGCCGCTGGTGGGTGAAAGTGGGTCCGAGCGCTTTGTCGACATGACTGACGCCTACGACCCGGCCCTGCGCGCCCAGGTGAGCCGCATTGCCAAGGCGCGCGGCGTCACCGTGCACGAGGGGGTGTACGCCTGGTTCTTCGGCCCGCAGTTCGAAACGCCAGCCGAAATCCGCATGGCGGCTCGACTCGGCGCCGACGCCGTGGGAATGAGCACGGTGCCTGAGACCATTCTGGCGCGGCACGCCGGTATGCGGGTGCTGGCCCTTTCGCTCATCACCAACATGGCCGCCGGCCTGTCAAGCGAACGCCTGAGCCATGCTCACACGCTGGAACAGGCCCAGCGCGCCGGCAAAATGGCCAGCAGCCTGCTGGCCGATGTGATTGGCAGCCTGGAACTCGCCGCCTGACCGCTTCACAGGGGCGCAGAGCAGCCCTACACGCCGTACGGCACCCAGATGTTCTTGATCTGGCAGGCCTGCTGCAGAAATTCGGTCGAAGCCGCCTGCGCCGGATCGAACCAGTCGCGGCCCCTGGCGCCGCTGACCCAGGTGCGCTTCAAGTTGCTGACAGAGAGCTTCTCGACCGCCTCGCATCCCTTGGCATCGCCGTCATGACGCCACAGTGCATCCACATCGGCGTGGCTTGCCAGCGTTTGGCCCAAGCTGTCCGGGTCGCCGGTGATGATGTTGATGACCCCGGGCGGAACGTCCGAAGTGTCCAACACCTGGTACAGATCGGTGGCCACCGTCGGCAGCACGGTGGAAGGCACCACGATGACTCGATTCCCCAGGCAAATCGCCGGCGCCACCAGCGAAATCAGGCCCAGCAGCGGAGCTTCGCGCGGGCACAGGATGCCGATGGTGCCAATCGCTTCCTTCAGCGCCGTCACGATGCCGTGCAGCGGCGGCCGATGGACCGTCCCGTCGAACTTGTCGGCCCAGGCCGCGTAATGAAACAGCCGCTCGATGGAGCAGTCAAACTCACGCTGCGCCAGCGCCTCGCTCATCACCAGCGACAGCGTTTGCACGAATCGATCACGCTGGGCCATCAGGTTCTCGGCCAGGAAGTAGATCACCTGCGCGCGTGCGTGGGCGCTGCTTTGCTCCCAGCCGATCGCCTTGCGCGCCGCCTCGACTGCGTTGCGAACATCCTTGCGGTTGCCCTCGGGCACCACGCCAACGAGCCGGCCACCCAGGCGCACCTGGCGGCTGTAGCCACCATCTGGCCGCACCTGCTGCCCGCCGATGTAGAGCTTCGGCGTGCGGTCAATTCCCGGTTCAGCCAGCGCTTGGCGAGTGATCGAAACTTCGGGCATGGCCTGCGGCTGCGCCGGGCGCGCATCTTCGCTGCTGCGCACCAGATATTCGAGCAGACCCTCGGCGCCGCCCTCGCGGCCAAAGCCCGATTCGCGATAGCCACCGAAGCCACAGGAGGCGTCAAACTGGTTCGCCGTGTTGATCCAGACCACGCCGGCCTTGAGCTGTGGTGCAACGTGCAGGGCCAGGCTGATCGACTCTGACCAGACGCAGGCCGCCAGGCCATAGACACTGTTGTTGGCCAGTTCGACGGCTTCGGCTGGTGTGCGAAAACTCATCGCCACCAGCACCGGACCGAAGATTTCTTCCTGCACCGCCACCGAACTGGTGCTGACGCCTGATATGAGCGTGGGTCGGTAATAGCAGGCATCGCCCGGTATCGGCGTGTCGGGCTGCCAGACTGTGGCGCCCTCGGCGCGGGCCAGCCCGACGTAATGCGCGACCCGCTGGTGCTGGCTGGCATCGACCAGCGGCCCCATGTCGGTCGACTTGTCGAGTGGGTCGCCGACCCGGATCAAGCCCATGCGGCGACGCACCTTTTCAAGAAAGGAAGTTTCAATCGCCTCATGCACCAGCAGGCGCGAACCGGCGCAGCAGACCTGGCCCTGGTTGAACCAGATGCTGTCGACCAGACCTTCCACCGCACCATCCAGGTCAGCATCCGGGAAAACGATGAACGGCGACTTGCCGCCTAGCTCAAGGCTCAGCTTCTTGCCGCTGCCGGCCGTGGCCTTGCGAATCAGACGCCCAACTTCGGTGGAACCGGTGAACGCAATCTTGCCGATGCCCGGATGGTTCACGATCGCCTCGCCGGTACGCCCGTCGCCGGTGACGATGTTGACCACCCCCATGGGCAGGCCGACTTCATCGCAGATATGGGCGAACAGCAGCGCAGTGAGCGAGGTGAATTCAGCCGGTTTGAACACCACGGTATTGCCACAGGCCAGTGCCGGCGCAATCTTCCAGGCCAGCATCAGGAATGGGAAGTTCCAGGGCACGATCTGTCCCACCACGCCGACGGCCCGGTGTTGCGGGTATTCGCTGGCCAGCAGTTGCGCCCAGCCAGCGTGATGGTAGAAGTGGCGAATGGCAAGCGGCACATCGACGTCGCGCGATTCGCGGATCGACTTGCCGTTGTCCATGGTTTCCAGCACGGCAATCAGGCGGCTGTGCTTTTGCATGGCCCGCGCCAGCGCGTACAGGTAACGGGCGCGGCCATGCCCGCCGAGCGCCTGCCAGGCTGGCAGCGCCGCGGCCGCGGCCTGCACGGCCAGGTTCACGTCAGACGCATCGGCCTGCGCCACGGTGGCCAGTCTGTCGCCGCTCGCCGGGTTGAAGCTGTCAAAACTCTGCGCGGACTGCTGCCAGGCGCCGTTGATGTAGAGGCCGAAGCTGTGCTCTCGCGCAGCGAGCCATTGCAGAGCAATGTCGGCCGACTCTGGCGCTGGGCCGTAGTCCATGGAGGTCAGGATTTCTTTGATGTCGTGCATGGTGTTCTCGCTGGCTTGGGGCTGCCGCCTCAGGGCATGGCGTGCCGGTGGCTGGCCGAATAGTTGCCGGTGATGAAGTGTTCAAGCTGACGCTCGATGTCGGTCAGCAGGCTCGACGCGCCAAAACGAAACAGCGACGGGTCGAGCCAGTCATTGCCCAGTTCTTCCTTCATCAACACCAGGTACTGCAAGGCGCCCCTGGCCGTGGAGATACCGCCGGCCGGCTTGTAGCCGACCTTGGCGCCGGTCAGCGCGGCGTAACCTCGAATCGCACGCGCCATGACCAGCGAAGCTTCCAGGGTTGCGTTGACCGCCTCCTTGCCGGTGGAGGTCTTGATGAAGTCAGCCCCGCCCATCATGCAAACCCAGGAGGCGCGGGCCACGTTTTCCAGGGTTTGCAAGTCACCGGTGGCGAGGATTGCCTTGACGTGGGCCTCGCCGCAGGCCTGCCGGTATTCGCGCATTTCCCGGTGCAGGCCGGCCCAGTCCTGCGTCAACACGAGTTTGCGGGTGATCACGATGTCGATTTCCCGGGCGCCGGCCTGGACCGACAACTCGATCTCGCGCAGCTTGGTTTCATGACTGGACAAGCCGGCGGGAAAGCCGGTGGACACAGCTGCCACCGGAATGCCCGAGTCGCCCAGGGCCTGCACGGCCGGTGCAATCATGTCGTGGTAAACGCAGACCGCGCCGACATGGAGTGACGGCAGGCCCAACGCGGCCAGCAGGTCACGGCGCAACGGGTTGCGTGCCTTGGCACAGAGCCGGGCCACGCGACCCGGGGTGTCGTCGCCAGAGAGTGTCGTCAAGTCGATGCACTGAACGGCCTTCACCAGCCAGGCCGCCTGGTACTGCTTCTTGACGCTGCGGGTCAAGCTAAGCGAGGCGGCACGGCGTTGCACGGCCGCCCGATTGACGCGCTGCGACTGAACCAGCGCAGGGTCGAGCGGCAGCCCCGGGTTACGCGGCGAGAGACTGGCAGTCATGGGTCATTGCATCATCGTAAGATTCGTGGCGGCGCGACTTCAACAACAGTTCCCGATTCTGTCAAAACCGCTGTTCAACCTCCGATCAAGTCATTTCATGCCACGCAGCTTTATCCTGTTGCTCGATTCCCTCGGTCTTGGGTCCACGCCTGACGCAGACCGGTTCGGCGATGTCGGCGCCAACACGCTGGGGCACATTGCGAGTTGGGCAATGCGGGAAGGGCGGCCCTTGGATCTTCCCAACATGGAACGATTGGGACTGGCGGCGGCGGCGCAGCGGGCCTGTGGTGCATGGCCCGAGGGCTTTCAAATGCGCAGCGGCTTCAGCGGCGTGTTTGGCGCGGCGCGTGAGCAATCGACCGGCAAGGACACGCAAAGCGGCCATTGGGAGATCGCTGGTGTTCCGGTGGACTTTGAATGGGGATACTTTCCGCGCAGCACGCCGACGTTCCCGCCCGAGTTGACTGCGGCCCTGCAGTCGCAGAGCGCGGTGCCGGGTTTCCTTGGCAACTGCCATGCCTCCGGCACCGAAATCATTGCCCGGCTCGGCGACGAGCATGTCGCTACCGGCAAGCCCATCATCTACACCTCGGCCGATTCGGTGCTGCAGATTGCCGCGCACGAGGAACATTTCGGCCTGCAGCGCCTGTACGCGCTGTGTGAAGCGGCGTTCAAGCTGGTGGCGCCGTACAACATCGGTCGCGTGATTGCCCGGCCCTTCACGGGCCAGGCGGGCAACTACCAGCGCACCGCGGACCGGCACGATTACGCCGTGGCGCCGCCTCGATCGACACTGCTCGATCAGGTCAAGAACGCCGGCGGGGAGGTGGTGGCCGTGGGAAAAATCAGCGACATCTTTGCCGGGCAGGGTGTTTCACGCGTCG
>JBCKPH010000008.1:0-41226 GCA_038901755.1 Burkholderiaceae bacterium | reverse complement strand
AAGAATGTCGGCGCTGATCGCCTCCAGCGTGCGCAGCGGTTGCGGCTTGTAGAAGTGGCGGGTGAAGCTCACCTCGTAGCCGATCTTGGTGGCGTCCTGCTTGATCCACGCATCGGGCGTGTAAGGCAGCACCTCGCGGCGGATGAATGCTTCGATGCCACCGTCTTCCAGCAGCGGCACCTGCTCGGTGTCGCGCAGGTCGCTGTCGGGCTCGTATTCGACGATTGCCGCCTTGCCCTGCACCGTGGCCTCGAACAGCCCGCGCAGCGGGTCGGCCTTGATCTTGCCGGGCTTGTGAACCTTGGCGACGACGGGTGGCGCGGTCTCGACGCGCCAGCTCACGGCCTTGAGAATCTGCTTGAGGTCGGCGGCGGGGAGCTTGATCTTGAACTTGTCGAGCGCGGCATCCACGCGGTCGCGGAATTCGTTGTGATCTTCGAAGAGCGTGTCCCCGAGGGCTGCGCGCAGCTTGGTCGCGGTATCCACCAGCCGCCCGTCACGCTCCCAGGTCTTCGGATCAAGCAATTTCTTTTTCTTCTTCTCGGGCAAGCCCTTCTTGGTACTGCCGCCCTCTTCATCATCGCCTTCGTCCTCGTCGTTGCCCCACTCGGTCAGGCGTTTCTCCAGCTTGGCGGAGAGCTTGGCGAAATGAGTGAACAGCTCGTCGCCGAACTCCTCGTAGAGCGCGGCGCGCAGGTCCTCGTCGCCGGAGGTGAGGCGCAGCGTCTCGATGGCCTTGAGCGTGAGCTGGCTGTGCAGGCGCAGCGGACGCTCGACGGTGACCTTCCAGTAGCCGAAGGCGGCGTTCTCAAAAATCTTCGACTCGGGCGTTTCCTTGAAGTCGAGAAAGGTGCGGCTTATGCGCTCGATGTCCTCGGGCGACAGCTCGCAGTTCTTCTTGCCGAGGTTCTTGCGCAACGGCTTGAACCACTGCGTGGCGTCGATGAGCTGCACGCGGCCCTTGCGGTGCGCGGGTTTCTTGTTCGACAACACCCAGATGTAGGTGGCGATGCCGGTGTTGTAGAAAAGGTTGAGCGGCAGCGCAACGATGGCTTCGAGCCAGTCGTTCTCGATCAACCAGCGGCGGATGTTGCTCTCGCCCTGGCCGGCATCGCCGGTGAACAGCGAGCTGCCGTTGTGCACCTCGGCGATGCGGCTGCCCAGCGCCGATTTGCCGTTCATCTTCGACGCCATGTTGGCGAGGAAGAGCATCTGGCCGTCGCTGGAGCGCGTCACGAGCGACAGCTCCTCGCCCTGGTGCATCACCTTGAAGCGCGGGTCGCGCATGCCGTCCTTGCCGCCCATCGTCTCAAGGTCTTTTTTCCAGCTCTTCCCGTACGGCGGGTTGGCGAGCATGAAGTCGAACTCCTGCGCCGGGAAGGCGTCGTGCGACAGCGTGGACCACTCCGCGCCACCGACGATGTGGTCGGCACTCTCGCCCTCGCCCTTCAGCAGCATGTCCGCCTTGCAAACGGCGTAGGTCTCAGGGTTGATCTCCTGGCCGTAGAGCAGGCACTTGACCTGCTGGCCCCGCTTCGCGCCGATCGCCGTGAGCGTCTCCTCGCCTACGGTGAGCATGCCGCCCGTGCCACATGCGCAGTCGTAGAGGAGATAGGTGCCGGATCTGATCTCGCTCTCGATCGGCAGGAAGACGAGGTTCGCCATCAGGCGCACGGCGTCGCGCGGCGTCCAGTGCTCGCCCGCCTCTTCGTTGTTCTCCTCGTTGAACTTGCGGACCAGCTCCTCGAAGACCGTCCCCATCGAGTGGTTGTCGATGCCAGCCGGCGAAAGGTCAATGTCCGGGTCGAGAAACTTGTTGATTAGTGTGCCGATGGCGTCGGCGCGGGAGAGCGTCGTGAGCTGGTTGCGAAACTTGAAGTTCTCGAGGATGTCCTGGACGTTGGGCGAGAAGCCGTTCAGATAGTCCTCGAAATCCGCCAGGAGCTGCTGCTGGCTGCCGCGGGACTTGAGGTCGCGAAGGGTGAACTTCGAGGTGTTGTAGAAAGCTTGGCCGGCAGCACCACAGAGCGCGGCACTCTGCGCCGTGATCCCGGCCTCGTCGAGCATCTTCTTGGTGGCGAGCACCTGCTGCTTGGTGGGTTCAAGCACCGCGTCCATGCGCCGGATGACGCACATTGGCAGGATGACGTCGGGGTACTTGCCGCGCTTGAAGAGGTCGCGCAGGACGTCGTCGGCGATGCCCCAGATGAAGGAGACGATCTTGTTGTGTGTCGCTTGGTCCACTGTGTGCTTTGCCCGTCTATGGCGCCCGCTGCGCGGCGGCTGAAGCCGCGAAGGCATGCGGTGTGATGTTATGTGCCGGGCGTCTGGCTGACGGCCGTTGGAGGCTACTTTACTGCATAGGCGGTTGGGCGAAGCCCATTGATTGAGCGGGCGTGGTTTTCGGTGGTGCGAGTCGCGTTGGTAACTGGGTCGTGAGTGCTGGCGTATGAACCCGCGCAGAACGGGCGTCGCCCCCTGGGGGGGGCGACAGACGGGAAGCTGCGCGCGGCGGGCCGACGCTGCACAGCAGCGCGGCCGCAGCGGGGTGGGCAGTGGGGGGAACAACACGGGATGACCGGCCACAGGCCACTGAACAGAACCCTGCGCGCAAGCGCCTGACTGATGCCAAGGGGCCACACCCATGACGGGGCGACCAGGCAGCGGCGCGAATCCAGGCCACGAGTGCAAGACGCGAAGCCTACCGGGGCGTGGTTAAGGCGGCCAGGCAGGGCAAGGGTGGTCGTCGAGGGTTGGGACTCCGGCATGGTGGCGACATGACACCCATGCCACACACCCGCTGATGCGCGTCTACAGCGCGTTAATCACGCGACCTTGCGCCTGCGGAATCCGAGTCCTGCGATGCCGAGATGCGCGATGCTGCCGGGTTCTGTGGCCGGTGGCAAAATTGCTACAAGGCTGGCGCGCTGGTCGACAAGCGGAAACACCCGTCACCCTATAGCCAATGAAATAGACGTTCTCCGGCTAATTCAGAGAGCCCCTAGCATGACCAACGGTCCCCTGTTTCACATGATCGAAGGAGCACCTGATCCGGTGGCGCCGTTCAGCCATGCCGTAGAGCAAGACGGCTGGGTGTTCCTGACCGGGCAAATGCCCTTCACCGGCACGGCCAACGACTCGCCCTATCCCGAGGGGATCGCGGCGCAGACGCACCAAGTCTTTGCCAACCTGCAGCAGGTGCTCAGGGGGATTGGTATGGGTCTGGAGCAAGTGGTTAGTGCCCGCGTGTTCCTCTTGCACTTCGAGCGCGACTACGGGACGATGAATACGGTCTATCAGACCTATTTCGCACCTGGGCGACGGCCGGCGCGAACGTGTGTGGGAGTGACGGGCCTGGCTCGCGGGGCCTTGGTCGAGATCGATTTCGTGGCACGCCGCCCAGTAGCCCCCTGAGTGGCGCTCCCGGATTCGTTCATTCGATCACCTTGGTCGCCTGCACCAAAATCGAGTTCGAAAACTTGAGGCCGAGCGCCCGGGCGGTCTAATACCACCAGAAAAAGTCGGTGCACTGGAAACACGCCAAGCACGCTGCGCGACTACGCTAATCCCCGCGCGCCGTCGCCTGGGTCAGCGCCTGCACCAGCGCATCCACCCGTATCGGCTTGGTGATGTAGTCGTCCATGCCAGCGGCCAGGCATTCCTCGCGGTCGCCCTGCATCGCGTTGGCGGTCATCGCCACGATGCGCGGGCGCTCGCCCGCTGGCCAGCGGGCGGTGATCCGGCGCGCGGCCTCCAGTCCATCCATCTCGGGCATCTGCACATCCATCAGCACCACATCGTAGGTCTGGCGCTCCACGCATTCAATGGCCTCGATGCCGTTGGATGCCAGGTCAGCACGGTAACCCATCTGCTGCAGCAAGCGCATGGCGAGTTTCTGGTTCACCACGTTGTCCTCGGCCAGCAGGATGCGCAGCGGGTGGCGCGCTGCCATGCCTGGGTCCATCGTCGGCTTGACCCTGGGCGCTGCAACTCTGGGAGCCGCATCGGCGACCAGCAGGTTCATCAGCGTGTCGAACAGGCTGGACTGGCGCAATGGCTTGGCCAGCGTGGCCTTGAACAACTCGGCGCCATCGGCGCCGGCCTCGCGCCGGCCCAGGCTGGTGAACAGCACCAGCGGCAAGTCCTTGGCCACTTCATGCATCTGGCGCGCCAGCGCTAGCCCATCCATCTCGGGCATGTGCATGTCGAGGATGGCGATGTCGAAGGTCTCGCCGGCCTTGAGCCATTGCAGCGCCTGCATGGGCGATTCGGTGTCCTTGCTCTGCATGCCCCATTGCGCTGTCTGCAAAGACAGTATCCGGCGGTTGGTGGCGTTGTCGTCCACCACCAGCAGGCGCTTGCCGGCCAGTGCCGCCTGCTCGCCGACCAGGCTGCGCCGGCTGCTCTCGGGCAGCTCGGCCCTGGGCGCGCGGATGGTGAAGCGAAACGTCGACCCATGCCCCGGCCCGTCGCTCTCCACCCACATGCTGCCGCCCATCAGCTCGGCCAGGCGCTTGCTGATGGCCAGGCCCAGCCCGGTGCCGCCGTACTTGCGCGTCGTGCTGCTGTCGGCCTGGCTGAAGCTCTGGAACAGCTTGGCCTTGCCGGCCTCGCTCAGACCAATGCCGCTGTCGCGCACGGCAAACTCCAACAACGGTTCGCCGCTGTCCACCGGGACCGCCTTCACGCTCAGCACCACCTCGCCACGTTCGGTGAACTTCACCGCGTTGGAGAACAGGTTGAGCAAGATCTGGCGCAGCCGCGTCACGTCGCCGATAATGGCTGGAGGCAATTCACCCTCGAAGACGTAGGCCACGTCCAGGCGTTTCTCAGCCGCGCGCTGGCCGATCAGGTCCAGCGCCGACTCCACGCATTCACGCAGGTCAAAGGGGTGCGCCTCCACGTCCATGCGCCCGGCCTCGATCTTGGAGAAGTCCAGGATGTCGTTGATGATGGTCAGCAGCGCTTCACCGCTGTCGCGTATCGTGGCAGCGTAGTCGTGCTGGTCTTCATCGAGCGTTGTGCCCAGCAGCAGCCCGCTCATGCCGATCACCGCGTTCATGGGTGTGCGGATTTCGTGGCTCATGGTGGCCAGGAAGCTGCTTTTGGCTTCGTTGGCGGCCTCGGCAGCGGCTCGGGCCTCCTGCGCGTCCTTGAATAACCTCGCGTTCTGGATCGCAATCACGGCCTGGTCGGCGAAGGTTTCAAGCAGGACGAGCGCCTTCTCGGGAAACGCGCCGGGCTCCTTCCGCCCGACTATGATCGCGCCGATGGCCTGTCCACCCTGCAACATCGGGACCGCCAGAATGCTACGGTAGTCGGCAGCTTGCGCGGCACCCTTGAGCTGGAATTGCGGATCGAGCTGGACATCGGCAATCTGCACCGGCGCCTTCGTCAGGATGGCCCTGCCACTGATGGAGCCTGCATCCGGTTTGCGCGGAAACGACGCGCGCATGAGGCTTTCAGCTTGCGCCGAGGTGCCGTGGAAGCCCACCAAATGCAACAGCTCGCCGTCAAAGCGCGTCGTGGCGCCGTGATCGGCCCCGCACAGCACGCGCGCTCGCTCGGCGATGGCGTCGAACACCGGCGTCACATCGGTCGGCGAGCTGGCGATGACCTTCAGGATCTCGGAGATCGCCGTTTGCTGGTCCAGCGCCTGCTGCATTTGCGCGAGGTGGGCATCGCGCTCAGCGCTCTTGTCTTGTTCGATGCGCTTGGTGCGTTGCCCGTAGATCCAGGCCGGCACCAACGCGTAGCAGGCGAACCCTAGCAAGATCGACACGGTGAGCAGCGTCCGAGCGTCTGGCGAAAGAAACCCCGCATGGGAAATGAAGCGTTCGCCAACACCTGCGATCACCACCAGAACAACGGTCGATGCAAACCAGTACTTGGTATGGCGCGGGTCGCCAATGAACGGCATCAGAAGTGGCATCAACAGGGTGTAGACCAGCACATACGGAGAGGACGTGAATCCACCGTGCGCGAAGTGCACTCCCGTGAAGCCCAGTTGTGAGATCAAGCCAAGAAGAACGATCAACAGCGTGTAGTAGTTGCGCAGCCAGATGTACCCCACGCCGCAAAGCACGTAAATGCATGCGACCGCCATGCAGATCTGCCCTGCCAAGCGGGCATCGACTTCGAACCAGATCGCGCCGTAGATCAGCCAGGTCGGCAAGC
This sequence comes from Burkholderiaceae bacterium, assembly GCA_038901755.1. GTDB lineage: Bacteria > Pseudomonadota > Gammaproteobacteria > Burkholderiales > Burkholderiaceae_C > JBCKPE01. Next base: position 35,049 of record JBCKPH010000008.1, on the reverse strand, counting down.
CGATGGCAAATACGGCGACGCCGATCGACTTGCGCAGCTTCACCTCGGGCGGATCCGCCGGTTCGCTGGCATAGCGGACGAAGCGATCCCTCCAGGCCGCCACCGGGCCCGGCCGTGCGTTGTCTGCGTCGGCTTGGCGTGTGCTCATTTCGGATCCTTGTCGACGGCTGCGGTGCGCGGCGCCGCGATGCGCCGGTTGCCGGTCATGGGGTGCGGCACCAGGATGCGCCGCCTCGCAGAGCGCCTTGCCTGGACCCGATCCGATACCTTGTCTCGCATTGTGTCGGTCCTCATATGTTGTATATTGATCGTGTTGAGATCAACATTCCGGGAGCTTTCATGGCCCTGCAGATTGCAAACCCCGCGGTGTGTTGGTGCCGACGCGCAATTGACCCACTGCGCCGATTTTGACTGACCCACCGTCAATGTCTCGAACACTGCTGCGGCCATCGGTTCGCCGTCCGTCCAGGTGGGTCAATGATTTCCGGTAGCCTGGGTCAAATCAGCGTCGGCAGCAACATGCTCGGCACCGCATGGGTGCTGCGCGACACCAAGAACGGCGACCCGCGCATCGTGCCGATCCACCCGAAGGCCGTGCCATGCTTGCGATACCAGCCGCCGCGCTGGCATGTAATGCACTACCACTTTCAAAAGGCCAAAGCCGTCGTCGGCATGCCAGATCTAAAGTTCCACGACCTGCGACACAGCAGCGCCAGCGCCATGATCAACGCCGGCGTGGACCTCTACACCGTCGGCGCGGTGCTGGGGCATCGATCAGCGGCAAGCACGAAGCGATACGCGCACCTGCTCACGGATCGGCTCAGGGATGCCGTCGGAATGATCGGTAAGAAGCGGGCGTGATCTGGCAATAAATCCCAAACAAAAAACGCGAAGCTACAAAATTAGTAGCACGCTTACCGCATAACTACTGGAGGCGCGGGCCGGAGTCGAACCGGCCTAGACGGATTTGCAATCCGCTGCATAACCGCTTTGCTACCGCGCCAAATTCTTCAGGCATGGACCGATAAAAAAGGGAAGCCTGGGCTGCCCTTTTCGACTTCGACGCCATGGCCGTAGAGAATTCTCTGGAGCGGGAGAAGAGTCTCGAACTCTCGACCTCAACCTTGGCAAGGTTGCGCTCTACCAACTGAGCTACTCCCGCATCGAAGCTCGAAATTATAGGCGAACTCGTCAGGCCCGCGGGACGCCGATCGCCTCGATGATTCGATAGCGCGACCGGCCCGGCATCAGTGTTTGACGGCAGCGACGCCGACGCCAGGCGCTTCCTTGGCCGGGCTTGCCACGACCACCGCCTCTTCCTCGCTCAGCGGTGTCGGCTGCCGCTCCAACGCGTACTCAAGCACCTTGTCGATCCACTTCACCGAGATGATCTCGAGCCCGCTCTTGACGTTCTCCGGAATCTCCTGCAGGTCTTTGGCGTTCTCTTCCGGGATCAGCACCTTCTTGATGCCGCCACGCAGGGCGGCCAGCAGTTTTTCCTTTAGGCCGCCAACGGCCGTGACCTCGCCGCGCAGGGTGATTTCGCCCGTCATCGCCACGTCGGCCCGCACCGGAATGCCGGTCAGCGCCGAAATGATGGCGGTGGTCATCGCCGCGCCGGCGCTCGGGCCGTCCTTCGGCGTCGCGCCATCGGGCACGTGGATGTGTATGTCCTTCTTCTCGAACACCTCGTCGAGGATGCCGAGCCGGCGCGCGCGACTGCGCACCACGGTGCGCGCCGCCTCGATCGATTCCTTCATCACGTCGCCGAGCGAGCCGGTGCGGGTGATGGTTCCCTTGCCGGGCGTCAGCGCAGCTTCAATGGTCAGCAGGTCGCCACCGACCTCGGTCCAGGCCAGGCCCACCACCTGACCGACCTGGTTTTCTTTCTCGGCGCGGCCAAAGGTGAACTTCTGCACGCCCAGGAAGTCATTCAGGTTGGCTGAGTTGACGATGACCTTGGGTTCCATTTTCTTCAGTTGCAAGCCTTTGACCACCTTGCGGCAAATCTTCGACAGATCACGCTCGAGCGAGCGCACCCCGGCTTCACGGGTGTAATAACGCACGATGTCGCGGATGGCTTCCTCGGTCACCTCGAGCTCGCTGTCCTTCACGCCGTTGTTTCCCATCTGCTTGGGCAGCAGGTACTTCATGGCGATGTTGATCTTTTCGTCTTCCGTGTAGCCGGCAAGACGGATCACTTCCATCCGATCCAGCAGGGCCGGCGGAATGTTCATCGAGTTGGAGGTGGCAACGAACATCACGTCGCTCAGGTCAAAGTCAACCTCGACATAGTGGTCGGTAAAGCGATGGTTCTGTTCCGGGTCCAGCACTTCGAGCAGGGCGCTGGAGGGGTCGCCGCGAAAGTCCATGCCGATTTTGTCGATCTCGTCGAGCAGGAACAACGGATTGCGCGCGCCGATCTTGCTCAGGTTCTGCAGCACCTTGCCCGGCAGGGCGCCAATGTAGGTGCGGCGATGGCCGCGAATCTCGGCCTCGTCACGCATGCCGCCCAGCGCCATGCGCACGTACTTGCGCCCGGTGGCGCGGGCGATGGACTGGCCGAGCGAGGTCTTGCCAACGCCCGGGGGGCCAACCAGGCAAAGAATCGGCGCCTTCAGTTTGCCGACACGCTGTTGCACGGCAAGGTATTCAAGAATCCGGTCCTTGACTTTCTCCAGCCCGTAGTGGTCGGCGTTCAGCACGTCCTCGGCCTTGCCCAGATCGTCCTTGATCTTGGTCCGCTTGCTCCAGGGCAGCCCGACCAGGACATCGATGTAGTTGCGCACCACAGTGGCCTCGGCCGCCATCGGTGACATCAGCTTGAGCTTCTTCAGTTCCGACTGCGCCTTTTTCAGCGCCTCCTTGGGCATCTTGGCGGCCTTGATCTTCTTCTCGATCTCCTCGATGTCGGCACCCTCTTCGCCTTCACCGAGTTCCTTCTGGATCGCCTTGACCTGCTCGTTCAGGTAGAAGTCGCGCTGGTTTTTCTCCATCTGCCGTTTCACCCGGCCGCGAATCTTCTTGTCGACGTTCAGGATATCGACTTCGCGTTCGAGCTGCTCGTACAGGTTCTCCAGCCGCGCCTGCACATCGGCCTTGTCCAGAATAATCTGCTTGTTCTCCAGCTTCAAGGGCAGGTGCGCGGCGATCGTGTCGGCGAGCCGGCCGGGACTGTCGATGCTGGCGATCGAGGTCAGGATTTCCGGCGGAATCTTCTTGTTGAGCTTGACGTACTGGTCGAACTGGCTCATCACCGCGCGGCGCAGCGCCTCGACGTCACTTGACACCTGGCCCGCTTCAGCCACCTCTTCCACCGGCGTGACATTGGCGTTGAAATGGGCCTCGCCGTCCTCGATGGCGTTCACCACGGCGCGTTGCTGGCCTTCGACCAGCACCTTGACCGTGCCGTCGGGCAGCTTGAGCATTTGCAGGATGGTGGAAATGCAACCCATGCCGAACATGTCCGAAGCGGCCGGTTCGTCCTTGGCTGCAGCCTTTTGCGCCACCAGCATGATGCGGCGTTCCGCGCCCATGGCGGATTCCAGCGCCTTGATGCTCTTGGGACGCCCGACAAACAGCGGGATCACCATGTGCGGGAACACCACCACGTCACGCAAGGGCAACAGGGGCAGATCCATCGGGTTGGAGGTGAGTGCGGGCTGACCGGACATGTGAATCCTTTCGATGACCAGATCCTGAATATGGACCGGAATGCCTGGTTTTCAACCCGGGACGCGCAATCAATTCACGAAACCGGTCTCGGCGCCAGCGGGCGTCCCGGCGGCTTCAGGCTTTCTTGGCTGCCTCGCGATACACCAGCAGCGGCGCCTTGTTCTCATTGATGGTCGACTCATCCAGCACCACCTTGTCGACATTTGTCATGCTCGGCAACTCGAACATGGTATCAAGCAGCGCGCCCTCGAGAATGGAGCGCAGGCCGCGCGCCCCGGTCTTGCGGTTCAGCGCCTTTTTCGCAATCGCCCGCAACGCCGAGGGACGAATCTCCAGATCCACCCCTTCCAGCGCGAGCAGCTTGCTGTACTGCTTGGCCAGCGCGTTCTTGGGCTCGGTCAGGATCTGCACCAGCACATCCTCACTCAATTCGGACAATATCGCCACCACCGGCATGCGTCCGACCAGCTCCGGAATCAGGCCAAACTTGATAAGGTCCTCGGGCTCAACCGCCTTGAAAGCGTCGGTCAGGCTGCGTTGTTCCTTGCTCTTGACGGTGGCTGAAAAACCGATGCCCGACGATTCCGTGCGGCGCTCGATCACCTTCTCGAGCCCGGAAAATGCGCCACCGCAAATGAACAGGATGTTGGTCGTGTCCACCTGCAGAAAATCCTGATTCGGATGCTTGCGCCCGCCCTGCGGCGGCACGCTCGCCATGGTGCCCTCGATCAGCTTGAGCAGCGCCTGTTGCACGCCCTCACCCGAAACATCCCGGGTGATCGAGGGGTTTTCCGACTTGCGCGAGATTTTGTCAATTTCGTCGATGTAGACGATGCCGCGCTGCGCCCGTTCCAGATCGTAAGCGCAACTCTGCAGCAGCTTCTGAATGATGTTTTCAACGTCCTCGCCGACATAGCCGGCCTCGGTCAACGTGGTCGCGTCGGCCATGACGAATGGCACATCCAGCATCCGGGCCAAGGTCTGGGCCAGCAGCGTCTTCCCCGATCCGGTCGGGCCAATCAGCAGAATGTTGCTTTTGGACAACTCCACGTCGTCCTTCTTGGCCGTTTCCTTGTGCCGAAGCCGCTTGTAGTGGTTGTACACCGCCACCGCCATGGCGCGTTTGGCGAAGTCCTGGCCGATCACGTAGTTGTCGAGATTGGCCTTGATTTCGGCCGGCGTCGGCAGGTCGCCACGTTGCCGGCGCACCTCTTCAGCCGCCGGCAATTCGTCGCGAATGATCTCGATGCACAGATCGATGCACTCGTCACAGATGAAAACCGACGGCCCGGCAATCAGTTTCTTGACTTCGTGCTGGCTCTTCCCGCAAAAAGAGCAGTACAGAGTCTTCTCGCTGGTTGAGCCCTTCTTTTCAGCCATTGAACAGTTCCTGATTCAGCGTGGTGCAGACGCAGCAATGATAACCAATGGCCAGCGCAGATGGGTCATCAGGGACGCTTGGCTATCACTTGATCAATCAGGCCATAGGCCTTCGCTTCGTCGGCGAACATGAAGTAATCGCGCTCGGTGTCGCGTTGGATCTTTTCAACCTCCTGACCGGTGTTGGCGGCAAGAATGCGATTGAGTTGCTCGCGTGTGCGCAGGATATCGCGGGCGTGAATCTCGATGTCACTGGCCTGCCCCTGGGCGGCGCCCGAGGGCTGGTGAATCAGCATGCGTGAATTCGGCAGCGCGTAGCGCTTGCCCTTGGCGCCCGCGGCAAGCAGGAAGGCGCCCATGCTGGCGGCCATGCCGACGCACAGGGTCGAGATCTCCGGTTTGATGAAATTCATGGTGTCAAAAATGGCCATGCCCGCGGTCACTGAACCGCCGGGAGAATTGATGTAGAATGAGATGTCCTTGTCCGGGTTGTCGCTTTCCAGAAACAGCAGCTGGGCCACCACAAGGTTGGCCGTCTGGTCGTTCACCGGGCCGACCAGGAACACCACCCTTTCCTTGAGCAGGCGCGAATAGATGTCGTAGGACCGTTCGCCCCGACCCGACTGCTCGATCACGATCGGAATCAGTCCCAGGCCCTGTGTCTCCAATGCACTCATGTTTTCTTCTCCTGATCAATACACTTTAGCCAGCGTCTGCCGGCACTTGCGAGCGCTGGCTGCAAATCCATGCGCGGGTTGCGGTCTCATGCCCCAATGCCCAATGTCCGTGACGGCTCCGGTGCCGCACACGGCCGATGCGATGCGCTAGGACTGTCCCATCAATTCATCAAAGGACATCGGCTTGTCGCTCACCTTGGCCCGGGCCAGCACAAACTCGGTCACATTGTTCTCTATCACAATGGCCTCGGCTTCGGCCATCCGCTGCTTGTCGCTGTAGTACCAGCGCACCACCTCGGCCGGCTTCTCGTAACTCGCGGCCATTTCCTCGATATGGCGCTTGACCTGATCGGGTTTGGCCTGCAAATCATGGGCCCGCACCAGTTCCGCCAGCACCAGCCCCAGGCGCACCCGGCGTTCCGCCTGCGGCCGGAGCATCTCATCGGGTATTGGCGCCTTGTCAGCATCCTTGATACCGCGCTGCTTCAGATCGGCGCGCGCTCGTTCGATCAAGCGGTTGACCTCGGCCTGAACGATCGATTTCGGCAACTCAAGCCTGGCCTTGCCCACAAGCGCGTCCATCACCGCCTGCTTGTTGCGTGCCAGCAGGCGGGTCTTCACCTCGCGCTCGAGGTTGCGCCGGATGTCGGCGCGCAGTCCCTCGACCGTGCGCTCGGCAATGCCGAGCGACGAGGCCAGCGCCTCGTTGATCTCGGGCAGGTGCGACGCTTCGAGCTTCTTCAGTGTCACCATGAAGTCGGCCTGTTTGCCGGCCACGTCCTTGCCCTGGTAGTCGGCCGGGAAACTCAAGGGAAAGGTCGTGCTCTGGCCGCTCCTCATGCCGCGCACCGCGTCCTCGAAGGCTTTGAGCATCTGGCCCTCGCCGACGATGAACTGGAAATCCTGGGCCTTGCCGCCTTCGAAGGTCTCGCCATCGATCTTCCCTTCAAAATCCACCGTCACGCGATCGCCTTCCTGCGCCTGCGACTCCATCGAGCGCAGGGCAAAACTGCGGCGCTGCTTGCGCAGGATGTCCAGCGTGCGGTCAATCGCGGCCTCGCTCACCTCGGCGCTCAGGCGCTGCACCTCGGCCGTGCCCAGATCGTCGATGACGACCTCCGGGTAAACCTCGAAAACGGCGTCGAAGGCTAACTCACCCTCTGGCGCGGACTCGCGTTCGGTGATCTTCGGCTGACCGGCGACGCGCAGCTTGGCCTCATTGGCGGCGGCGGCGAAGGCTTCGCCGACCTTGTCGTTCATCACCTCGTAGTGAACCGAGTAGCCGTAGCGCTGGGTCACCACGTTCATCGGCACCTTGCCGGGCCGGAAGCCGTGCATCTTGACCGTGCGCGCGAGCCGCCGCAGGCGGGCGTCGACCTCGGACCTGATGGTGCTCACGGGCAGCGAGAGCGTCATCTTGCGCTCAAGCTTGTCCAGGGTTTCAACGCTGACTGTCATGTGTTTCCTTTGCTGGTGCGCGGGGGGGGACTCGAACCCCCACACCATTTCTGGCGTCAGGACCTAAACCTGGTGCGTCTACCAATTTCGCCACCCGCGCGGACGGGGACCCAAAAAAATGGACGGTCATCGATACCGTCCTTCAATATTCGGTAAAGCTGTGATTTTAGCGGCCCGCTGCGGCAGCCCCGGACGCTGGGCGACAATCATTCTGGTGAATGCACGCGCAGTTCAACCGCACCCAAGCCGCCACTACGAAAACTTCCCCGTTGCGTCCTGGCTCTGTCCGCGCCCGCTGCGGCCCGCCGTTGCCGCGATCTACTGGTTCGCCCGCACCGCCGACGATATCGCTGATGAGGGCGACGCGAGCAGCGCCGAGCGCCTGGCCGCGTTGGCACAGTACCGGACCGACCTTGACGCCGTGCTGCGCCAGCCGCAGGCAGCGACTGCCAGGCCCGAGGTGTTCGCTCCATTGGGCCGTTCCATCCATGAGCATCGGCTGCCAGCATCCCTGCTGCACGACCTGCTTGACGCGTTCGAGCAGGACGCGCGCATGAGTGGCAGCCGGTCCTGGTACCGCGACCGTGCCGAATTGCTGGACTACTGCCGGCGCTCGGCCAATCCGATCGGCCGCCTGTTGCTGCATCTGTACCGGGTGCATGACGCGCAGCGCCTTGCCCAAAGCGATCACATCTGCAGCGCCCTGCAACTGATCAATTTCTGGCAGGACCTGAGCATTGACATTCCGCGCCGGCGCTACTACCTGCCGCTGGACCGCTGCGCCCAGTTCGGCGTCTCGCTCCAGGAACTTGAACAGCAGGCGGATACGCCGGGAACGGGCCGATTGATCGAATCCGAAGCCCAATGGGCGCGCGAAATGATGCTGATGGGTGAGCCGCTTGCCCGCCGCCTGCCCGGGCGTATCGGCTTGGAATTGCGGCTGGTGATTCAGGGAGGCCTGCGCATTTTGGACAAGATCGCCAGCCTCAAGCATCAGACCCTGCGGCGGCGACCGCGCCTGCGGCCCTGGGACCTGTTGCCGATGGCCTGGCGCAGCCTGCTGATGTAGCTTGGGGCGGCGATACTGCGCGTCATGACGCCCGATCAGTACGTGCAGGAAAAGGCCGCTGCCTCGGGCAGCAGCTTCTACTACGCCTTCCTGTTCCTGTCCGCGCCGAGACGCGCCGCGATCACCGCGTTTTACGCCTTCTGCCGCGAGGTCGACGACGTGGTGGACGAAATTCGCGACCCCGGCGTGGCTCGGACCAAGCTGGCCTGGTGGCGCTCCGAGGTGGCCCAGTCGTTCGGCGGCAGGCCGACCCATCCGGTGATGCAGGCTCTGATGCCGCTGGCGCCGGGCTTCGGCATCCAGAGCGAGCATCTGCTGGCGATCATCGAGGGCTGCCAGATGGATCTGGAGCAGACCCGCTACCTGGACTACCCCGGGCTGGAGCGCTACTGCCACCTGGTGGCCGGCATCGTCGGTGAGGTCTCGGCCAGCATCTTCGGACAGTCCTCGCCACAGACCACGGCCTACGCGCACCGGCTCGGGCTGGCATTTCAGCTCACCAACATCATCCGCGACGTGGGCGAAGACGCCGGCCGTGGCCGCATCTACCTGCCGCTTTCCGAATTGCAGGAATTTGACGTCAAGGCGCACGAGATCCTGAACCGAAACTACTCGTCACGATTCACCGCCCTGATGCAGCAGCAGGCGACGCGGGCCCACGCGATGTACGAGCGGGCGCTCGACCTGTTGCCCGCGGTCGACCGGCGCAGCCAGAAGCCCGGGCTGATGATGGCCAGCATTTACCGTACGCTGTTAAGGGAAATTGAGCGCGACGGTTTCCAGGTCATGCATCAGCGCACCAGCCTGACCCCCTTGCGAAAGTTCTGGCTGGCCTGGAGAGTTCAAGCGCTAGGACGACTATGAAGGTCGCGGTTGTCGGTGCCGGCTGGGCCGGCTGTGCCGCGGCTGTGCAGGCCACGGGCGACGCTCATCAAGTCACCCTGTACGAAGCGATGCGCAGTCCCGGCGGGCGAGCCAGGGCGGTCCAGCGACTGCCCGGGGGCATCGGACCAGCGGCGCTGGACAACGGTCAACATATCCTGATTGGCGCTTACTCGGCGACCTTGGACCTGATGGCGCGGGTCGGGGTTGACGCGACGAAGGTATTGCTGCGTTGCCCCCTTTCGCTGAACTTTGACGACGGAACAGGCTTGCGCCTGCCACCCTGGCCGGCGCCGCTGGATGCGCTGGCCGGCATCGTGCTGGCCGGTGGCTGGTCCCTGTCGGACAAGGCTTCGCTGCTGCGCCTGGCTTGGCGCTGGCGGCGCGACCGATTCACGAGCGATCCGCAGGCCACGGTGGACGATCTTTGCCGCGGCCTCGCGCCTCGCATTCACCGTGAATTGATCGAACCCCTCTGCGTCGCCGCGCTCAACACACCAGCGGCGCAGGCCAGCGGCGCGGTGTTTCTTCGCGTTCTGCGCGATTCGCTGTTTGGCCCAGCCGGAAGCTCCAACCTGCTGCTGCCCTGCACCGATCTCGCCAGCCTTTTTCCAGTGCCGGCGCTGGACTGGCTGCAACGTCACGGCAGCCAGGTCAAGTTAGGGCAGCGGGTGCAGGCGATCAGCCGCCGCGGCAACTGCTGGGTGGTCGATGACGAGGTCTTTGACGCGCTGCTGCTGGCAACACCGCCGGCGGAAAGCGCCCGTTTGCTGGAGCGGTTGGAGGCAGCGGCTGACGACTGGTTGAAGCGGGTTCAAGCTCTGCGCTATGAGGCCATCACCACCGTTTATCTGGCTGGCTCGGCGCGCTTGCGGCAGCCGATGCTGCTGCTGAGAAGCGGCGTTGACGCGCCGGCGCAGTTTGTCTTTGACCGCGGGCAACTCGGTGGCCCGCAAGGCATGTTGGCATTCATGGTTAGCGCCAGCCACGGCACAAGGGCTGACCTGCAGGCGCAGGTCGGCGCGCAGGCAGCGGCTCAGTTGGGGCTGCCGACCCTGCAACCGGTTCAAACGATCGTCGAGAAGCGCGCCACCTTCGCCTGCACCCCCGGCCTGCTGCGGCCAGCGCAGCAGATTCTGCCCGGGTTGCTGGCCTGCGGCGACTATGTCGAGGGGCCCTATCCGGCCACCCTGGAGGGCGCCGTTCGCAGCGGCTTGCAGGCGGCAAAGAGCCTGCTGCCCAGAACCGTGCAGCAGAATAGCGCATGAGCCTACTTTCTCCGTTTGCCCGGGAACCCGATTTCCGTCATGGCAGCGCTCCAAAAATCGCCGTTCTGTATTGCAACCTCGGCACCCCCGACGAACCGACCAGCGCGGCAGTGCGCCGCTACCTCGCGCAGTTCCTGAGCGACCAGCGCGTGGTGGAACTTCCGCGCTGGATCTGGCGCTTGATCCTGCACGGCATCGTGTTGCGCGTGCGCCCCAGCCGCTCGGCGCGCAAGTACGCAGGCATCTGGACGGCCGATGGCTCGCCGCTGCGGGTCTGGACCGAGAAGCAGAGCAAGATGCTGATGGGGTGGCTCGGCGAACGCGGTCATTACGTCAGCACCCGTTACGCCATGCGCTACGGGCAACCCTCGATTGCCTCGCAGCTTGACGCGCTCAAGGCTGAAGGCGCCACGCGGATCCTGATTCTGCCGGCCTATCCACAGTATTCGGCCAGCACCACGGCCAGCATCGTCGACGCCGTGGGCGCCTGGGCGCGTCAGGTTCGCAACCTGCCCGAGCTGCGTTTCTGCCGCGGCTATCACGACGATCCGGCCTACATCGAGGCGCTGGCCTCAAGGGTCTCGGCGTACTGGAGAAGCAACGGCCCGCCCAATCAGTTGCTGATGAGTTTCCACGGCATGCCGCGGCGCGCGCTGACCCAGGGTGATCCCTACCACTGCGAATGTCAGAAGACCGCGCGCTTGCTGGCCCAAAGACTGGGCCTGCGGCCTGAACAGTTCAAGCTGACGTTCCAATCCCGCTTTGGCTGGGGCCGCTGGCTTGAACCCTACACCGAAGCGACGCTGCACGCGCTGGGCAAGGCCGGGACCGGACGGGTCGATCTGTTCTGCCCCGGGTTCAGCGCCGACTGCCTGGAAACCCTGGAGGAGATCAATATCGAAGGCAGGCGCACCTTCCTGAGCGCCGGTGGCAAGGAGTTTCACTACATTCCCTGTCTGAACGACAGCAGCGAATGGATCAGCGCCTTGTGCGATGTCGCGTTGACGCATCTGCAGGGCTGGCCAACCCGCACGCCGCCCAACCCTCAGAGTTTGACCGAGTCGCGCGAGCGGGCGCTATCCATGGGGGCGTAGCTCTAGGAATGTTCTGAATAGCGTGCGAGACGACACGAGCCTCAGCTTGCCGTTCCGGGCAGCAGTGCGGCAAGACGCGGCAGCGCCGCCAACGCATTAGCCAGGTTGGCCGCCGCCAACTCCTCGACGCTGATGCCGCGCAACTGCGCAACAACGGCCGCGATCGCCGGCAGCTGCGCCGGTTCGTTTGGCGCCTGTTGTTGACCGGCTGCTCGCTGCGCCAGGGTGCGGTACAGCCAATGGGGCGGAATATCGGGAGCGTCGGTCTCAAGGACGATCGCCGACAAGGGCAATGCGGCTGCGAGCCGTCGCAGTTGCAGGGCACGCTCAAACGTGACCGCGCCGCCGAAGCCAAGCTTGAAACCCAGCCCGACCATTGCCTCGGCCTGCTGCCGGCTGCCATTGAACGCGTGAGCGATGCCGCGCCAACCCTGCGGAGGGCGAATTTCGCGCAGGTCCTTGAGCAACGCGTCGGCCGAGCGGCGCACATGAAGGATCACCGGCAGCCCATGCTTGCGCGCCAACTTGAGCTGCTCGCGGTAGAAATGGCGCTGACAGGCAAGGTCCGCGTTCGGTACCCAATGGTCCAGGCCCGTCTCGCCAACGGCCACCAGCCGGGGATCGTCCCGCTGCTCGGTCAGCTCGGCATCAAGCTGCTGCAGATCGGCCGCGCCGGCGCGCCCGGTGCAGAGTGGGTGAATGCCCAGTGCGTAGGCATCCTGCTGCTCATGGGCCAGGCTCCGCACGGCCGCGAAATTGCCGGCTTCCACCGCCGGAACGACACAGAGCCGGACCCCCTGCGCACGGGCGCGCTGCCTTACGTCAAGGGCAAACCCTTGAAACTCAGGCGCGTCAAGGTGGCAATGGGTATCGATCCAGACCGGCACCGCCGCATCATGCCGCAGAACTCCGAACAATCGATGAAGGCATGGCAGGAAAGTCCAAGGCGTGTTAATGTTTTGCATTCGCCCCCAATAGCAAGTTAATACATCGTGCGCCGCTCCGGCCTCTATAGCCAGTCACCCCGCAGTCCCGCTACTGCAAAACCGCCAGCCAGCTCGGCCCGCTCCGCACCGGCCGCAAAGGCGCCTGTCGGGCGTTGGCAACGGATCAAGCGCGCCACTGCGGGCCGGATCGAGCGCGCCGGCCCCCGACTGCCCTGGATGGCGCTGGCGCTGGTGACCGCCCTGCTGGGCTTAAGCCTGGGCTATTCGCTGCGTCCGGTGCCGCAACGCTTGACGCAGGAGGCGATTGACCTGGCCGTGCTGAAGACGCTGGAGACGACGACCCTGCCCTCGCCGGCCAAGCGCGCGCAGGAAGTCATTGCGCCCTCGGTGGTTCGCGTCGTTGGCATCGTGAATGGCGCGAACCGCGTCGATGAGGAGGAGCGCGGTGTCGGCAGCGGCGTGGTGATCACCGACAAGGGCGTGATCCTGACCAATCTGCATGTGGTGCTCGGGTCGGACCGGATCAAGGTCGTGTTTGCCGATGGCAGCGAGTCGGCGGCCCATGTCATCAACACGGCGCCGAACGACGACCTGGCCGTGCTGCAGGCGCAGACGATTCCGGACGACCTGATTCCTGCGACGATGCGCTCCACCGGCGACCTGGCGCCCGGCGATCAGGTGGTTGCGGTGGGATTTCCTTTTGGCATCGGTCCATCGACCTCGGCCGGTGTAATCTCCGGACTCAAGCGCTCGTTTCTTTCACCGGAAGGCAAACGCGAACTGACCAACCTGATCCAGTTTGACGCCGCGGCCAACCCTGGAAATTCCGGCGGACCGCTGGTCACCATGGACGGCGAGGTGATAGGCATCGTCACCGCCATTCTCAACCCGGGCCAACAGCGCACCTTCATCGGTATCGGATTTGCGGTTCCAATCGAAAACGCCGCAGGCGCTGTGGGCCTGCATCCCTTCTAGGACCCCTATGACACAAGAATCACCCGCGCTCGGCTCGACCGTCGCACCGCAAACGGCCCAGCTTATGGAGCAGATCCTGTACGAAGTGAAGCGGGTGGTGGTCGGGCAGGACCGGTTTCTGGAACGGGTCATGGTGGCGATGCTGGCCCAGGGTCATCTGCTGGTCGAGGGGGTTCCCGGCCTGGCCAAGACCCTGACCATCAAAACCCTTGCCGAGACCATGCGAGGCCAGTTCAAGCGCATCCAGTTCACACCCGACCTGGTGCCGGCCGATTTGGTCGGAACCCGCATCTACAACCAGAAAACTGGCGAGTTCAGCACCTCGCTCGGTCCGGTTTTTACCAACCTGCTGCTGGCCGACGAGATCAACCGGGCACCAGCCAAGGTGCAGAGCGCGCTGCTCGAGGTGATGCAGGAGCGCCAGGTGACGATTGCCGGACAGACGCATCGCGTGCCTTCGCCGTTTCTGGTGATGGCGACACAGAATCCAATCGAAACCGAGGGCACCTACCCGCTGCCCGAGGCCCAGGTGGATCGCTTCATGATGAAGGTGCTGGTGGACTACCCCACCGACGAAGAGGAGTTCGTCATCGTGCAGCGCGTGACCGGCCCCGCCGTTGAGGTGACCCCGGTGGCCAGCGCGGAGCAGCTTGGCGCCTTGCAGCGCGAGTGCCGCAACGTCTACGTCGACCCGACCCTGATTCAGTACGCGGTACGCCTGGTGTCGGCGACACGCTACCCGGAGAAACACGGCCTGCCCGAGTTGCGGCGGCTGATCACCTTCGGCGCCAGCCCGCGCGCCAGCATCAACCTGACCGAAGGCGCCCGCGCACTGGCCATGCTGCGCGGCCGCGCATACGCTCTGCCCGAGGACATGAGCGATCTGGTTCCCGACGTGCTGCGGCATCGCCTGGTGCTGTCCTACGAAGCGCTGTCCGAAGACATGGGCCCGGAGCAGATCATCGGCAAGATCATGGCCAGGATACCGGTCCCGGCGCGGCCGCTCGAACATGTGGAAGAAGACCAAAAGCTCGCCGCCTGAGCCCGTGGCGGTCAAGCCGACCGTCGCTGCCGGCGCTGCCGCGCCTGCGGGCGCGGAGGCACTGATGCGCCGGCTGGAATGGACCGTGTTGCGGCGCCTGGACGGTCTGCTGCAGGGCGACTACCGCACCCTGTTGCGCGGCGCCGGGCTGGACCTGGCCGATTTGCGCGAATACCAGTTCCATGACGACGTGCGTCATATGGACTGGAATGTGACGGCGCGGCTGCAGGTGCCCCATGTGCGGGTGTTCACGGAAGACCGCGAGATGAGCGCCTGGTTCCTGCTCGACCTGAGCCGCTCGGTCGATTTCGGCTCGGGCGACAAACGCAAGCGCGAGGTGTCGGCTGAGTTCGTCGCCCTCATTGCGCGCATCCTGACGCGCCACGGCAACCGCGTCGGCGCCATGCTGTATGGCTCCAGCCTCGATGCAGTGATCCCGGCGCGTGGCGGTCGGCGCCATGTATTGCGACTGCTGCACGCCATCCAGGTCGGTGCCGCCTCGGTCTGGGACGGCCATGACACGGGCACGACGCGGCTGCAGGAACTGCTGCAAGCGGCGCACGCCATGGTGCGACGCCGCTGCACGCTGTTCGTGGTGTCCGACTTCATCAGCGAACCCGGCTGGGAAAAGCCGCTGGCCATGCTGGCACAGCGGCACGAGGTGGTGGCGGTGCGCCTGTTGGATCCGCTGGAGCTGGAGCTGCCCGATCTGGGTCTGGTCACCATTCGCGACTCCGAAACCGGCGAACAATTGCTGGTGGACACCCATGATTCAGGCTTTCGCAAGCGTTTCTCGCGCATTGCCGCCCAGCGCGAAGCCGACTTGCGGCAAAGCCTGGCAGCCGCGGGGGTGGACACGCTCGAGTTGTCGACCGAGGACGACCTGTTTGCGTCGGTCGTGCGCTTCGTCGAGATGCGCAAACGCCGCAGCCGGATCAACGTCGGCCGCGCCATCGCCGCCGCGCGGGGCGAGTTTCCGCAGCACCTTAGGCAGGCGGCCTGAGGCGTGCGCGACCACGACCAGACATTGAGGACTGCAAGACAATGAACTTTCTTTGGCCCAAGTTGCTCTGGCTGTCGCTGACCCTGCCGCTGCTGGTGCTGGCCTACCTCTGGTTGCAGGGCCGGCGCAAGAAGTTCGCGCTGCGTTACGCCAGCCTGTCGATCGTGCGCGAGGCGATGGGCAGCGGCCCGAATATCCGGCGCCACATTCCGCCGGCGCTGTTCCTGCTCGCCATCGCCGCCATGCTGCTGGCTGCAGCGCGGCCCTTGGCCATGGTGACCCTGCCACTGCAGCAGGAGATGATCATCCTGGCGATGGACGTCTCGGGCAGCATGCGCGCCACCGATGTGCAGCCGAACCGCCTGATCGCGGCCCAGAACGCGGCGAAATCGTTTCTGAAGGACCTGAAGCGCGACGTCAAGGTCGGCATCATCGCCTTTGCCGGCACCGCCTCGGTGGTGCAGGCGCCGACCCTGAACCGCGAGGATCTGGTGGCCGCCATCGATCGCTTCCAGATGCAACGCGCCACCGCCATCGGAAACGCCATCGTGGTCTCGCTGGCGACGATTTTTCCCGAAGACGGCATCGAAATCTCCTCCCTGCTGCCAGCCAATCAGCGACCGATTGGAATCTCGCTGGATCAGCAGAACAGGAAGCCCAAGAAGGAACATGTGCCGGTGAAGCCCGGTTCCTACAGCGCAGCGGCCATCATCCTGCTCACCGACGGCCAACGCACCGCCGGCGTCGACTCGCTGGAAGCCGCCAAGATGGCTGCCGACCGCGGCGTGCGCATCTACACGGTGGGCATCGGCACGGTGGACGGCGCGACCATAGGCTTCGAGGGCTGGTCGATGCGAGTCCGGCTGGACGAGGTGACGCTCAAGGCGATCGCGCAGAAGACCGACGCCGAGTATTTCTATGCCGGAACCGCGACCGACCTGCTCAAGGTCTATGCGAAGCTCGGCTCGCGCCTGACCATGGAGAAAAAGGAAACCGAAATTTCCGGACTGCTGGCCCTGGCCGCCTCGCTGCTGGCACTGACGGCGGCGACGCTGTCAATGGTCTGGTTCAATCGCATCCTGTAGCGCCGGCTTGGCCCTTGTCCGCTCCGTTTCAACCGGGCGGTGCTCAGGCGTAACGCAGCCGCCGGTAGTGCTGGACCGAACAGTACAGCGCCAGCGCCGACAACAGATGCCAGAGCGCGTGGCCCTGCAACCAGCGGTTGTCCGGGTCGCACAGCAGGCGGGTCAGGTCGGCCAGCGAAGCGGTCTGTGCCAGCGCCAACAGCACCATGCTGGCTAAAAAATAGCCCAGCGGCACCCGCTCTTCGGGCACGCGTCGCGCCATGAGTTCCGTGACCAGGATGGCCAGCGACGCGACGGCAATGATCAATTGAAACCGAAGCTGCGTCAGGTACATCAGGTGCACCAGCAGAACGCCGCCAATGACCAGCAAGACAAAGGAAGGAGTCTGCCGCGCCTTCGTGATCCAGCCAATGCGCCGCAGGTTGATCACCAGCAGCCAGAAGATCAGCAGGTATATGCCGATGAAGTCGAACAGCTGTGACAAGTAGTTGTTGCTGGCGTGGTAAATACCGGAGAACACCCCCATGAGAGCCATCGCCGGCGCCATCCAGCGCAGTTCGGCGTGGGCTGAGCGCCGGCACTGGAACCAGACGATGGCCGCGACGACCAGGAACAGCAGGTTCGACCAGGTATTCGCCGGCTCGCTGATCCAGCTGCAGACCGTCGCCTCGCACCACTTGATGTTGGGCGCGCCGAGCAACTCGGCACTGGCGTGCCAGGGGCAGCTCTGCGCATGCGGATTGGGATAGAGCGGATTCATGCCGAGCCGCCTGGCAAGGAGATGGCGAGCGACGTACCCCGCCCGAGGGTGCTGCTTAACTTCACCGTGCCACGGTGCAGTTCGACAATGCGTTTCACGATCGCCAGGCCCAGCCCCTTGCCGCCTTCACCTGCCGCCGGAGCGAGCGCATTGTGGCGCTGGTACAGGCGGTCAAACATCCGGTCCATGTCCTGCGGCGCTATGCCCGTGCCATTGTCCTGCACCGTGACCTGCACCTGTCCCGGCGACGCAGCATCGAGCCCCGGCGGTGACACGCCCACCAGCAGCAGGATCTGGCCGCCGGCAGGCGTGAACTTCAGCGCGTTGTCGATCAGGTTGGCCAGAGCGCGCTCGAACAGTTCCACGTCAATCAGCGCCACCGGCCGCGCCGCGCGCGGGTCGCCCTGGTGTTCGCAGCGCAGTGTCACGCCCTGGCGCGCGGCACGATCGGCAAATCGCAACGCGATGTCGTCCAGCACCTCACTGACATCGAGCAATTCGGTATGCAATTGAAATGAGGGCTCGTCCAACAGCGCCAGGTCGCCCAGCGAGCGCACCAACTGCGCCGCATTGCGCGTGTTGCGCAAGGCCACTTCAACTAGGCGCCGATCCTCGGCCTGAGCCGGTTGCTGCTGCCAGCGCTGTTCCAGCGTTTCCAGGCAGGCCACCGTGGCCGTCAGCGGCGAGCGCAGATCATGGGACAGGTTGCTGACACCTTCGCGCCGGAAATGGTCGAGTTGTTGCAGGGCGTCCCACTGCTGGCGCAGGGTCGACAGCATGGCGCGAAAGCCCGCGCGCAGCTGCACGAACTCGTCCTTGGTGCGCGCCGGCGCTTGCGCTGCAGCGTCGGCCGGCAAGAGCTCGGCGCCAAGGCTGGCGCCGCTCAGGCGACTCAGGCCGTCGCGAGTCGCCAGTGCCACTTCGGCGCTCAGGCGCTGCAGCGGACGCGTCACGGCGGCGATGATCCACAGCGCAAGCAGGGTTGTCAGCGCCACGACGCCGGCAATCGCCGCCAAAGCCGGCCCGACAAAGGCCGAACGGAAAATCTCGGCCCGGCCCGCCGGCAGTGCCGGCTTTTGAGAAACCAGGTAGAGATAGCCAACCAGCTCGCTTGCGCCGCTGCCGAAGCGCTGCAGCGTGCGCGCCGCGATCACGGCATCGCTGTCCATGCGTTCCGGGTCGTCGCCCATGACATAGGCGGCACGCACCCGGTCGCTGGCGGCCTGGGCCGCCTGCCGGACTGGCGCCATCGATACCCGGAATTCGGGCGCGAGGCGGCTGTCGCTGGTATGCGCCAAGACCCGCCCCTGCGGATCCAGCAGGTAGAGTTGTGTGTCCTGCTCGAACAGCAGCAGGTTCTTCAGCAGTTGCCGCAATTCATCGGGTTGCCGTTCCTGCTGTTCAAGCAGATTGCTGTACATCGAGACGACGCGCCCGAGAAACATGTCGACACGGTCGTAACTGGACTCGCGCTCGAGGCGCTGGAACGCCACAGCCACCGTCGCGATGACACCCAATGCGGTCACCAGGCCGGTGACAAACAGGGTCAGCGCAATCCTGAAGCGAACTGTCATGGCGACGCAGTCACAACGGTGCTTCGCGCATCTTGTAGCCGGCGCCACGCACCGTGAGTATGAGCTGCGGATGCATCGGGTCCGGCTCGAGTTTGGCGCGCAGGCGGTTGATATGGGTGGTCACTGTATGTTCGTAGCCGTCGTGGCTGTAGCCCCAGACGGCACTCAGCAGTTGCCCGCGCGAGAACACATGGCCCGGGTGTTCGGCAAAGTACAGCAGCAGGTCAAATTCCAGCGCAGTGAAGTCGAGCAATGCGCCGCGCAGGCGCACCTGGCGTTTCACCTGAAGCAGTTCAAGGTCGCCATTTCGGATCGCGCCCGGCCGCGAGGACGCGGCAACCTGCGCCGCGCGCAGCAACTCGGCGCGCCGTAGCAGCGCCTTGATCCGCGCCAGCAGCTCGGCCAGGGAAAAGGGCTTGGTCAGGTAGTCGTCCGCGCCAAGTTCAAGTCCCAGCACCCGGTCCAGTTCGGTTGACTTGGCCGTGAGCATCAGGATGGGCGTGCTGTGGCCGCGGGCCCGCAAGGTCTTGCAGACTTCCAGACCGTCCATGCCCGGCATCATCAGGTCCAGCACCAAGAGATCGTGCGCCTGCTCATTCTGGCTCTCCAGCGCCTGTCGGCCATCGGCCACCGCAATGACTTGATAGCCGGCGCTACGCAGGTTGAGCGCAATCAGATCGCGGATGTCGGCCTGGTCTTCAGCCACGAGAATTTTGTAGGACATGGCACATTGTCCGGCAGCGCCAGCGCATTCTTACGCAAATGTTAGGTGGCTGTGATACTTGGTGAGCCAGGCGTGAGACGCGGCAACCAGACTACGTGGCATGCAACAACCCGCCAGGCAAGCATCCACGAATCAAACACCCAGCCCGGCCCGCCTCGGCCAAACCACGGCGAGCGCACCCGTGCCCTGGGGTGAAATGTGGTCGCACCGCGGCTACCTGGTTCGCTTCGCCCAACACCGCTTGCGTGACCCGATGCTCGCCGAGGACGTGGTGCACGACGTCTTTGAGGCCGTCATCCGAGGCCAAGCCGCGTTCGGCGGACGCTGTGCCCTGCGCTCCTGGTTGACGGCGGTCCTGAAGCACAAGATCGTCGACCTGGTGCGCCGGCGCTCCGACACTGAAAGTGCCGGCGCAGACGACGGTGAGGCCGAATTCGCCGCGTTTCCATGTCCCAGGCCACAACCCGACGAAGTGGCCGAGCAGCGCGAATTGCTTGCGCGAACCCTGAACCACATCGATGCGCTGCCGCCGACCTTGCGCGAGGCGATCACCCTTCGCGTGTTGCACGATCAACCGACCGAAACGGTCTGCGCCGCGCTCTCGATCAACCAGAACAACCTGTTTCAGCGCCTGTTTCGGGCACGCCAGCAATTGGCCACAGCGGCGCTGTGTCACTGAAACCGATACCATCAAGGCTGGGCGGCGCGCCCGCAACTGCTTAGGGGAATTGCCATGAACCGTCGCAAGCTTTTTCATTGGATGGCCCTGAGCGGGATTTCCGGCGCGGGCGGTCTGGCCTGGGCCGCAACACCGGTCGCACCCAAAGGCGGCGCCATCGAGAAGTTGACGCTGACTGATGAGCAGTGGAAAAAGAAGCTGAGCGCAGTTCAGTACCAGGTATTGCGCCATGAGGCCACCGAAGCACCGTTCAGCAGCCCTCTGAACGACGAGAAGCGCAAGGGCGTCTACCAATGCGCGGGCTGTCAGTTGCCGCTGTTTCGTTCCGAGATGAAGTACGACAGCAAAACCGGCTGGCCAAGCTTCTACCTCACACTGCCCGGTGTGTTCGGCCTGCGCACCGATTTCAAGCTGATCTTTCCGCGCACCGAGTACCACTGCATCCGCTGCGGCGGGCATCACGGGCATGTCTTCGATGACGGGCCCAAACCCAGCGGCAAACGCTATTGCAACAATGGCGTGGCGTTGAGCTTTGAGCCTGATCCGAAAACCTGATCCTGTTGTCCGAGCCGGCGTCGATCAACCGCGGCGAAAGCACCGACAAGGGTTCCATCAACCAGCGCGCCGTGCTGCAGCATCGCGACCGGCTTGTTGCTGCGCTGCACGATGATGCCATGCCAGGAATCCTGAAGCCACGCTAAGCGTTTGCGACAACTGCAACACCGCGCAGAAAGTCTGCCAGGAACCGGACTTTTCGCAGGAAATTTCCACTATAGTTTGGATAGCGCAGCGCAACAGGATGCAGCGCCTCCGCGTTTGCCGCGATGGCAGCGGAGCCATAAGAGCAACACGAGGAGAAAGGCGTCAATGAGTGCCAAGGAGAGCGCTGCGGTCAGCCAGTTGATGAGCCTGCTGGAATCGCGCTATTGCCTGCGCGTGCTTTGGGCGCTGCGCGATGGCCATCCGCAGACTTTTCGCCTGTTGCAGGACAGCGTGGGCGGCATCACGCCCAACACCCTGAATACCCGCATCAAGGAACTGCGCGCTGCGGGCCTGCTCAACCATGGCAGTTCAGGCTACATGGTGACGCCCGTCGGCGCCGAACTGAACCGCAGGCTCGGCGAACTGCCGCTGTTCGCGACCAAGTGGGCTGCCGCGCAGGCGCGCAAGAACAGATAGTCTGGCCGGGCCCTGCCAGCCTGCGACCGGGCGCCTGCCCTGGCGCCTCTTGAACTGCCGCCATCCGGCCCCATATGGCTGCGATCACCTGGTCTTTCCCATCCAACAAGCATGTCTGAGAACGAGTCCAAGAACCCATCCGACCGTCCTGCAAACGAGCCCTCCCGCGACCCTTCAAGCCTCGACGCGAGCGGCAGCCCCGAAGAGAGAGTGGCTGCCGCAATCGCCGCTGAGGCGGACGCCCTGAACCAGGTCCTGAACGAAATGGCAGGCCTGAAGGCAAGCCACGCCGAACTGGCCGACCAGTTCCTGCGCGCCAAGGCGGAAACCGAAAATGCGCGGCGCCGCGCCGACGAGGAGGTTTCCAAGGCGCGCAAGTTTGCGGTCGATAGTTTCGCGCAAAGCATGCTGCCGGTGCTGGACAGCCTGGAAGCCGGGCTGCTGCTTGAAGACGCTTCGACACAGCAACTGCGTGAGGGTGCCACGGCCACCTTGCGCCTGCTCAAGAACGCGCTCGAGCGCAACATGGTGCTGGAGATCAACCCGGCGCTCGGCAGCCGTTTCGACCCGCACCAGCATCAGGCCATCAGCGCGGTTCAGATGCCCGCGGGTTCCACACAGGAAGCCAACACCATCGTCACCGTTCTGCAAAAAGGCTACAGCATCGCCGAGCGCGTGATGCGCCCGGCGCTGGTGACCGTGACGGCGCCCGAGAGATGATGAATGACCGATCGCCGCGCTCGCGTGACGATTAACGGTCATTTGTCATCGGTCATTGTTCATTGAATTTCACTGCCCCGCACCGATATAGAAGGCAACACGTTTTTCAGGAGTCAATCATGGGAAGAATCATCGGCATCGACCTCGGCACCACCAACAGCTGCGTCGCCATCATGGAGGGCAACACGACCAAGGTGATCGAGAACTCGGAGGGCGCGCGCACCACGCCGTCCATCGTCGCCTACCAGGACGACGGCGAGGTGCTGGTCGGCGCCTCGGCCAAGCGCCAGGCCGTCACCAACCCGAGGAACACGCTGTTCGCAGTGAAGCGCTTGATCGGGCGCAAGTTCGCCGAAAAGGAAGTGCAGAAGGACATTGATCTGATGCCCTACAAGATCGTTGCCGCCGACAACGGCGATGCCTGGGTTGAGGTGCGCGGCAAGAAAATGGCGCCGCCGCAGGTCAGCGCCGACGTGCTGCGCAAGATGAAGAAAACGGCCGAGGACTATCTCGGCGAGGAAGTGACCGATGCCGTCATCACGGTGCCGGCCTACTTCAACGACGCGCAGCGCCAGGCCACCAAGGACGCCGGCCGCATCGCGGGTCTGGACGTCAAGCGCATCATCAACGAGCCGACCGCAGCGGCGCTGGCGTTCGGCCTGGACAAGCATGAAAAGGGTGATCGCAAGATCGCCGTGTTCGACCTCGGCGGCGGAACCTTCGACATCTCCATCATCGAGATCGCCGACGTCGACGGCGAGAAGCAGTTCGAGGTGCTGTCGACCAACGGCGACACCTTCCTCGGCGGCGAGGACTTTGACCAGCGCATCATGGACTTCATCGTGGCCGAATTCAAGAAGGATTCCGGCATTGACCTGTCGAAGGACGTGGTCGCGCTGCAGCGCCTGAAGGACGCGGCCGAGAAAGCCAAGATCGAGCTGTCGAGCAACGCGCAGACCGAAATCAACATCCCGTACATCGCGCATGACCCGGCGACGGGACCGAAGCACCTGCTGATCAAGCTGACGCGCGCCAAACTCGAGGCGCTGGTCGACGACCTGATCGAGCGCACCATGGCGCCCTGCCGCACGGCGATCAAGGACGCCGGTGTCGACGTTTCACAGATTCACGACGTGATCCTGGTCGGCGGCATGACTCGCATGCCCAAGGTCCAGGAGACGGTCAAGGAGCTGTTTGGCAAGGAGCCGCGCAAGGACGTGAATGCGGACGAGGCGGTCGCCGTCGGCGCCGCCATCCAGGGCCAGGTGCTCTCGGGCGAGCGCAAGGACGTGCTGCTGCTTGACGTCACGCCGCTGTCACTCGGCATCGAAACGCTGGGCGGCGTGATGACCAAAATGATCACCAAGAACACCACCATTCCAACCAAATTCGCGCAGACCTTCAGCACCGCTGATGACAATCAGCCGGCGGTCACGATCAAGGTGTTCCAGGGCGAACGCGAGGTTGCCGCCGGCAACAAGCTGCTTGGCGAGTTCAGTCTGGAAGGCATTCCGCCGGCGGCACGCGGGACGCCGCAGATCGAGGTCAGTTTTGACATCGACGCCAATGGCATCCTGCACGTGCGGGCGAAAGACAAGGGCACCGGCAAGGAAAACAAGATCACCATCAAGGCCAATTCCGGATTGAGCGAAGCTGAAATCGAACGCATGGTGAAGGACGCCGAGCTGCACGCTGCCGAGGACAAGAAGAAGCTTGAAATCGTGCAGGCGCGCAATGGCGCCGAGGCCAGCGTGCACAGCGTGAAGAAATCGCTGGGCGAATACGGCGACAGGCTCGAAGCCGGCGAGAAGGAAAAGATCGAAGCCGCGATGAAGGAACTCGAGGAAGCCTTGAAGGGCGAGGACAAAGACGTCATCGAGGCAAAGAACAACGCGTTGATGACAGCCAGCCAGAAGCTGGGCGAGAAGATGTACGCCGACATGCAGGCGAAGGAAGCGGCGGCGAACGCGGCGGGCGCCGCGCCGGGGGCCGCCCCGGGCCGCGCCGCGCCTGGCGCCAATGATGACAATGTCGTCGATGCCGAGGTGAAGGAAGTCAAGAAGGGTTGATCGGAGACGCCGCGCGCCGGCTCGGCTCACCGCGCCTTGGCGGTCCTGAGGGATCGCCGGCGCGGCGTTGCTGCTGGAGCGGCGCCTGGCCGGTGGAATCTTGCAACGGGTGAGTCAATTGGCAAAACGAGACTATTACGAAACGCTGGGCGTCCCAAAGAACGCGTCCGAGGACGAAGTCAAGAAGGCGTACCGCAAGCTGGCGATGAAGCATCACCCGGACCGCAACCAGGGTGACGGCAACAAGGGCGCGGAAGAGAGGTTTAAGGAGGCGAAAGAAGCCTACGAGATGCTGAGCGACGCCAAGAAGCGCGCCGCCTACGACCAGTTTGGCCACGCCGGCGTGGATCCGAACATGCGCGGAGCGGGTGGCGACAACACGGGCGGATTCGCCGAGGCCTTCGGCGACATCTTCGGAGACATCTTTGGCCAGGCGAGCGGCCGGCGTGGTCGCCAGGTGTTCCGCGGCAGTGATCTGTCCTACGCGATGGAAATCACGCTCGACGAGGCCGCCAACGGCAAGGCAGCGCAGATCCGCGTTCCCTCCTACGTAGCCTGCGACATCTGTCATAGCAGCGGCGCCAAGCCCGGCACCCAGGCCAAGACCTGCAACACCTGCCACGGCGCCGGCGCCGTGCAGATGCGCCAGGGCTTCTTTAGCGTGCAGCAGACCTGCCCGACCTGTCGCGGCTCGGGCAAGATCATTGCCGAGCCTTGTCTTGCCTGCGCCGGGCAGGGCAAGGTGAAGAAGCAAAAGGCGCTCGAGGTCCAGATGCCGGCCGGCATTGACGATGGCATGCGCATTCGCAGCACGGGCAACGGCGAGGCCGGCACCAATGGTGGCCCGCCCGGTGACCTGTACATCGAGATTCGAATCAAGAAGCACGACATCTTCGAGCGCGATGGCGACGACCTGCATTGCACGGTTCCAATCAGCTTCACAACCGCGGCCCTGGGCGGCGAGATCGACGTGCCAACGCTGAACGGCAAGGCCGCCATCGACCTCCCCGAGGGGACCCAGGCCGACAAGCAGTTTCGGCTGCGCGGCAAGGGCATCAAGGGGGTGCGCTCCAGTTACCCGGGCGACCTGTACTGCCACATCAAGGTGGAGACGCCGGTCAAGCTGACCGAGCATCAGCGCAAGCTGCTGCGCGAACTTGAAACATCGCTCAAGGATGGCGGCCAGCGCCACATGCCGGGCGAGAAGTCCTGGACTGACAGATTGAAGAACTTGTTTGGCTAACGCAGGAAAAGCAGCAGCGAGTCCGCGCATGCGATGACCGTCACCATCACCTTTCTCGGCGGCGCGGGCAGTGTCACCGGCTCGAAATTCCTGATTCAGCATGGGAGCCACAGCCTGCTGGTCGACTGCGGCCTGTTCCAGGGCTACAAGCAACTGCGGCTGCGCAACTGGCGCCCGCTTCCGATGCTGCCCGATCGGATCGACGCCGTCATCCTGACCCATGCGCATCTGGATCACAGCGGCTACCTGCCGCTGCTGGCGCGCGAAGGGTTTTCCGGACCGGTGTTTGCGACCCGAGGAACCTGCGACCTGTGCCGTATCCTGCTGCCTGACAGCGGACACCTGCAGGAAGAAGACGCCAGTTTCGCCAATCGGCACGGCATTTCCAAACACCACCCGGCCCTGCCTCTGTATACGAAACGTGACGCGCAGGACTGCCTGCGACTGCTGCGCCCGATGCCGTGGCATCAGATCTTCGAGCCGATCAGGGACTGGAAAGCCAGCTTCAGTTCGGCCGGCCATATCTTGGGTGCGGCAAGCCTGTTGCTCGAGGTCGGCGCTCAACGCATTCTTTTCTCGGGCGACCTCGGCCGCCCCGACGACCTGCTGATGCAGACCCCGGAAGCGCCAGGGCCAGTTCCGCCTGAGCGAATCCCAGTTGCAGTCGCTGACGCGCACGGCAGTGATGGTGGGCGACAGCGAAGACTCCAAGGCGCTCGCCCTTCGCCATGGCCCAATGGTCATCCTCTCGGCCAGCGGCATGGCCACGGGCGGGCGCGTGCTGCACCATTTGAAACAATACGCCGGCGACCACGGCAACATGATCGTGCTGACCGGCTATCAGGCGCCTGGCACCCGTGGCGACAGCCTGGCGCGCGGAGAAAAATCGCTGCGCATCCACGGCGCCGAGGTGCTGGTGAAGGCCGAAGTCGTGCAGCTCGAGTCAACCTCGGCCCATGCGGACGCGAGCCAGTTGATCGACTGGCTCTCTGCGCTGCCAAGGCCACCGAGGATGGTCTATGTGGTGCACGGGGAGATCGGCGCTTCGGACGCCCTGCGCAAGCGCATCGACCATGGGCTGGGCTGGAACGCCCTGGTTCCCGAGCACGGCGCCACCATCACGGTGTAGCGCGGGCTCAAGGGCGAGCCTGACTGCTCGGGTATAGTGGCCCGGCGGGTATCCGCAACGGGAGTCAAGCGTGGCGCTCAAGCTGTTTCGCAACACCGAATTCGTGCGGTCTTCTCTGATTTCACACACGCAGGAAAGTCAGGCCCTGCACCCGGCGGCCCTGATCGTCCTGGCCAGCGTCTGGATCGCCGTGCTGGGGAACCTGACCCTTTGGCAATCGCTGCTGCAACTGCCCGCCGAGGGGGGGTTCATGGTGTTGCTGCGTTGCCTGATGCTGGCCCTGCAAATCGCGCTGGCGCTGGCGGCCTTGTTGTCGCTGCTGGCCTGGCGCTGGTTGCTGAAATGGGCCGTTGTCCTGCTGCTGATCATCAGTGCGCTGGGGACGATGTCGATGCAGGGGGGGATTCCCTACATTGACACAGTCGGCATGGACAAGGTGCTGCGCGGCGGCCTGCGTGCCTGGCTGGCCCGTTCTGACCCAGGCTGGATCATGCCGGCGCTGGCGCTGCTGGTCGTGCCCCTGCTCTGGCTGCTGCCCACACCGCTGCGCCGCCTCGGATTTCTCAGGCAGCTGCTGTGGAATCTGGCGATCCTGATCGTCGCGCTGGCCTTGTTGTTGGGATCAGCCTACCTGTTCGTTCAGGAGAACCAGGCCATGGTGCAGATTCATCCAATGTTGTACGAGCAGGTCAACCCCTTGAACAGCGTGTACGCACTGGCCCGCCTGGGCTGGGACCTGCTTCGCGCCGGCCTGCTGCGCTGAACGGGACTAGAACAACTGCCCCTGTCCGACCATGCGGCTGGCTGGACGGAACGCTGACAGGTCGAGTTCGACGCGCTCGCGATTCAAGCCCAGGCGCTCGCAGGCCTTCGTGAAACGCTGACGTATCAGCTCGGCCCACAGGCCTTGCCCTTTCATGCGGCTGGCGAAGTCGCTGTCGTAGTCCCGCCCACCGCGCATGTCCTGGATGCGCGCCATGATGCGCGCGGCGCGCTGCGGAAAATGCAGCTCCAGCCACTGGCGAAACAGGGGCGCCAGTTCCCAAGGCAGACGCAGCACGGTGTAGAACGCCGTCGTCGCGCCGGCCTCGGCGGCAGCTTGCAGCACCTGCTCCATGTCCTCGTTGACAAACGGAATTTGCGGCGCCACGCTGACCCCGACCGGAACGCCGGCCGCGACCAGTTCGCGGATGGTGCGCAGGCGTCGTTGCGGCGACGCGGCGCGCGGCTCCATCTTGCGCGCCAACGCACTGTCCAGCGTGGTGATGGTGATATACACCGCCACCAGCTTTTGCGCAGCCATTGGCGCCAGCAGATCGAGGTCGCGTTCGACGCCGCTGGACTTGGTGACGAGCGAGAACGCATGGCGGCTTTCATGCAGGACCTCGATGACGGCGCGGGTCAAGCGCAACTCGCGCTCGATCGGCTGGTACACATCGCTGGCCGACCCCAGATTCAGCGAGCGCGGCACATAGCCCTGGCGCGACAACTCGGCACGCAATACCTCGGCAATGTTGCGCTTGGCGATGATCTTGGTTTCGAAGTCCAGCCCCGGCGACAGATTCAGGTAGCTGTGCGTGGGCCGCGCATAGCAGTAGCTGCAACCATGCTCGCAGCCGCGGTACGGGTTGATCGCGCTGTCGAAATAGATGTCCGGCGAATCGTTGCCGGTGATGACGCTGCGCGCGTCCTCAAAGATCACTTCGGTCGGCGGCGGCGCGGCCGGCGCCAACGCCTGTTCGTCCAGGTTGCCCCAGCCGTCGTCGAACGCTTGTCTCGTGTCGATCTCGAATCGATGCGCAAGGCGCGTTGCAGCGCCCCTGCCCCTGATGGCGTGGATCGGTATCGACGCGAAATGGCCAAAGCTTTCGCCCGCGTCGTCGTGATCGAGAGAACAGCCTGCTGCGACCTGCTGACTTGGGTAGGTGGCTGTCATCGCAAGCACCATGATAACTGGATATATAACCAGTATCAAGCAGGGCCACCGGCCTTGCCAACCAAGCCCGTGAGCATCTCCGAAACCAAGTTACGTGCTGAACAACCCTTTGTACTGCTCGCGCAGCAGATTCTTTTGTACCTTGCCCATGCTGTTGCGCGGCAGCTCGTCGACGACGAAGCAGCGTTTCGGAATCTTGAAGTTGGCCAGCCGCGATTTCAGCTTGGCAATGATCGCGTCGCCGCTCAGCGCTGCGTCAGACGCGGCAGATGACCCGGACTTGGCGATGACGACGGCGACACCGACCTCGCCGAAGTCAGGATGCGGCACGCCGACCAGCGCGCTCTCGGCGACACCAGACAGCTCGTTGATGCAGCCCTCGATCTCTGCCGGATACACGTTGTAACCGCCACTGATGATCAAATCCTTGCTGCGCCCGACGATGCTCACGTAGCCGCGCTGGTCGATCTTGCCGACGTCGCCGGTCCGGAAGAATCCGTCGGGCGTGAATTCTTCGGCGGTCCTCTCCGGCAAGCGCCAGTAACCGCTGAACACATTCGGCCCCTTGACCTGAATGTCGCCGATTTCCTCCGGACCCAATGCCCTGCCGCTGGCGCCACAGACACGCAGACTGACGCCGGGCAGCGGGAAACCCACAGTGCCACCGCGTCGTTCGTCCTGGGCCACGCCGCGTGTCGCGGCGCGGCTGTCGGGAAAACGCGGGTCAGCCCGGTAAGGGTTCGAGGTCAGCATGAGCGTCTCGCTCATGCCGTAGCGCTCCAGGATGGCGTGACCAGTACCTTCACGCCAGTCGTTAAAGGTCTCGATCAACAACGGGGCCGAGCCGGCAATGAACAGCCGCATGTTGCGTGCCGCCGCGCGGTCCAGGCCCGGTTCTGCCAGCAGGCGCACATAGAGCGTGGGCACGCCCATGAACAGGGTCGCTTCCGGCAACTTGCGCAACACCAGTTTCGGGTCGAACCTTGACAGCCAGATCATCCGGCTGCCGTTCAGAAGGGCCCCGTGAATCGCCACGAACAGCCCATGGACATGAAAGATCGGCAGCACGTGCATCAGCACATCGCCAGGCGCCCAGCCCCAGTAGTCCTTCAGGACCAGCGCGTTCGCCAACAGGTTGCCGTGAGTCAGCATGGCCCCCTTGCTGCGTCCGGTGGTTCCGCTGGTGTAGAGGATCGCGGCCAGGTCGCCGGGCCGCCGCTGCGCGACTGCGTGCTGGTCGCTGCAATGCGCGGAGCGCTGCAACAGGCTGCCGCTTCGGTCGTCATTCAAGGTGAACACATGGCGCGTACCGGCCCGGAATGCGGCCTTGCTGATCCAGCCGAAGCTGCGGCTGGAACAAACAACAACCGCTGGTTCGGCGTCGCGAATGAAGTGCTCGATCTCGGCGCTTTGATAAGCGGGGTTCAGCGGCAGGTAGACAAAGCCCGCGCGCAGCGTGGCCAGATACAGCAGCATGGCCTCGACCGATTTGTCCACCTGTACCGCGATTCGCGCCCCCTCGGGCAGCTCCAGCGATGCAAGCAGGTTGGCCAGCATCGCGCTGGCGCGCTCCAGGTCGCGCCAGCTGTAGCACAGGCTAGGAAGGTCAGCGTCGGCCGTTTCGACGGCGACCTGGTCCAGGTCGTCCGGAAACGAGGCACGCAGCGCGGCAAAAAGGTTGTCGTTGACGCCGGCCTGCTCCATGGCGTGCTGGGCTAGAGTCTGCGTGATGCCGGCCCGGATCAGTCCAGCTTGGCGCCCGAGGCCTTGACCACCAGCGCCCATTTCTTGATTTCCGAGTTGATGAAGGCGCCGAACTGTGCTCCGGTCAGATTGGTGAATTCGGCGCCCTGGCTGGCCCAGATTGCCTTGGCCTCATCGGTGCTGCAGGCTTTGCGGATCTCTTCGATGGCGTAGGCTTGAGCGTCGGCCGGTGTGCCTCTTGGCGCCCAGATACCGTACCAGGTGGTCACCTTGTAATCGGGCAGGCCCACTTCGGCAGCGCTTGGCACGTCGGGAAACGCCGGACTGCGCTTGTCGCCGGCCACCATCAAGGCCCTGATGCGACCGGCCTTGATGTGCGCGGCGGAAGAGCCCAGTCCGTCGAACATGATGTCGACCTGGCCACCGACCAGATCGCGCAACGCCGGGCCGGCTCCGGTGTACGGAATGTGCGTGATGAAGGTCTTGGTCTGCAGCTTGAACAACTCACCCGCGAGGTGATGCGAGGTCCCGGTGCCGGCCGAGCCGTAATTGAGCTTGCCCGGATTCTTGCGCGCCATGTCCAGGAACGATTTCATGTCCGTTTCGATCACGTTCTTCGGGTTCACCACCACCACCTGCGGCACGCTCGCCACCAGGATCAAGGGCACGAGATCCTTCTCGATGTCGTAGTCCAGCTTGGGATACATGCTGGGTGCAATGGTGTGGTGCACAGCGCCCACGAACAGCGTGTAGCCGTCGGCAGTAGCGCGTGCCGCAATACTGGCCCCCACCGTGCCGCCGGCGCCACCCTTGTTGTCGATGACCAGCGACTTGCCGGTCAGCCGCGCGAACTGCGCCGACATCGGCCGGGCGAAGGCGTCGGTGCCGCCGCCGGCCGGAAACGGGACGATCAGGTTCACCGGTTTGGCCGGCCAGCCGGACTGGGAATGCGAGGCGAATGGAATCACAATGCTGCCGGCCAGGGCCGTGCGCAACATGGTTCTACGATTTGGGTTGTAGGTCATGCGATGCTCCGATCAATGCAAGATTTTCACAGACGCCGCGTCACCTCGACCCGGTTGCCGGCGCGAGCGGCTGGCGCGCGGCCCAGAGCCACAGCGCGGCACCGGCGAGCACCATGGGCAGACTGAGCCACTGGCCCATGCTCATGCCCAGCGACAGCAGACCCAGGTGGGCGTCGGGCTCCCTGAAGAACTCGGCAATGAAGCGAAACACGCCATAGCCAAGCAGGAAGGCGCCACTGACCTGGCCGGTGCGGCGTGGCTTGCGCGCGTACAGCCAGAGCAGCACAAACAGCAACAGCCCTTCCAACAGGAACTGGTAGACCTGCGAGGGATGGCGTGGCAAATCGCCGGCGCCGCGAAACACCATGGCCCAGGGCAAAGAGGGATCGGCGACCCGGCCCCACAGCTCGCCGTTGATGAAATTGCCGACCCGCCCGGCGGCAAGACCGGCGGGAACACAGGGCGCGATGAAATCCACCACCTCAAGCCAGGGGCGATGCCGGCTGCGGGCGAACCAGAGCATGGCCAGCAGCACACCGAGCAACCCACCGTGAAAACTCATGCCGCCCTGCCAGATGTAAAAAATCTCAAGCGGATGACTCAGGTAATAGTCGAGCTTGTAAAACAGGCAGTAGCCGATGCGTCCACCCGCCACCACGCCGAGGACGCCAAGAAAAAGCAGGTCTTCCACGTCAGCGCGGCGCCAGGGGTGAGGCCCGATCGACATCGAATAAGGCTTGTGCCGCAGTCGCAGCGTGGCGAGCAGCATGAAAAGCCCGAACGCCGCCAAGTAGGTCAGGCCGTACCAGTGGATGGCCAGCGGCCCCAACTGCAAGGCGACCGGATCGATTTGCGGGTGCATCAGCATCGGACGCCCATGCTACCAGCGCCGGGTCTGTCGCAGCGCAGCGCCTAGAATTCCCTTTTTCCCGACATCAAAGAGAAGGTTTTATGGCCGACACGAAAACTGTTCAGCTTCGACTTCGCAGCTCCAACATTACCGAGGGCAAGTCGCGCGCGCCGAACCGCTCCATGTATTACGCGATGGGCTACCAGGAGAGCGATTTCAGCAAGCCCATGGTCGGTGTCGCGAACGGCCACAGCACCATCACCCCTTGCAACAGCGGCCTGCAGAAACTCGCCGATGCGGCGGTCGCGGGCATCACCGAGGCCGGTGGCAATGCGCAGATCTTCGGCACGCCGACCATCTCCGACGGCATGGCGATGGGCACCGAGGGCATGAAGTATTCGCTGGTCAGCCGCGAAGTCATCGCCGACTGCATCGAGACCTGCGTGCAGGGGCAATGGATGGACGGCGTGCTGGTGGTGGGAGGCTGCGACAAGAACATGCCGGGCGGACTGATGGGCATACTGCGCGCCAACGTGCCGGCGATCTACGTCTACGGCGGCACCATCCTGCCCGGCAGGTACCAGGGCCAGGACCTCAGCATCGTCAGCGTTTTCGAGGCCGTCGGCCAGAACGCCGCCGGCAACATGAGCGACGCAGACCTGAAGGAAATCGAGCAACGCGCCGTTCCCGGCACCGGATCCTGCGGCGGCATGTACACCGCCAACACCATGTCCAGCGCGTTCGAGGCGCTCGGCATTTCGCTGCCCTACTCCTCGACCATGGCGAACCCGCATGAGGAAAAGGTGACGTCGGCCCGCGAGTCGGCGAAGGTGCTGGTCCAGGCCATCAGGAAAGGCATCAAGCCGCGCGACATCGTGACCAGGAAGGCGATCGAGAACGCGGTGGCGGTCATCATGGCAATCGGCGGCTCAAGCAATGCCGTGCTGCACTTTCTGGCCATCGCGCACGCCGCCGATGTCGAGTGGACGATTGACGATTTCGAGCGCGTGCGCAAGAAGACGCCGGTACTTTGCAATCTCAAGCCCAGCGGCAAGTACCTCGCGGTGGACCTGCATCGCGCCGGCGGCATCCCGCAAGTGATGAAGATCCTGCTGAACGCAGGCCTGCTGCACGGCGACTGCCTGACCATCACCGGGGAGACGATCGCGCAGGTGCTGCAGGACCTGCCGGACCAACCCCGGGCCGACCAGGACGTGATCCGGCCCATCGACAAGCCGATCTATGCCCAGGGACATCTGGCGATCCTGAAGGGCAATCTGTCGCCCGAAGGCGCGGTGGCCAAGATCACCGGCCTGAAAAAACCGGTGATGACCGGCCCGGCCCGGGTCTTCGAGGACGAGCAGTCGGCACTGAAAGCGATCCTGGACGGCAAGATCGTCCCTGGTGATGTGATGGTGCTGCGCTACCTTGGACCGAAGGGCGGCCCCGGCATGCCGGAAATGCTGGCGCCAACCAGCGCGCTGATCGGCGCCGGCCTCGGCGAGAGCGTCGGCCTGATCACCGACGGGCGGTTTTCCGGTGGCACCTGGGGCATGGTGGTCGGCCATGTGGCGCCGGAGGCTGCCGTTGGAGGCCTGATTGCGTTCATTCGAGAAGGCGACAGCATCACCATCGATTCCCGCAAGCTGCTGCTGCAACTCGATGTCAGCGATGAAGTGATTGCGCAACGCAGGCAGGGCTGGGTCGCTCCAGCGCCGCGCTACACCCGCGGAGTGCAGGCCAAGTTCGCCTTCAACGTGTCCAGCGCCAGCAAGGGCGCCGTTCTGGACAATTACTAGGGGGGTGTTGCAAGCATCACACCGTGCGCGGCATGGTCTTGCAGGATGAGCCGCGGGGCGTGGGTTTGCTATTTGCGCTCGGTCGGCTTCATGCCCAACGCCTTCTTGCTGCGGTTGATCCGGTCCTCCTTGCGTTGTTCCATCTTCTCTTCCTGCCTGCGCCGCGTGTAGCCCGACCAGTCGGCAAAAATCCACCAGGCCGCAGCGAGAGCAAATGGCGCCAGGACATACCACCAGTCCCAACCCGCGACCGGACCTATTTCAAGGTACTTCATGGCCAGCAGGGCAATGCCCAAGATCAGAAAATACATCGGCTACTCCTGGTTGAAACAATTCGTAACGCGAGTCTGGCGTCAACCCCGGCAACTACAATTGCGTTGAGTCACTGTAACCCAACTACGCTGAAGGACACCAATGAAGAATGCACTGTTTGCCCTCGTTACCGCTGTGGTGGTGAGTGCACCGGTCCACGCCGACCTAGCACTTGCCACGGCCAAGAACTGCATGGCCTGCCATGCCGTGGACAAGAAGCTGGTGGGCCCCGCCTACAAGGAAATTTCCGGCAAGTACGCAGGCCAAAAGGACGCGGTCGACAAGTTGGCGCTGAAGGTGACCAAGGGCGGCTCCGGCGTCTGGGGCCCAGTCCCGATGCCGGCGAATCCGCAGGTGACGGACGCCGAAGCCAAGAAGCTGGCCAGCTGGATCCTGACACTCAAGTAAGTACGGCACCCCTGCCCGAACAGCCCGCCACGAAACGGCGGGTTTTTTCATTTTTTATGCTTGGAGTCGCTCAGCAAGTTGGCTCAGCAAGTTGCTCCAATATGGCCGGATTCTCCAGCGTACTGACGTCCTGGGTGATGGCTTCGCCCTTGGCGATGCTGCGCAACAGGCGGCGCATGATCTTGCCGGAGCGGGTCTTGGGCAGGTTGTCACCAAATCGGATGTCCTTCGGCTTCGCGATCGGGCCGATCTCCTTGGCCACCCAGTTGCGCAGTTCGTTGGCTATTTGCCTGGCCTCGTCGCCGGTCGGCCGGGACCGCTTGAGCACGACAAAGGCGCAGATCGCTTCGCCGGTGATGTCGTCGGGCCGTCCGACCACCGCG
>JBCKPH010000007.1:0-42523 GCA_038901755.1 Burkholderiaceae bacterium | reverse complement strand
TTCGTGGCGAATATAGACGGCATAGCGCACACCTATGTTTCCAATCAGGTCGCCGACGCTCGTGCCGCCGCAATCGATATTCTCGTCGATCTGGTGGACGTAACGCTGACCACCCTCGCTGGAGCAAATCTCGCTCCCGCGGGCGTGGCAGGCGAAGCGATCAACCTGGCCCTCACCAATCCGGCGGATCACGTCGGCGCGATCACGGTGAACATCTCCGGCGTTCCTTCCGGCTGGATTGTGAGCGAAGGCACCGACAACGGTGACGGCACCTGGTCGGTGCAGACCAACGATGTCACCACGCTCTCCATCACTACGCTTGAGGACTACGCGGGCGCAGTCAAGATGCTTATGTCGATAACCTGGACCGACGGGAATGGCGGCACCGGGCTTGCCATGATTACTAACAACGTCGAAGCCTACGCACCAGGAAATCCGATCTTCGCGCTTTCCGTAGACGACAACCTGAGCGGATCAAGCGGCGCCGATCAGTTTGTATTCGCCGATCCGAGCGCGCAGAACACCATCCACTACTTCGATGCCGCCAGCGACAAGATCGATCTGATCGGGTTCGCCGGCGTGAACGGCTACGGCGATATCACCATTAGCAACGATGGCAACGGCAACGCGGTGATTTCCTTCGCCGCCGGTTCGACCATCACGGTGAAGGGTGTCGATGCGGCAGCGCTGGGCGCGGGCAACTTCCTGTTCAACGTCGATCCGGTCACGGTCAACGCCGCCACGATCACGCTGCATGATGGCTCGATGATGCCCTTTGGCGGCAGCATCGAGAACAGCGGCTCGATTGTTCTTGGCTCCACGGGCGATAGCACCAGCTTGGAAATCCTGTTCCGGGGTGTCACGCTTTCGGGCGGCGGGCAGGTGACGCTGTCGGACAGCAGCCAGAACCTGATTTTCGCCAGCAACGCCGAATCGACGCTGACCAATCTGGACAACACGATTTCGGGCGCCGGGCAGATTGGCCTGGGCCAGATGCACCTGGTCAACGCCGGCACGGTTCGCGCCAGCGGCAGCAACGCATTGGTGATCGATACCGGTAGCAACGCGGTGATCAACACCGGCCTGATGCAGTCGATCGGTATCGGCGGCTTGTTGATCGTGAGTGCGCTGGCCAACAGCGGCAACCTCTGGGCCGATGGTGGCAATATCGTCGTCCTCGGCGATGTCTGGGGCGCTGGCAGCGCCACCATCAGCGGCTCGGCAACGCTGACTTTTGGCGCCGCATCCAATCAGCAGGTGAGCTTTGCTGACGGCGGCGACGGCACGCTGAAACTTGACATGGCTTCGATGTTCAGCGGCAGCGTGAGCGGTTTTGGCGCCGGCGACAAACTCGATCTGGGTGGCATTGCATTCGGTACCAGCACACAGTTGACCTACCAGGCGAATGACTCGGGCCTGGGCGGCATGCTGACGATCAGCGACGGCAGCAACGTGGCGCAGATCGGCATGGCTGGCCAGTACGCGGCGGCCGGCCTGCAGGCCAATGCCGAGGGCACGGGCAGCGAGCTGGCCTACGGCGCGCCGGCGGCGAATCACACCCTGCTGGGCGGCATGGCCAACGACATCCTGCTGGGTGGCGAAGGGGACGACTTGCTGGCCGGCGGCCAGGGCGACGATGTGCTGAGCGGCGGCGTGGGGGCAGATACCTTCGCGTTCCGGCTGGCCGACAACGGCGGCATCGACACTGTCACCGACTTCACGGTGGCCGACGCGTCAGCCGGTGGCGACAAGCTCGACCTGAGCGACCTGCTGGGCGGCAGCGGCGCGACCGAGGTGAACCTGGACCAGTTCGTCAGCGTGAGCGAAAGCGGCGGCAACACGACCGTCAGCGTCGATCTGGACGGCGCCGGTGGCGCGGCTGTGGCGCAGGACCTGATCGTGCTGGACGGTGTGACAGGCCTGACGTTGTCGCAACTGCTCGCCAACAGCCAGATCGTGTATTAACGGGGGAAAAGCGGGACCAGCCCGGCGGCGCGAGCCGCCGGGCTCGGGCCAGCGACTGGCGATAGGGACCGGGCGGGACCTTGAACCATGACGAAGGGAGTAGACTGGCGCAATGGAAAATGTGGAAAGCCTGATCATTGAACATCTTCGGGCGTTGCGCTCCGGTCAAGAACGCATGGAAGGCAAGCTGACGGAATTGACTCACCGAATCACGAGCCTTGAGACCACGTTGCTCAAATCGAGAAGCGACAACCTGTCAACCCAAGACGACGTGTATCGCCAACAAGGAAACATCGACCGGTTAACCGAACGTATCGAACGAATAGAAAAGCGACTGGAGATCCACGAATAAGGAAACCGCCTTCGGGCGGTTTTCTCTTGGTGCGGACGGCAAGGAGCGAAGAAAGGAATAGCTCAGTCCAGCGTTTGGCGATACCTCGTCAGCGCTACGAAATCAAGCTCATCCTCGCCGTCTTTGCCGCAGCGACATCGAACGTCACGGTCCTGCTGCAGCCCGCGCTTGCGGCGCTGCGCTCGATCAGGCAGTCCGCAAAGTCGGCGGAACCGGCCTTGAACGCCCGCAGCGCGCTCAGCACCTGATCGGCCTGGTCGACGACGATCTCCTTCGTGCGCAGCAGCAATTCCAGAGTCTGCGCCCATTGGTCGCGGTTCAGGTCGTAGCACGACGACAGCACCCATCCCAGCTCGACCACGGAGACAAGCGGCACGAACCCCGGCGCGTCAACCGTCAGCGATTCGATGAGC
This sequence comes from Burkholderiaceae bacterium, assembly GCA_038901755.1. Taxonomy (GTDB): domain Bacteria; phylum Pseudomonadota; class Gammaproteobacteria; order Burkholderiales; family Burkholderiaceae_C; genus JBCKPE01. The sequence goes on along the minus strand of JBCKPH010000007.1, from coordinate 39,793 downwards.
TTCACCGCCTTGGGTGACTGCTTCGGGTCGTCCTGCATGATGTAGCGCACGATGCGCAGGAAATGCGTCAGCGGCAGCACCTCGCCCAGGTGCTGCGCCCAAGGGCGTTATCTCATGACCTTGCAGTAGACTGACACGCAGTTGACAGCACTGGCGCGCTAAAACAGCCTGCCCCGAAAGGACATTTGCCATGAATACGACTGTGGAACAGACCTTGATTTCCAGGTTGAGGACGCTTTCGCCGCAGCAAGTGGCGGAAGTGGAGGACTTCGTGGAGTTTCTGGCAGGTAAGTCGAGGAAGCGTGACGCAATCGACCGGCTGCTGGCCATTGCGCCAGCGCTCGAAGCGGCCGGTGTGGAGCCGATGAGCGAGGACCTGATCACCGCCGAGGTAAAGGCTGCACGTACGCAGCGACGCGAACGTCAAGCCGCTGGACCAGGAAACAAGGGCGCGGGTGCGGATCGTTCTTGACACCAATGTGGTGTTGTCGGCGTTGCTGTGGCGCGGTAAGCCTCATCAACCTGTACCTTCGCGACTGCGCGGCGTCGCACAGGAAGCTCGACCTCAACTGGAAATAGCTGCTGGACAGCAACGCCTCATGCCGAGAGCAGTGGGCAGCGCGAGATGCGTGCCAGCGTCTCGCCCATGGCCTCGCGCGCCAATGCGGTGTCGTAGTTGGCTTGCCCGCGAAGCCACCAGCCATCGCTGAGCCCGAAGTACCGGCATAGACGAAGGTCGGTGTCGGCCGTTATCCCACGCTTGCCAGCAACGATGTCACCGATGCGCTGGGGCGGCACACCGATTGAACGGCAGCACACGGCGCGAGCTACAACCGCGAGCTACAACCAGGACGAAAAGAGTAGACTGACACCATGGAACTTGAGATTTTCGAAGCACTGACAGCGGCCAACGTCCCGGCAGACAAGGCGCGAGAAGTCGCGCATTCGATCGACCGAGCGATTGATCAACGCTACTCAATCCACGAAAAGCAGCTTGCGACACGGGGCGATCTCGACGGGGTACGAAAGGAGTTCGCGGAGATGGAGGCGCGTTTGCTTCGCGCGATGAACGAGATGCAGCGCTGGACCCTTGGTGCCATCTTTCCAGCAATGGCGGCTCTGGCCGTCATCACAAAGCTATGGCACTAGAGTTCAATGCCCACAGCGACCCAACCGCCTTCGGGCGGTTCTTTCGTGGTGCGGACGCTGAAGGCCGAGGAAAAGAAGCCATCACAAGATCAGGGGCAAGTGGTGGCGCCGCAACGCCAACGCGCTGGCCGCTGAGCGACGCCCGCTGGCGTGTTGAGTTCCGGTGAACTTGCCCCGCCGCAACGCCTTATGCGGAAAGCAGTGTGCAGCGCGAGATGCGTGCCAGCGTCTCGCCCATGGCCTCGCGCGCCAAGGCCGTGTCTATATGCGTGTGTCCAACGCGTCACCCGATTGGCGACAAAGCTCAGCATGGCCGCCCGTTGCCCCCTCACCCCGACCCTCTCCCCCGCGTGCGGTGGAGAGGGGCTGACGGACTTGGCTTTGAGCCTCATTTCTCCCTCTCTTCCCCGCGTACGGTGGAGAGGGGGCCACATGCCTTCCACCTGCCTGTGCTCCCTCTCCCGCTTGCGGGAGAGGGCAGGGGTGAGGGTCGATGCGGGCCGGGTAAACGCCTAGCTCAGGCCGGAACGTCTTGCCTGCGAAGCTGCAAAGTGGAGGCCTGAGTTTGAGTCGCCTACGCTGCGCAGTTGCACAGGCGCCTCGCTACGGCGACTCAATCCAACGTCTGCCGCTAGCGCAGCAGCGCGACGGCTCAAGGGGCGCAGTACACTACCCGCTTCACCGGGGGTGTCGGCGCTGGCAGCTTGCCAGGCCGACTGAGAAATACCCCACTCACCTGATCTGGGTCATGCCAGCGTAGGGAGCGTGATGGACGGAACTCTCAGTTGCAGGCCGTCCTTTCAGGCCCCCGATGCGGGCGAACTGAAAGGAAGACTGCCATGAAACCGCGTCGAACCCGTTCCCCCTTGTCCTTTCTTACCGCCATCGCGGCCGTGATGTTGTGGCTGCTCTTGGCCTTGTCGCCCGTGGCGGCCAAGGCCCAGGCTCAGCCGGAACTGCGCCTGCTGGTGCACAACTCGTTTTCGCTACCGAAGCCGCTGCTGGCGCAGTTCGAGGCCGAGGCTGGCGTCAAGCTCAGCGTGATCAAGGCCGGCGACGCCGGCGAGATGCTGAACAAGCTGATCCTGACGCGCGAGCAGCCGATCGCCGACCTGGTGTTCGGCATCGACAACGCGCTGGTCGTCAAGGCGCAGGCCGCCAACTTGCTGGAGCCCTACCAGGGGGCCGCCTCGCGCCGAGCGGCGGCAGTGCCGCTGGTGGGCATGGTGGCGGTCGATTACGGTTACGTGACCCTCAACTACGACCGCGCCTGGTTCGCCAAGTCCGGCCTCGCCCTGCCCAAGACGCTGGCCGACCTCGCGCTACCGGCGTATCGCGACCTGCTGGTGGTGCAGAACCCGGCGACCTCAAGCCCGGGTTACGCCTTCATGCTGGCGACGGTGACCGGGCTCGGTGAAGAACGGGCCTTCGAATGGTGGGCCGCCATGCGCGCCAACGGCCTGAAGGTTGCCAAGGGCTGGAGCGAAGCGTATTACACCGATTTCTCGCGCAACGGCGGGGGCCGTCCGATCGTCGTCAGTTACGCGACCAGCCCGGCCGCCGAGGTGTTCTACAGCAAGGAAAAGATCAGCGAGCCGCCCACCGCCAGCCTGTTCCTGAACGGCGGCGTGTTTCGCCAGGTCGAGGGGGTTGCCTTGGTCCGCGGCGGGGCGCAACGCGAGGCGGCCGGCCGCTTCATCGAGTTCATGCGCTCAGGCCCGGTGCAGCAGGCGCTGCAGACCAGCATGTGGATGTTTCCGGTCGAGCCCGGCGTGGCGCGGCATGAGGTGATGCGCCATGCCAACGAGCCGACCACGTTTGACAACCCGACGCCTGAGACCATTGCACAGAAGGGCAGCGGCTGGGTTGATCGCTGGACCCGCGTGGTGCTGAAGTAGCGCGATGACCCTGCGCTCGCGGCCGGGGACGGCGGCATTCCTGCTTGGGCTGTTGCCGCTCGGTTTCCTGGCGTTGCTGGTGGCCGGCCCGGTGCTGCGCTTGATGTGGGAGGGCGGTGGTGGTGCGTTGGGGAGCACCCTTGTCGCACTGCTGCAGGACGACTACCTGCGCTGGCGACTGACATGGACGCTGCTGCAGGCCGGCGCCACCTGCCTGCTCGCGCTGGCGCTTGGCCTGCCGCTGGCCTGGGTTTTGGCGCGTTTCGAATTCGCCGGCCGTGCATTGGTGCTACGCCTGCTGATGCTGCCCTTTGTCGTTCCGACGCTGGTGGCGGCGCTGGGCGTGCTGGCGCTCATGGGTCCGCGCGGCCTCGGTCCCAATTTGCAGGACACGCCCTGGCTGCTGCTCTACGGCAACCTGTTCTTTAACCTGTGCCTGGTGGTTCGTGCCGGGGTCGATGGCCTGTCGAGCACCAGCGCCGCCAGCCTGGCAGCAGCCCGCACGCTGGGGGCAACACCCTGGCGCGCCTTCTGGCGCGTTGAATGGCCTGCGGTGTTGCCCTGGCTGAGTGCGGCGCTGTGTCTGGTGTTTCTCTACTGCTTTTCCGGCTTCGGCCTGGCGCTGATTCTCGGCGGCCAGCGCTTTGCCACCATCGAGGTCGAGATCTACACCCTGGTGGCGCACGAACTGAAACTGGCCGAAGCCAGCGCGCTGGCGCTTTGCATGCTGCTGTTTACCGGCGCTGCGGCCTGGGCCTATGCGCAGGTCGAGCGCCGTCTGGGAGTGCCTTCGCGTAGCGATGTCGTGCCCAGGCAACGTCCGGCCGGCGCGTGGCAGTGGGCCATGCTGGCCGGCGCCATGTTGATATTGCTGCTGCTGTGCGCGGCACCGCTGCTGGCCCTGGTGTTTCGGCTGCTCGGCGCCGGCGCCGAACCCTGGTCCGTGCTGCTGGAGGAGGACACGTTGGCGGCGCTTTGGAACTCGCTGCGTTTTTCTGCCGTGGCGCTGATGCTGGCGACCCTGCTGGGACTGGCTCATGCGCTGGCCGCGCGCCGCCATGCCTGGCTGCGGGCGCTTGCCTTCCTGCCCTTTGTCGTGTCGCCGGTGACCGTGGCGCTGGGCCTGCTATTGCTCTATCCAACGTGGAGCGCCAGTCTGTCCCTGCTGCTGGCCGCCTACGCCATGCTGGCCTATCCGTTCGTCGCGCAGGCGTTGGGCAGCGCGCTCGACGGCCTGCCGCCGCAGCTTGGGCAGGTGGCGCGCACACTGGGCTGCACGCCGGCGCGGGCCTTCTGGCGCGTCGTGCTGCCCGCGGTGGCGCCAGCGCTGCGGCGTGGCATGGCCTTTGCCGCGGCAACAGCATTGGGCGAGTTTGCCGTCACGCTGTTTCTGTCTCGCCCGGAGTGGGCCACGCTGACGACGCTGATCTACCAGCGTCTGGGTCGCCCCGGTGCCGCCAATCTGGAGGCGGCGCTGCTGCTGGCCTGCCTGTTGATGGCGCTGGCTCTTGCCGCCTTCCTGCTGATCGAGCGCGCGGGACGGCCGGAGAGCGAGATGTGGCGCAGGCCCGACGGTGGGCCAGGACGCTCGACGGTGATCCGCGTCTGAAACGCCATGCTCCAGATCAAGTCCCTCAGCAAGACCTTTCATGGCCGCGACGGCGACCGTTGGTTGCTGGCCGACGCATTGAGCCTGGAGGTGGGAGAGGGCGAGACCGTGGCCGTGCTCGGCCCTTCGGGCAGCGGCAAGAGCACCCTGCTGAAGATGGTCGCCGGACTGGAAGCGCCGGACGCCGGAACGGTCTGGTTCGACGGCGTGGACATCAGCGATGAGCCGCCGGAGCGGCGCCGCTTTGCCTTGATGTTTCAGGACTTCGCGCTGTTCGCGCATTTGAACGTGCTGGACAACGTCGCCTTTGGCCTGATCGAGCAGCGATTGAGGCGGCGCGACGCGCGCGCCCGCGCGCTGGCCCTGCTGACCCAGTTTGGATTGGGCGCGCACGCCCGGCATCAGGTGTGGACTCTGTCTGGCGGCGAGCAGCAGCGCGTTGCCCTGGCGCGCGCCTTGATCACGGCTCCACGCCTGCTGCTGCTGGATGAACCATTCTCGGCGCTGGACGCCGAATTGCGGCAAACGCTGCGTGAGGAGTTCGCGCAACGCATCAGGGAAACCGGCATCGCGGCCATTCTGGTGACGCACGACGAAACGGAAGCGCGGGTCATGGCGCAGCGCGGCTACCGGTTGCTGCAGGGTCGCCTGAGCCAACTCTGGTAGGCCGGTGCAAAATGCGCTGATCAGTCTCTGCACACCAAGTGATTTCAGCCCAAAGAGGATTCTCATGAGCGACAGCGTCATTACGCCAGCAGCGAAAAGCGACGCGCGGCACCATCTGCACCCCTACACCCAGTTGCGGCAACTGGAGAAGGACGGCCCGCTGGTGATCGTGCGCGGCGACGGCGTGCAGGTGATCGACGAGCATGGCAAGGCCTACATCGAGGGCATGGCCGGCCTGTGGTGCGCTTCGCTCGGATTTTCCGAGCCCAGGCTGGTTGCCGCCGCGCAAGCCCAGATGACCAAGCTGCCCTACTACCACGCCTTTTCCGGCAAGGTGGCGGGACCGGTGCCGGACCTGGTGGACGCCTTGATCCGCTGGGCGCCTGTGCCGATGGCGCGGGTGCTGTTTGCCAATTCGGGGTCGGAGGCGAACGACACGGCGTTCAAGCTGGTCCGCTACTACAACAACGCCATCGGGCGGCCGAAAAAGAAAAAGATCATTGCTCTCAACAAGGGCTACCACGGCGTCACCCTGGCCGCGGCCTCGCTTTCGGGCATCCCGCTGATGCACCAGCACTTTGATCTGCCGCTGCCCGACGTGATCCGGGTCAGCTGCCCGCATTACTACCAGTTCGCCAAGGACGGCGAGTCGCAGCAACAGTTCGTCGACCGACTGGTGCAGGAGCTGCAGGACACCATCCTGCGCGAAGGCCCGGACACTGTGGCCGCTTTCATCGCCGAGCCGGTGCAGGGGGCGGGCGGGGTGATCATTCCGCCGCCGGGCTATTGGGAGAAGGTGCAAGGCGTGCTGAAGAAGTACGACATCCTGTTGATCGTCGACGAGGTGATCACCGGGTTCGGCCGCCTCGGGCAGCCGTTTGGCACCCAGGTGTTCGACTTGAAGCCCGACATGATCAGCGTGGCCAAGATGCTGACCTCGGCCTACATCCCGATGTCCGCGCTTTACGTCACCGATGAGATTTACCAGGCGGTGGCCGACACCAGCGCTGCGGTCGGCACCTTTGGTCACGGCTACACCTACAGTGGGCACCCGGTGGCCTGCGCTGTGGCGCTGGAGACGCTGCGCATTTATGAGAGCGACCACATCATCGACCATGTGCGAAAAGTGGCGCCACGGCTGCAGGCCAGGCTGCAGGCCCTAAGCGGGCATCCGCTGGTGGGCGAGGTGCGCAGCCTGGGCCTGATTGGCGCCATCGAACTCGCTGCCGAACCCGCCAAGCGCAAGCCGTTTGACCCGAAGCGCCTGGTCGGCGCCTACCTGGTGCGCCGGGCCCAGGAGCACGGTGTGATCCTGCGTGCGCTGGGTGGCGACATCATCGCCTTTGCGCCGCCACTGATCATCACCGAACAAGAGATTGACAGCATGATGGACCGCGCCGAGCTGGCCCTGGCTGACACGCTGGACTGGGTCAGGGCCGAGGGCGGGGTCTAGGCGCGAGGACGCGAACGCTGGCTCGAAACGGCGACGATGCGCGACCCGGCGCAGGGTGCAGCAGAATCCAGCCATGACTTCCATCACCTCGCCGCTGCAGGCCCGGATCGTTCATTGGCTGGTTGCTCCGGGCGACTGGGTAAGCATTGGCGACATCCTGGTCATTCTGGAAGCCATGAAGATGGAGCACGAGCTGCGCGCGCCGTGCGACGGCCGGGTCGCCGAGTGTTTTTTCACGGCGGGCGAGCAGGTGATGGAGAACGACCTGCTGCTGCGGCTGGAGCGCGTTGCCGGCGCGGCGCCTGGGCCTGCCCTTGGCAGCACGCCGGGTCAGGATGCGGTCAAGGCAATTCTGGCAACGGACCAAGCTTCGACCGGTGCGACGCCAGCAGCCAGCGCCGAGTCGCCCGGCCTGCGCCTCGATCTGCAGCGTGTGCTGGAGCGGCACGCCCCCACGCTTGACGAAAATCGGCCGGCGGCGCTGGCCCGGCGTCACGCGTTGGGTCTGCGCAGCGCGCGAGAGAACATCGCCGAGCTGTGCGACGAAGGCTCCTTTGTGGAGTACGGCGCGCTGGCGGTGGCGGCGCAGACGAGTCGGCGCAGCGCGGAGGACCTCAGACTGAACACGCCGGCGGACGGCATGGTGACGGGCATCGGGTCGATCAATGGCGCACTGTTTCCAGCCGGACCGGATGGCCAGGAGTCTGGTCGTTGCGTTGTGCTGGCCTACGACGCCACCGTGCTGGCCGGCACGCAAGGCATGCGCAATCACCAGAAGACCGATCGGCTGCTGCAACAGGCGCTGCGCCATCGCCTGCCGGTGGTTCTGTTCGCCGAGGGCGGCGGCGGACGCCCCGGCGACACCGACTCGACGGCGGTTGCCGGGCTGCATATCCCGACCTTCGCCAGCTTTGCCGCCCTGTCGGGCCAGGTGCCGGTGCTGGGCATCGTTGCCGGCCGCTGTTTCGCCGGCAATGCCGCGCTGCTGGGTTGCTGCGACGTCATCATCGCGACTCGTGACAGCAACATCGGCATGGGCGGCCCGGCGATGGTTGAAGGGGGTGGACTTGGCAGCTACCAGCCCGAGCAGATCGGCCCGAGCGAGGTGCAGCACCGCAATGGCGTGATCGACCTGCTGCTCGACGACGAAGCGCACGCGGTGGCTGCGGCACGGCACTACCTGTCGTTCTTCCAGGGGCGCGTCCGCGACTGGCTGGCGCCCGATCAGAAACTGCTGCGTGACATGGTGCCGGAGAACCGGTTGCGCGTTTACGACAGCCGCGCTGCCATGGCGGGTTTGGTGGATAGCGGCAGCCTGTTGCCGCTGCGAACCGGCTTTGGAGTCGGCATCCACATCGCGCTGGCGCGCATCGAAGGCCGTCCACTGGGACTGCTGGCGAACAACCCGTTGCATCTGGGCGGCGCCATCGACGCCGACGCGGCCGACAAGGCTGCGCGCTTCATGCAACTGTGCAACGCGCACGGCCTGCCGCTGCTGGCACTGGTCGATACGCCGGGTTTCATGGTCGGGCCCGAGGTCGAGACGCAGGCCCAGGTGCGCCATGTCAGCCGCATGTTCGTCACCGCCGCGCATCTGCGCGTGCCGTTTTTTAGCGTGGTGCTGCGCAAGGGGTACGGGCTGGGCGCGATGGCCATGACAGCCGGCAGCTTTCACGCGCCGATGTTCACCGTGGCCTGGCCGACCGGCGAGTTCGGCGGCATGGGTCTGGAGGGTTATGTTCGGCTCGGTTACCGCAAGGAGTTGGAAGCTGTGCCGGAAGGGCCGGAGCGCGAGGCGCTGTTCGAGCAACTGGTGCAACAGCAATACGCCAAGGGCGAGGCGCTCAACATGGCGGCCGCGCTGGAGATCGACGCCGTGATCGACCCGGCCGAGACGAGGCGATGGATCGCGCAGGGACTGGCGGGTGCGCGGACCCTGCCGCGTGACGGGCAGGGAGGGTTTGTCGACACTTGGTAGCCGGGTCGATGCAGTGACACGTTTAACGTTATCCGTTATAAATGGAGCATCCGGATCAACGAGCAGTTCAGGCTGTGTTTTTCCTGGACCACTGATGGGCCTGCAAAGGTCGAGATTGTTGACTATCACTGAAAGGGAATCGCAAGTGTTCAAGAACGGAATGCGCCCGGTTTATCCTGGCGAAGTGCTGCGGGAGGATTACCTGCTGGCTTCGGGCATGAGCGCGAACGCGCTGGCCAAGGCGTTGAACGTGCCAGCACCACGAATCAACGATGTCGTGCGCGAGCGGCGTGGCATAACGGCTGACACCGCCCTGCGATGGGCGCGCTACTTTGGCGGAGACGCACGTTCCTGGCTGATGCTGCAAACCAACTACGAGTTGCGCCTGGCTGAAATCGCCAACGCGCGCCGGATTGAGCGGGAAGTGTCCCCGGCAACGACCTGACGCCCGTCAAAACCGCGGCAAGTCCGGATGCGCGCTGGCGTAGCGCGGCTGGTTGTTGCGCACCAGCTCGCGGCCGTATTCGGCGCAGCGGTTCAGCGTCGGGATGACCTTGCCCGGGTTCAGCAGACCCGCCGGGTCGAAAGCGCGTTTCACGCCCAGCATCTGTTCCAGCTCGGCGCGGCTGAACTGGACGCACATCGAGTTGAGTTTTTCGACTCCCACGCCATGCTCGCCGGTGACGGTGCCGCCCATCGCCACGCTGGTTTCCAGGATGTCTGCGCCGAACTGCTCGGCCCGGCGCAGCTGGTCCGCGTCGTTGGCATCGAACAGGATCAGCGGGTGCAGATTGCCGTCGCCGGCATGGAACACGTTGCAGCAGCGCAGTCCGTACTTCTTCTCCATCTGTTGGATCGCCAGCAGGATGTCGGCTATGCGCTTCCTCGGCACGGTCGAATCCATGCACATGTAGTCCGGGCTGATGCGGCCGCTGGCCGGGAAGGCGTTCTTGCGTCCGCTCCAGAACTTCAAGCGTTCGGCCTCGTCGCGGCTCACCGCAATGGCCGTCGCGCCACTGCCTTGCAGCACCGCGCTCATGCGTCCGATCTCCTCTTCCACTTCCTCGGCCGTGCCGTCGCTTTCGCAGAGCAGGATGGCCGCGGCCTCGAGGTCGTAGCCGGCGTGCACAAAGTCTTCCACCGCTGCCGTCATCGGCTTGTCCATCATCTCCAGCCCGGCCGGGATGATGCCCGCCGCGATCACTGCTGCCACCGCGTCGCCGGCCTTGCGCACATCGTCGAAGCTGGCCATGATGCAGCGCGCCAGCGCCGGTTTGGGCGTCAGGCGCACCGTCACTTCGGTGATCACCGCCAGCATCCCTTCGCTGCCGACCACCAGCGCCAGCAGGTCCAGCCCGGGTGTGTCCAGCGCCTCGCTGCCAAAGGTGATCGCCTCGCCGTCAACGGTGAAGCCCTTGACCTGCAGCACGTTGTGCAGCGTCAGACCGTACTTGAGGCAATGTACTCCGCCGGAGTTTTCGGCGACGTTGCCGCCGATGGTGCAGGCGATCTGGCTCGATGGATCCGGCGCGTAGTACAGGCGATAGCGCGCCACCGCTTCGCTGATGGCCAGATTGCGCACGCCGCACTGCACCCGCGCCGTCCGGGCCAGCGGGTCGATGCTCAGGATCCGGTTGAACTTGGCCAGGCTCAGCGTGACGCCCAGCGCATGCGGCATGGCGCCGCCCGACAGGCCGGTGCCGGCGCCGCGCGCCACCACGGGAACGAGCAACCGGTGGCAGGTACGCAGCAGGGCCTGCACCTGAGCCTCGGTCTCAGGCAGCGCCACCACCAGCGGGCGCTGGCGGTAGGCGGTCAGGCCGTCGCATTCATACGGCGTCGTGTCCTCGTTGTGCCAGAGCAGGGCGTGGGCGGGCAGCAGGGTCTGCAGCGCCTTCACCACTTCGGCCTGGCGCCGGGTCCGCTCAAGACGAGCCTGTTCGGTGGTCGATGTTGGCGCGTTCATGCCGGTACTTTAGGGCAAGCGGCTCGGTCTGGATGAAGAATTCTCCGCGTGCACCGGAATCTCAGCGTGTTTACATGGTCTGGTGCAAATAGCAGGCCACCTGTGTCCCTGCGACGGTTTGCAATTCAGGAACCTTGTCGCCGCAACGCGGCATGGCATGCGGGCAGCGTTTGGCAAAGGCACAGCCGCGGGGCGGGTTCGCCGGGTCGGGCAGTTCGGTGTCCCTGATTTCAACGATGTCCGGTTTGCTGCTCATGGCCCTGCTGCGGCGCGGCACCGCGGAGAGCAGCAACTGGGTGTAGGGGTGTTGCGGATTCTCAAGCAGGGTCTGCGCCGGGGCCATTTCAACAATCCGTCCGAAGTACATCACGGCAATGTCGTCGCTCAGGTGGCGAATGACCGAGAGGTCGTGCGAGATGAAGATCATCGCCATGTCGTGCCGGGAGCGCAGGTCCATCAGCAGATTCAGGATCTGCGACTGGATCGACACATCGAGCGCCGAAACCGGTTCATCCGCCACCAGCAGCTTTGGGCTGAGCGCCAGGGCGCGGGCGATGGCGATGCGCTGGCGTTGTCCGCCGGAAAACTCATGCGGATACTTGTCGGCGTCGGCCGCGTCCAGGCCCACGGTGACCAGCAGCTCCCTGACCCGCTCGAAGCGTTCGGCGCGACTCGTCGGTCGCCGGTTGATGTCCATCGGCTCGCGCACGATCCGGCCGATGCTGTGCTTGGGATCGAGCGATGAGAACGGGTCCTGGAACACCATCTGCATCAAGGTCCGGTCCTGGGAAACTGATTTCCCGTTGGCGCTATCGATCCAGGTTTGGCCGGCAAACTGCACGCTGCCGCCGCTGGCCGGATGCATGCGCATGAGAGTTCGCGCCAGCGTGGATTTGCCGCAACCTGACTCGCCGACTACGCCCAGGGTCCGGCGCGGCCGCAGCGCAAAACTGACCTCGTCGAGGGCCTTGAAAGGTTTTCCATCCGGCAACAGAAAGTGCTTGCTCAAGCGCGTGACGCGCAGCAGATCCTCAGCGCTGCCGGCGGAAGTCATGCGCCGGATGCCGCGATCGCGGCAGTATCCTGTTGACTATCGGCGTTCGTTGCTTGCGCCGCCGGACCTGCGCCGCGCGGGTGCCAGCATGCAACCTGCTCGGCGTCGCTTTGCCCGGGAAGCGGCGACAGAGGCGGCGCCTTGTGACAGGCGTCGCCTGCAAATCCGCAGCGCGACTGGAAGTGGCAGTTGGCGCCGCGCTGCGTCAATGCCGGCACGGCGCCCGGGATGGTCGGCAGAATCGATCCGGGCAGGTGCCCGGACGGCGCGGTGTGCAGAAGGGCTTCGGTGTAGGGGTGCGCTGGCCGGGAAAAGAGAGCCGCAGTGGAGCGCCGCTCCGCGATGCGCCCGGCATACATGACGGCCACCGCGTCACAGTGGTCGCTGACCAGCCCCAGGTCATGGCTGATGAGCAGCATCGCCATCTGGAACTCGCGTCTCAGATCGTCGAGCAGGCGCAGGATTTGCGCTTGCACAGTGACGTCCAGCGCGGTGGTTGGCTCGTCGGCGATCAGCAGTTTGGGTTGACAGGCCAGGGCCATCGCAATCATGACGCGCTGGCGTTGGCCGCCGGACATTTCGTGCGGGTAGGCGTTGACGCGTTGCGCTGCGCCGGCGATGCCAACCAGATCCAGCAGGCGCGTTGCCTCGGCCCTGGCTGCCAGTCCCCGGATGCCGCGGTGCAGCCGCAGGCTCTCGGCGATCTGCTCGCCGACCGTCAGCACGGGATTGAGGCTGGTCATGGGCTCCTGAAAAATCATGGCGATGTCACGGCCACGCAGGCTGCGCATATTCCGCTCGGTCAAGGCCAGCAGATTCCTGCCCTGAAACCAGATTTCCCCTGCTTCGTACACCACCTGATGCGCCGGCAACAGGCGCATGATGGCCAGCGACGTGACGCTCTTGCCACAGCCCGACTCACCGACCAGGCCCAGCGTCTGGCCCGCGTCGATTTGTAGCGACACGCCGTCCAGCACCTTGAGCGGCCCGGCCGGCGTTTTCAGGCGGACCGTGAGGTCCCGCATGTCCAGCACATGCGTTTCATCAGGCAGACGAGCAGCGGGACGCATGGATCTGAACCGGTGTTAAGAATGTTCTAATGATATTGGTATCGATCATTCGCTCTTGCCCAAGTGCGGGGACCATCAAATACCGCCTACCATCCACCAATGGCAAAATCCGCAAATTCGTCGCGATGCGCGGTGTCATCGCAATAGCGGGCGCGAGCCCATTTTGGAGATACAGCATGACCATCAAAGCACAGAACCCTGCCCGCGGAAAAGCGGCGTCCAACTTCAACCTGCGCGCCACAGTGGTCCTCTGTGCCGCGCTGTTCGCCGGCGCGGTTTCGGCGCAGATGCTCGAACTGGCGACCGACGGCTCGCCCGCCGGTCTGGATCCGCATGTGGTGCCCGCTTTCAATTCGACCCTGATCACCGGCAACATCTATGAAGGCCTGACGGCGATCGACAAGAACCTGAAAGTTGTTCCGTCCCTTGCCAGCAGCTGGACCCTGTCGAAAGATGGCCTGACCTACCGTTTCAAGCTCAAGCCGGGTGTCAAGTTTCACAACGGTGACCCGATGACGGCGAAGGACGTGGCCGCCTCGCTGAGCCGCGTCAAGGACAGCAAGACGGCGTCACCGTTCGCTGCGCGCTTGTCGATGATGAAAGAGGTGAAGGATGTTGAAGGCGATGTCGTCCTTACCCTGAACACGGCGTCCTCACCGCTGTTGGGCCAGTTGGCTGGATTGGCCATCATGCCGGCGGCGCTGATCGAGAAAGGCGCGGACTTCCAGAAAAGCCCGGTCGGAACCGGCCCGTTCAAGTTTGAGAGATGGGTCACCGACGCCAACATCACCCTGGTGAAGAACCCGGCCTACCATGAACCCGGGCTGCCGAAACTGGCTGGACTCAAATTCAACATCGTTCCTGAATCGAGCACGCGCCAGGCCGGCATGGCCAGCGGCACCTACCAGTTTCTTCCTTCAGTGGACGCGGTCACCATGAATGCGCTGACCAGCAAGCCCGGCGTGGTCAGGATCAGCGTGCCCGATCTGAGCTACTCACTGGTGGGAATGAACACCAGCAAGCCGCCGTTCGACAACCCCAAGGTGCGCGAAGCGCTGAACTACGCCTTGAATCGAAACCAGATCGTGCGCGGCGTCTACCTGGGGCTGGGCTCGGTGGCGCCACCGCTGCCGGCGGCGCTCGGGCAGTGGGCGATTCCGTACGAAAACATTCCCTGCTACCAGAGCAACCCGGAAAAATCCAAAGCCTTGTTGAAGGAGGCGGGCTTTGACGGGCCGCTTGAAATCACGCTCAATGTGCTGCCCAATCCGGTGACGCGGGACACCGCGGAGATCGTGCAGCAGCAACTGCAAAAGGGCGGTTTCAACGTCAAGCTCAACGTGCAGGAGATCGGCCGCTTTGTCGCGGACTGGCGCGCCTCCAACTTCACCGCCTTCGTTTCATTGAACAGTGGCGGGGTCGATCCGGACGACTATTTCTACCGCACCTTCCACAGCAGCTCGGCCACCAACGTGTTCAAGTACAAGAACCCGGAGCTCGACAAGTTGCTGGACCAGGGCCGCGAGGCGCCCACCCAGGCCGCGCGCAAGGTCATTTATGACAAGGCGCAGAACATTCTGGCCTGCCAGGGCCCGGTGGCTTTCATAGCGAATGGAGACCTGTTCACCGCCGTGCGCAGCAACGTCAAGGGCTTCGAGCCGATTGGCACGCGCGCCCTGACCTATTTGCGCCAGACCAGTCTGAGCGCGCAGTAGTCATGGCGGGGCGGGCCCTGCCCGCCCAGGCGACCAGGCCCTGACCGATGCTGAAGTTGCTTTATTGGCGCGCCCTTGACCTGATCGTGGTGCTGATCGGGGTCTCGCTGCTGGTGTTCCTGATGATTCGCCTGATCCCGGGCGACGCGGCGCAGGTCATGCTGGGCGCCAGCGGCGAAGCCAGCAACGTGCAGGTGCAGGAGTTGCGCAGCAAGCTCGGCCTGGATCTGCCCCTGCCGGTCCAGTATGCAAAGTGGATTGGCGACATGCTGCAGGGCCAGTTTGGCCAGAGCATCTGGACCGGCGAGCCGGTGCTCAATGAAATCGGCGCGCGCATTGGCGTCACGCTGGAGCTGACTTTCCTGTCCCTGCTGCTGGCGATTCTGGTCTCGATCCCGGCCGGGGCCATCATGGCCTATTTCCGGGGATCAAGGGTGGACCTGCTGATGCGCCTGGTGACCATCACGGGAGTGACCATGCCGGGGTTCTGGTTGGGGGCCTTGCTGATTTTTGGCTGGGCGATCTGGTTCCCCGGCTGGCAGACGCTGGGTTCGATACCGCCCTGGGCGGAAGACCCATGGTCGCATATGCAACGCATGTTCCTGCCGGTGCTCACCTGCGCCCTGCCGATCGTCGCGTCGCTGTCGCGCATCATGCGCTCGGCCATGCTCGACGCGCTCGGGCAGGACTACATTCGCACCGCGCGCGCCAAGGGATTGAACGAATGGGTCGTGACCTTCAAGCACGCCATGCGCAATTCGCTCATCCCCTATGTCACGGCGCTGGGCATCACGGCGGGGTATCTGTTCAGCGGCGCGATTGTGGTGGAGCAGGTTTTTGCCATTCCCGGCCTGGGCCGGCTGATGCTGGGCGCCATCGCTGATCGCAATTACCCGCTGATTCAGGCCTCGATCCTGGTCGTGACCGTGGGCTTTGTCGCCATCAATGCCGTGATTGATCTGCTGTACCGGGTCATCGACAAGCGCGCCGGGGTTTCCTTATGAGCGCCGCCGGGCCGCTCCCAAGGCGCTCGCTTCCCCTCGGGGGGGCGGGCGCGCAGCGACCTGGGGGGCTCCAATGATCTCGGCAGCGTCCTGGTTCGGTTTTTCCTGGCGCCGCAATCCCATCCTGCTGATTGCCGCGGGCCTGGTGCTGTTGCAGGTGTGCGCGGCGCTGCTGGCGAGCGTCATTGCGCCGCACGACCCGTTCTGGCAGTACGAAGAGCTGCGCATGGCGGCGCCGTCAATGCAGCATTGGCTGGGAACCGACAAGTTTGGCCGTGATGTGCTGTCGCGCATCCTGCACGGTTACCAGTCGTCGCTGACCATCGCCGTGTCCGCCGTGTCGGCGGCCTTGCTGGTCGGTGGCGGGCTTGGGCTTTGGGCCGGCTACCAGGGCGGCTGGGCGGACCGGATTGTGATGCGCCTGTCCGATGTCCTGTTCGCCTTTCCCTTCATGCTGCTGGCGATTGGCGTGATTGCGGTGCTGGGCACAACGACCTTTGCCACCACGGTGGCGATCGGCGTCGTCTATTCACCGATCTTTGCCCGGCTGCTGCGCGGTCCCACGCTGGTCTTGCGCAGCGCGGACTATGTCCACGCGGCGCGCAGCTTCGGTGCCAGCGACGCGCGCACCATCTTCACCCATCTGGTGCCGAATCTGATGAGCGTGATCCTGGTCCAGGCCAGCCTGTCCCTTTCCACCGCGATCCTGCTCGAGGCCAGTCTGTCGTTCCTTGGCATCGGCGCCCAGCCGCCCGCGCCGTCATTGGGTCGCATGTTGTCCGAAGGACGCGACTACATGAGCGTGGCGCCCTGGGCTTCCATTTTCTCGGGGCTGGCCATCCTGCTGGCCTCGCTTGGTTTCAACCTGTTGGGCGACGGCATGCGCGATCAACTTGATCCGCGCCTGCGAGGCGAACTGTGATCGACCATGGACAGGATTGACATGAACCTCTTTGTCGGCGCCATGACCGGCACCAGTCTGGATGGCATCGAGGCCGCGCTGATCGGGTTTGAGCGCGACGCGCAGGGTCTCGAGCGCGGTTTGCCGCGGGTGCTGGCGCACCAGCATGATGCCTACCCTGCGCAATTGCGCGACGAGGTGCTCTCGATCAGCCAGGGCCAGCTCTTTACCATGCAGCAATTGGGCAGCGTGCACATTCAGGTCGCACGCTGCTACGTGCAGGCCGTGCAGGCGCTGCTGCGCCAGGCGCAGGTCAGCACGGAGCAGATCATTGCGGTTGGCGCCCACGGTCAGACCGTGCACCACCAGCCGATCGATCCGCTCGGCCGCAGCGGCGCCGCGGCCGTGCGCTTCACCCTGCAACTGGGTGAGCCGCACACCATGGCGGTGGCGCTCGGCGTCCCGGTGGTGGCCGACTTCCGAAATCGTGACATGGCGCTGGGCGGACAGGGGGCGCCGCTGGCCTGCTCGTTCCACGACATCGTTTTCCGCTCGGCCGACACGACCCGAGTCGTGCTCAATTTGGGCGGCATTGCCAACGTGACGGTGCTGCACCCGGGTCAGGACGCCATCGGTTACGACACCGGGCCCGCCAATATCCTGCTCGATCAATGGATCATGCAATGCCAGGGCCTGGCCTACGACGCGAATGGGGACTGGGCCGCGCGCGGCGCGGTGATCAACGCCCTGCTTCGAACGATGCTGGATGAGCCCTATTTCAGACAGGGCTTGCCCAAAAGCACCGGCCGGGAGCTGTTCAACGCGGCCTGGTTGCGCCGGCATCTGCAGGCCTACGCCGCGGCAAAGGCGCAGGACGTGCAGCGCACCCTGCTGGAGTTGACGGCGCAAACCGTGGCCAATCAGGTGCTGGCGCAGGGGCCGGCCGGTGAAGTTCTGGTCTGTGGTGGCGGCAGCAGGAACAGTCTGTTGCTGGACCGATTGGCGTCCCTGTGCAAGAACTGGCGTGTCAGAAGCACCGACTCGGTCGGTATTGCTGCTGACGCGGTCGAGGCCGCGGCCTTTGCGGTTTTTGCCCAGCGCACGTTTCGCGGCCAGGCGGTCAGCGTGCCATCAGTCACCGGTGCCAGCCGAAGCTGCATCCTGGGCAATGTCTTTCCGCCTTAGGTCCTTGCCGGTACAGGGTCTTGCCGTCGCGGGCTCTATTCGGCGACGGTTCGGGCATTCGACCCGTTTCAAGCTTTGGTGCCAGGTTGCGAGCTGATCGGCAGCCGGTAACGGACAAAGCTGTGCCGATGCCCTTCGAACTCCCTCTCGAATGTCTCTGCCAGTTGCCATCCGGCTCGCTCGTAAAAGCGTCTGGCGCGGTGATTCTCGGCAAAACATTCGAGCTCGTTCGCTCCCAAGCGCTCGGCCTGTTGCAACAGCGCACGGCCGATCCCCTGGTCGGTGCAGCCTGGGTCGAGAAAGATCTGCTCCAGCTCGTTGCTGCGCAGCAGGAAATAGCCGAGCAGGGTGGCGCGAGCGGCGTCGCGGGTTTGCGCCAGCCAGAGGCCATCGATTTGTGCCTGAAACCGTTCCCGGTAGTAGGCGACAGGGCGTTCCTTCAGTTGCCCGGTGGCCAACAAGTGAGCAAAGGCCTGCGCATAGGCACGCGCGGCCAACTCACTGAGCGGCGCAATGTCCTCGACCGAGGCTTGGCGTATCGAGAGATTCAAAGGCATGCTCGCGCCAAGGTTCAGTGGTCGATGGCGCGTCGCACATCGCCATCGGCTGCCCTCAGGCGAGATCGGGCATCGCCCACCGCGATGCCGAGTTTGAGCGCGACGATGGCCAGCTTCACCTGGAAATCGCAGGACACCAGCATCTGCCGCGCCGCCTCGGCGGATGCACCGGTAGCCTGCGCGGTCAGGTTGACAGCGCGTCGCATCAGCTTGGCGTTGCTCGGGCGCAGATCGACCATCAGGTTGCCGTACACCTTGTGCAGGCGCACCATCAAGGCACTGGAAAAACTGTTGAGCGCGATCTTCTGGGCGGTGCCGGCTTTCAGCCTGGTGCTGCCGCTGATGACCTCCGGGCCGGTGTCCAGAGTCACGCCGATGTCTGACTCGGAGGCCAGGGGCGAGTCCGGGTTGTTGGCGATGCCAATCGTGAGCGCGCCGGCCTGCCGGGCCTGGCGCAGCGCGCCCAACACGTAGGGGGTGTCGCCGGACGCAGCAATGGCGAGCAGCACGTCACTGGCGCCGGGCCTGAGCGCCAGCAGGTCCGCAGCGCCCTGCGCTTCATTGTCCTCGGCGCCTTCGACCGCTTGCGTCAGGGCCGCCGAGCCGCCCGCCATCAAGGCGATCGCGCGCTCCCGGGGCCAGGAAAACGTCGGGTTCAGCTCAACCGAATCGAGCAGCCCGAGCCGGCCCGATGTCCCCGCACCGACATAGAGCAAGCGACCGCCGGCGGCGATGCGCGGCAGCGCGGCCTCGACCGCCTGCGCGAGTGCGCCGCGACTGGCCCGCACCGCATTCACTGCGTCGACCTGGTCATCGACAAAGGCATCGATCAGGCGCGACGTGGAATACAGGTCAAGGTCGGCATGCTGCGGATGCGCTGACTCAGTGCGGCTCGACATGGGGCGTTCCTTGAATTACGACGATGGCAGCGGAATATGGACTGCGTTACAGCGTCTCGGTCACCTTGGACAGGCCGCGGGGCTGGTCCGGGTCGCACCCCGCTGCGACCGCTGCAGCTTCAATCGCCAGGTAGGCGGGAACCAGCATCAGCATGCAGTCGACGAGGGAATCCTGGGCTGCAGGAAGGGGCAGGTCGGATGCCGGCATGCCCGTTGCAGCCGCCTGGCCATGGGCCAGCAGCGTCGGCGCGCCCAGTGCGCGCGCATGTTCCAGTGCGGTGCGAACGCTCTGCATCGTGTGTCCGTCGCTGCACAGGCCGATCACGGGCGTCTGCGCCGAAACAGCCCCGAGCGGGCCATGCAGGAACTCGGCGCTGCTGAAGGCAAGCCCTGGGATGCCGAGCGTCTCGGAAATCTTCAGTGCCAGTTCCTTGGCGATGCCGAGGTCCACGCCCCGGCCGACAAGGTACACGGCGCGGGCATCCAGCAGCGTCCGGCCCAGGGCCGACCAATCGCATCCAGCGGCCTCGCCCAAACGCTCTGGCAGGTGGCGCAATGAATCGATCAGGCGCTCGTCGCGCCGATAGCCGGCAACCAGCGCCAGGCTAGCGAGCATCGACATGATCACGGTCTTGGTTGCGGCGATGGACCGTTCTGCTCCGGCACAGAGGGGCACTTCAATGTCGGCGCTGGCGCCGAGCGGTGAACCGCTGGTGTTGGTGAGCGCCACAACATAAGCTCCGGCAGCACGCGCGGCGGCGGCGAAGCGCACCAGGTCCGGGCTCTGCCCGGATTGCGAAATCGCCACCAGCGCGCCCTGTCTCATGTGAGCGAGCGCCCGCTCGTTGCTGGCCAGCGAAGGCATCGCTGCCGCAACGCTGAGCCCGCCTTGCGCAGCGATGGCATAGCGCAGCACCGTGCCGGCGTGGCTGGAGGAGCCGCGCCCCAAGACGTCCAGGTGCAGGATGGCGCGCTCGCGCAGAGCAGCACCGGCCGACAGTGCCGCAGCCATTCCCTGCTCCAGGAAGACCAACGCGCAGTCCGCGCTGCCAAGCGTCTCGTCACGCATCCAACTCATGGCTGTCGCCATGGTGAAACCCAACAGGCACGGGTCAGCAGGCGCTTTATCGGGGCGACGGGCCAAGCCATGGGTGGCATTATCCGGCGGCGGATCGTTGCACGGCATGGGCACTTGCTTGGGGCCAGTCTTGCGCGGCGCCCCAACTTGTAGTTACGTAACTACAAGTTAATGACCGAGGACCAGCATGACCATCACCACCCTTTCCAGCCGTGAGTTCAATCAACGCGCCAGCCAAGCCAAGAAGGCGGCCACCAAGGGGCCGGTGTTTATCACCAACCGGGGGCAGCCGGCGCATGTGCTGCTGAGCATCGAGGACTATCGCAAGCTGACGGGTCGCCAGATGACGCTGGTCGATGCGCTGGCTCAAGCGGGCGTGCCCGATTTCAAGTTCAAGCCGCCGCGCGCTAGCCGCCTCTTCCGCCCCGCCGACCTGTCCTGATGTTCGTTCTGGACACCAACGTCGTCTCCGAGCTTCGCCGGCCGCAGAAGACCCATCGGCGGGTAAAGGCATGGGCAGCGAGCACGCCTCTTGGCAGTTTTTACCTGTCGGCCATCACCGTGCTGGAACTCGAACTCGGCGCCTTGCTGGCGGGCCGCAAGGATGCGGCGCAAGGGGCCATCTTGCGTGCCTGGATCGACCAGCAGGTAGTTACCCCGGTTCGAGGGGCGAATTCTCGTCGTCGATAGCGCGGTGGCTCAATGCTGCGCAGGCCTGCATGCGCCCAAGCCCGCGCCGAACGCGACGCCCTCATCGCGGCCACGGCTCTTGTGCACGGCATGGTCGTCGTCACGCGCAACGTGGCCGATTTCGAACCGACCGGCGTGCGGATATTCAATCCGTGGGTGGATTCGTGAATTTGATCGCGAGCAGGTCCGGGCCTTGCGGGAGCACCTCAAGCTCAGCGAAGCCGTACTGGCGGCATTGCTGATCATGAGCATCTCAACGGTGCGCAAGTGGGAGCTGGGCGACAAGCACCTCAGCGGCCCTTCGCTGAAGTTGCTCAACCTGCTGGAGCACAAGGGACTTGAAGCAATGCTTTGAAGGGGGTGGGGCGGTCGAGCGACTGTCACGGTTGAGTGCAGTTACTAGACCGTATGTAGCCTCATCCGATGAGCTGCCGCATCTTGGTTCGATAGGCTTTCAGCTTCTTGTTGACGGTAAGCAAGTCTTCCGAAAGCTCTTTGAACGCAGGAAATTCCTGCTGAATTTCCTGCGGCGTCTTGAGGGCAAAGTCTTCCTGATTGGACTGTCGCTCGTACCAGCGTCGAAAGCGTGCCTGCCACTTGGTCAAGTGCGGCCGCAGCCCTTCGTTCAACACCTCGATCGACATTTCAATAATCTTTTCCGTGGTTGGCCGGCGGAATTTCCGTACCGGCACGTCTTTTATCAATTCGCGGGTGACACCGAAAAATGTGTGCCAGGAATCGTAAACCTCGGCTACAACATCGTGCTCCAGATCAATCTCCAGACCGATCTTTCGCGTACTCAACTCAACCCAAATCTTATAAGCGATCTGCCGATCCGTCTCGTTCGGCACCAGTTTGAACTTTTGCTGACCGATCCCGATCTCCGCCTGGTCGACCTCAAATGACTTGAAGAACCAGCGGTATTGCCATAGCTGTCAGACTATCAGTAGCACTACCACGCACAGCGCAGCCCCGGTAACCCAACCACTTACAAAAAGGCTGACCCCGAAATCGTCGCTGAGGGTCAACTCCGCCAACTTCCTCGTGCCGGCGGACGGTGTGACGATGGCTGTGGTGGTACTCATTGAGCTAGCCTGGTGGAGGCCTGTCGCAGGCGTTAGTCAGACAATTTGTCGCGTTGTCGAAATTATGTGAACAGGGGATGCTGAGTAGGTGATGCCCCGGTTCTGACCGACTTCAATCCGTATTCCGTGCGGATGCCATGTCGAAAAGCCACGATGCCGCCGTAACTCGGATGTCGCACGGGAACCACCTTCACGTCAAACTGTTGCGCATAAGTCACCGCATCACTACCAACCCCGACGATCCGCTCGATGCCAATCCAGTTGATCAGTTCAGCGTTGATGTCGTCCGCCATTTTTCGCTCCCGCACCGCGAACTTCCGGTTGCTGAACGGCTTGTTTGGCTCATGGGGATGGAACTGAAACACGTTCCATAGAAGCGGTGGTTTGCGAAGCTCCCGAAGCAACGACCAGATTTCAGTCGCCGTCCGTTCCTTGATCGCCGCGCCATGTGTCGCGCGTACTGGGAAAAACCTCTCATAAACCAAATGCGCATGCGGCAGATGGTGCTCGTCGGTCAGCGCCATGCCAGTGCGGCGACCACCGAGATAACCCAAGTCGCGCCCCATCCAAATGGTATCCACCCCCAGCGCAAGAACCGCTTCGAAATAACATCGAAGATTATTGCGCCGTATCTCCGCGGCGTTGACCTTGTCGTATGCGGGGCAGCTATCGGCGTACGGGTTGAAAACGTTTGCCAAGTGGACTGCAGCCAACTGATTGACAAAGTAAGCGGGGCTCATGGGGTGGTCTTAGCAGATGGCTCGAACTGCAAAGTGTGGTTGATCATATCCACCAACACTGTCCCTCCCCGATGGGCCGGTTTGCGTAGCTCACGAAACACCCTGAAGCCTTCAAGAATGGCTTTTTCCCACTGCCAATGCGGACATTTCTCGACCTCATATCCACGGACCAAGCTGTGCACCTGTTTCAGTAAGCTGAAGTCGAGCTTGCCTTCGGCAATACCTTCGTAGTGCTTGCGCGGCTCGGCATGGTTGAAGATCCACGTCGCTATTCCCTCTTCAATGATCATCGCCCGAGCACCGTCCTCGCGCTCATCAATTGTTGGCTTCGATTTGCGCTTAACCTTCAGCAAGGCTCGGATGACAGGCGACCAACCTAGGTAGGCCGCATAGGCGAGGTGGAAAACGTCATGGAAGCGGTAGTCATCACGCACATGACTATTGTCGGTCAGCCTGTCGCCAATATAAACACCGCGCAGGCGTTGGACCACATGCCCCGTTTCTGGATTGCCTCTCTCGATGAACTCGATGCCAAATTCTCGAGGTAGCCGCTCGTGCTCGGGGAAGTCGTTATCGAAAAGATCCACGTACACCAGATCTTTGCCTGGCCAGCGTCCCTTGATCTTTTCCAGGTTAGCCTCAGCGATGGCTTCAAGTGGCAGGCGAAAGGTTGAGCTCACCAATGCCATGAGCGCCAGCAGGTTTGCAAGTACCTCACAATTAGGGTTGATCGAATCATTCGTCGAACGTGCTAGCGTGCTGTGCACAAGTTCACCGCTGGCCATGGCTAACTCACCGAGCAGCACATTTCTCTGCGCTTCGCGCTGAGGGTGAATCGAAACGAGCCCATCAATCTGACGGAAAGTCAGTGGCGTCGGCGTAGGGCGTTCACACTCGTCGAGGCGATACCGCAACATTCTCAAGCACGCGACGCCAAGGTCCTCGGTGCGGACGTTCAGCGCGTTCGCCGTTGCAAACAAGTACCAAAGCGCGTCACCAATTTCCTCGCCAGCCAATTGCGTGTCAGTCTCAAGCAGATCGTCGCGGCTTACCTTCTTGAGTGCCGCGAACAAACCACCCACCTCACCAAACAAACCAAAACGCAGTCGGTCGACCCGCTGGTCAACCTCGGCAAACCGGTCGGTACTGCGTGCTGCGCTTGCATAGCTTGCCAACGACACCGGTTTACTTAGCGCGCTGTTGACCGTCATGTGATCCTCCAACTGATCATGGCTGCCCAAAGTTGGGTATGTCAAGCCCATCCGGGACGTGGTCGAGCCCACGTGGCACGCGGCTTCTTCCATTGGGCTGGCTCACCGTTGCAGCCTTGCTCCTGCAACGATTCGAACCACTGCACGAATGACTGCACAAAACCATTTGAAAACTTAGATCGAAAGCCAATGCCCAACAAAATAGTTTCACCCGTTGCCTTGCAAAAATCAGCCGAGACAGGAATAGCATTCACACCCCAATACGCGAACTTCCATCCAATCAGCACCCGATTGGCCTTGGTGTCGTTTGCTACATTGCGGGGGTTCATGGAGCCATCGCCAAGGCTATGATGCGAATCTGCTTGCCGCCATTGGCCGGTCGCATCTTTGCTGTAGATGTTGTCGCCATATGCGTGCCTGAGGCTGCTGCGGCGCTCGGGCTTCTTGTGCGCAAATCGTTGATCTGACCAGTACGCCTCATACGTCATGGTTTCATCAACGCGCATCACGTACACAAGGCTGGGGCTAACTTTGTCGCGCTTGCTGGCGATGCCTGCAATCCAGTCGCCCATTTCAGCCGCTCGTCGGATGTCAGGTTTGCATGTCGCCAGCGTGCAGACGCCCCCGAACGGATTGGGGGCGAAGCCATAGTCACGCGCCACAACATACGTGAATAGTCGAATGGGCACGGCGTCAGCAGGTGTAGCGCTTCACTTCACGCGGGGGAGCTGCCGCGCCATCTGGCGTTTCCCAGTTGTTGATCGTGCCGTCAATCGCCCCCTTGACCTTGTCTGTTTGCCAGCCCACCACAGCGCTGGCATATTTCTCAAGGGCATCAGGGATGTCTACGCCAGCAGCCCCATCGTCCCAAACCCCCACAATTCGCTTACCTTGCTTTTCTGCATATTCGATTTCCCAGTTCACGTAGTCGCTTTCCTTGGTTCCCTTTGAAACCAACACAACTAGGACACTCGCCCAATTGATGCGGGGCGCCAGGATTTCCGTCTTGATGTAGTCTGGGCTTTTGGCCCTGTTCGGCTTGTCGCTGTTGATCGACCCGTCGCGAATGTCGAACCCACCAGCGCTCAACAATTCCTTCAATGGCTTCAGCCGACTGTCATCTTCATGAATGTGGCTGATGAAAATATTTTTCTGTGTTGCCATTTGTTTTCCCTCCTTTTCGCATTATGAGCACGCCTAGCTTCACGCGCAATGCCGACAGCACGCTATCGGCATTGCGCTATTCGATTCATTAAATTCAATGGCAACCCCAGTCAGAATCATCGTGTGGGGTATGTAGGGAAAGTGCACGCGGGGCAGCAGACTCAATCGCGACTTTGGCATGACAATCCCTTCCAACCTCGCCGATTGATGAATAAGGTCTGGCCCCCAACTACCCCGCCACCGACACCTGTGCCAACCCCGCATCGACGATGAGATTCTGCCCGGTCATGCCGTCGCTGTCGTCGCTCGCCAGGAACAGCGTCGGGCGCGCCACATGGACCGCTTCCAGGCGGAACTTCAGGCATTGCAGTTCGATGAACTTCTGGTCTTCCTCGGCGTTGCGCCACAGCTTGGTTTGGCGCTCTGTGACGATGGCGCCGGGCAGCAGCGCGTTGACGCGGATGCCGGCGGCGCTGAGCACGGCGATCAGCGCTGCGCCACCTTCCGGCTTGGTGCCGCAAAACGCCACCTGAGCGCCCTGCGCGGCAAAGGCCTTGACCAGCTCGGCGCCGATGCCGGAAGAACCGCCGGAGATGAAGACAACTCGGCCGCGCAGCGAGGGGTAGCTGGCGTACGGGCCGGGTTGGGTTGGGTTGTCGTTGCTTGTCATTGCGGTGTTTGGGTGCTTGCGCTGGCCCTCACCCCTGCCCTCTCCCGCAAGCGGGCGAGGGAGTTTTTGGGCTTCCTCTCCACCGGGTGCCGGGGGAGAGGGCTGGGGTCAGAGGCCGAGCGCGGGCTACGCTCTACAGCGTCGCGATTCCAGCTTACTTCACCTTCTCAACATCGATTCGCATGTCGACCGACATCGATTCGCCCGGCTGCAGGATGCGCACGCCCAGCAGCTCGGCCGTCATTCCCGGCAGCGCCAGCATGTTCATCGCGTTGTTGACGTGGCTGACCGGCTCGATGGCGACAAAGTCCTTGCTGTCGTTGGTAAAGACGACCAACCTTGTCAGGCCGGACGATAGCTTCACGTGCAAGGCTTCGTCGCGCAGATGCGCCACGCCGTTCCAGCCGTCGAAGCAATGATCCACATCGAGATAGGCGCAGGTGGCGTCGAGCCCATTGACCGGGCTCCTGGCGGTCGGCAGCTTGTCCGGTCCTTCGTCCCAACGGCCGCTGGCGGAGAACGAAATGCGGCTGCGGCTGCGCTTGACGAAGTACGGATGCCAGCCCAGCCCGGCGGGCGCCGGCTGAGCGCTCTGATTCGTCATGGAAAGCGTGAGTTCCAGCGAGCGCTCGCTCAGCCTGAATACCTGGGATGCGTTGAAGGCGAACGGCCAGGAGCTGTCGGGCCGGTGCTCAAGCGAGAGCAGCACCAGGTCGTCGTTGCTCTCCAGCACGTCCCAGGCGCTTTGCCAGCCGACGCCATGGATCGAATGCTCCTCGCCGCCGAAATTGCGCACCAGCGGGTGACTGGTTCCCTGCCAGTCCAGACGCGCCCGGGCGACCCGATTCGAATACGGCACCAGGGGATAGGAGCCGCAAAGCCGCACCGAGTCCAGCGCCTGTGCTGCGCTGCTGGAGCGCAGCACAGGCTGATCCCCGAGCCAAAGCCCGGCGATGCAGCCGCCAAGGTCGGGTCGCAGCAGCAGCCGCATCTGGCCCACCTGCAGTTGCAGCGCGGCGCCGCCATCGGAAGCGGAACTGCTCATGGATGCGGATCTGTCATGGGCTGGCCGATTGCCGGGAATGCTGTCGTGCCAAGACTCACCTCTTGCCTCAGGCGCTCTCAAACAGTCGCGTCAGCACGAACTCGCGATGGCCCAGCGCTTCGGCGGCAGTGAGCCGCCCGTTGGCGGTGCGCAGCATGCATTCCAGCAGTTGATCGCCGGCCTGGTCCATCGTGATCTGGCGTTGCAGCAGCCCCGAGGTGTCGACGTCGACATGTTCGCTCATCAGGCGCACGGTGCGCGGGTTGGCGCAGATCTTGATGACCGGCAGGATCGCGTTGCCGATCACATTGCCCTGGCCGGTCGGGAAGAAATGCAGGGTATAGCCCGAGGCCGCGCACAGCGTCACCATCTCGGCCGCGGCCGACGACGAATCCATGAACCATAGGCCCGGATGCGTCGGCAGCTCGGCCTTGTCGATGACCCCGTCCACCGTGCATTTCTTGCCGATTTTCTGGATGTTGCCGAGCGCCTTTTCCTCGATCGTGGTCAGGCCGCCGGCGATGTTGCCCTTGGTTGGCTGCGAGTCCGACAGGTCGCTGGTCTTGTGCCGGTTGATCACCTGCTGGTAGCGGTCGAACATGAACATGAACTTCTCGCGCACCGCGTCGTTGGCGCAGCGCGCCGCGACGATCTGCTCGCCGCCGGTCAGCTCAGTGGTCTCGCCAAAGCACAGGTAGTTGCCGAGCGGGTGCAGCTTGTCGAATGCGTTGCCCACGGTCGGATTCGCGCCGCAGCCGCTGGTGGTGTCGGACTCGCCGCATTTGGTGCTGACCCACAGCTCCGAGATGTTGCACGGCTCGCGCTGTTTTTCGCTGGCCCACTGCACGAACTCGCGCGCCGCCTTGCTGGCGCGCATGATGGTGTCGTGGTCGCCGTGGCCTTCGATGCCAAAACCAAGCACGGGCTTGCCGGTGCTGGCGATGCCGTCCACCACCTTCTTGGTCCAGCCGTCCTCGATGCCGATCACCACCACCGCCGCCACGTTGGGATTGCAGCCGGTGCCGATCAGCGTGCGGAAATGCAGCTCCAGGTCGGCGCCGAACTGCAGGCGGCCGTACGGGTGCGGCAGCGCCAGCGCGCCCTTGATGTTGTGCGCCACCGCCTCGGCCGCGGCGTTGGACAGGTCGTCCAGCGGCAGCACGATGACGTGATTGCGCACGCCAACGCGGCCGTTCTCGCGGCGGTAACCCAGGAATGTGGTGGTGTTGGTGATGACTGGCATGGGGTTCCTTGCGTTAAGGTTTGGCGGCCCTTCGGCCCGCGACTTGATTTCGCGCCCGATCCCCGCTGCGCGGGGTCCCTCTTGCGCGCCAAATCAACTCACCACCTTTTCGTCTTGATGTTGTGCACATGGGCGTGCTGGCCGGACTGGATCGGGGCCACCACCTTGCCCATGTCGATGCCGTACTTCCAGACCGTGTCGCCGACCGCCATGTCTTTCAGCGCGACCTTGTGGCCGATGGGAATGTCCTGCCGGGCCTCGACCTCGATCATGCGGTCTTCGTCCATGACCCATCCGGTCATGGCGGTGCCGGCCTTGACACCTTCAACAACGACAACGGCCACGGTGTCCCTGGCGTCGTGCAACACGAAATGAATCATGCAAGCTCCGGAGCGGGTCGAATCATGGGGGCAGTGTAGTGTTCTCTGCCGACATGCCAAAGTCCACCGCGGGTACCGGTCCGCGGCGTGAGCTGGCGTTTCAGGCCAGCGCAATGATCCTGCGGCGGCATGGCAGCGGTGCTCCAGACCCGGTCAAACACTCCACCGCTGCCCGAGGCGGCTTCCCCGGCCGGCAGGAGACGCAGGCTGATCGAGCGGAAGTTGTTGCGCCAATGGGCTGGAACACCCGCGACCCGCTCGACATGGGCCGCCCCGGCCAGCAGAAGGACCTGCTTGCCAGGTCGAGCCAGGCCCTGCATGGTTTCGGCCATCGACAGGTCACGCGCGATCTGGATCCGGGTCATAGGGGCGATCTGGCTTTCCGGCAACAGACCGCAATGACCGTCCCGGATCGCCTGCCGAAGCTGCTGCAGGACGGCTGGGACGAGTCGCCGGTCCAGCGCCGCGTCCTGCATCGCCTCGGCCATCGCCTTGCGTGGCAGATTGCCGCCGGCGACTTCGATGCCGGTGCGCACGGCGGCCATGATGGCCGGACCATAACGTGACCAGGACCAGGCCTTTTCGTTCCAGTCCAGGCGCTGCCTGACCTCGGTTTCCGCTGCGTCGTTGGCCAGGCCCCTTGATGTGCTCCCGCGCTCGGACATCTCGAGCACGAGCGCGGCCAGCCGGCCCGCGCTGATGAGCCTCTCAACGACCTGCTGATGGATCGCGGGATGATCCGGGGCGTCGTGCTGTTCGCCGATCAGCAGGGCGTCGGGCCCGGGCAGGCTGAGCAGTTCGGACAGGTCGACGCTCGCCGCGCGTTCCGCAGCGACTTGAGCCGGCGGCAGCGCCTTGCATGCGCTGAGGCCCAGAACCAGGAGGACCGACAGTGCGCGCGCGAGCCGCCGCCACATGAAAGGCGGGTTCCTGCGCTTAACTTCTGCTGGTGGCGAGCCAGGCGGCGAGCGCAAAGACCGAATTGGGCGCGTTCACCCGCATTGGCTTCGGTCCCGCCTGCTTCAGCATGGGCTTCTTGCTCGGAACGGGCGTGTCATCAAGCAGCACGCCCTTGGCCAGCTGCTCCAGAACCAGTTGTCGCAATGTGATGCCGCGCATGTGCTCGAGCATCTTTTCGCTCAGGCTGTTCCAGAGACCGCGCGTCATGGGTTCATCAAATTCTCCGTCGGTGGCCTCGGCAGACCCGGCGTCGGGCTGGCCACCAGTTCCTTCGACGGCGAGGAAGATCTCCGCCAGATTGATCTTGTCGGCCGGCTGACCCAGGGCGTAACCGCCGCCCGGGCCACGGGTGCTGCGCACCAGTCCGCGCTGGCGCAGGCGACTGAAGAGTTGCTCCAGATAGGACACGGATATTTGCTGGCGCTGGCTAACCGATGCCAGCGACACCGGGCCGCCGCGTTCACGCAAGGCCACGTCAAGCATGGCAGTCACGGCAAATCGTCCCTTGGTGGTCAATCGCATGTCATTCTCCTGGTTGCGTCATGAAGCTGGCGCTTGCTCGGTCGGGCTGCCTTGGCCAACCCTTACCCCTATCTTGGGGTGGGATTGATATCGGCAAGAAGCGTTCAACAAATAATTGCTTGCCGCGGCTGGACTGGGTCGGGCCGGTTTGAGGCGGCCCGGGTGAATGCAAGCGAGCGCTTCAGTGCATTGCCACCGGCGTCTGGGCCAGCCCAATGTAGCTGTCGAGCATCTGCTCGACCTCTTCCTGGGTCGGCGCGTTGTGTTGCCAGGCTTCCAGCCTTTGCTGGAACAGCTCGGCCCAGGAGCCGTCGAGATAGACCTCTTTGCCCGAATCCTTGTCGACGATCTCAAAGCCATGCCGCGCCAGTTGCGGCGTCGCCGGTCGCGGCGAGTTCTCTTCCGGCGCATTGGCAAGCATGTGCACCACCACAAAGCGCTCGGAGTCGTAAAGCATTTGCATGGAGTTTCCTGATGTGACCGTCTGGGCTGAAGATGGTGGCAATTTGGCAGGTTTCAAGGCGTTTCTATTGAGCTGAGTTGCTGGTCCAAAAAATTGCCGTTGGGTTCGATGATGCGAACTCGTACCGGCAAGTATCCCATGCCCGTCGCCAGCCAGACCTCGACCTTTTGCTCGTACTCACGCCGTGGGCTGCGGGTCAGCTTCAGGCTCGCCAGCCTGCCGTAGGGCAGGTCCAGCATCTCGGCGCCATCGATCTTGAAGGACCAAACGTCCGATTCGCGCGCGCCAACCACCTGCATCGTGATGCCGCCGCTGTAGCGGGACGGTTCTCCCGCCAGCAGCGCGGCAAGCTGGAGCAACGCACTGAGCCGGTCCTGGGCCCCGGCCGAGAGCGCAACCGCCGGGGTATTGGCACTGAAAATCACCTGCCCGGAATGGCCGTCAGGCGAGCGTTCAAAATGCGCGGCGCGCTCGCTGCCGCTCTTGTCGGAGAACCGAGATGGCATCAATCCGCGGCTGCCAATACTGCCCCGGCTGGTTTGCACCCGCGTTCGCAGCAGGATGCCCACGCTCAGCCGCGCTTCGTAGCTGTGGCCATCATGTTGCCAGTGCAACTCTGCCGCTGCCGATTGCGGCAACCCGCGAAACTCGCCTTGTACCCGGTACTTGAGCCTGGCCGATGCCGGGACCAGCAAAGTGACTGGCCACTGCGGCGTCTCACTGCCTGGTGAGGCCGCTTCGGTACCAGATGGCGCCGCTGGAAGCGCGCTCGCCAGCGTCGCGCTGCCCGCCGTGGACCGATCGATTGGTGATGAGCCGATGGCCGGAGCGTGCGGCGCTGCGGCAGGCACCGACCCAGGCGCGGGAAATACCGTTTCGGCGAGCGCCAGGCTGGCCGGCCCTTCAGGGGCGCTCGCCTGTGCAGCCGGGGCTGGCGGCGCAACTTTTACCCCCGCTGGCGCAGGCGTTTCCACTTTGAGCACTGGCGCCGGCCTCACCCTGGCGACCGCAGCGGGTGCAACGGGCACGGCCGGCGCTTGGCCTGCCAACACGCTGCGGGTAAGAAACGGTTTGGTTTGCAATGGCTCATCGAAGCTGAAGTTCGCCGGCGCGAACTTCAAGAACGCCAGATGCAACAGCAGCACGATGGCGCTGATCCCAAGCAGGCGACGCGGCGCAATGGCGCGAAGCGGACTCAAAGTCGATGCCCCAAGCCGCGGGACGACCGAATCCTGCCTGGACGCGCTGACGCTAACAACATACCCACTAGAATTCGTTTCGATCCGGGCTGGTTCAGGTCACGCCTGGAACGCGCAGTGAACCGGCTCGGGCTCAATCAGTTTAACCACGCGTGATCCGGTTGCTGCGCCGGCGGCTGCGGGAACAATCTCGCCATGAAACTAGCGACATACAAAGACGGATCACGGGACGGGCAGTTGCTGGTCGTTTCACGCGACCTTGAGTGGGCTCATTATGCGACCGACATCGCCAGCCGCATGCAGCAGCTGCTGGACGACTGGAATTTCATCAGCCCGCAGCTGCAGGACCTGTACCAGAGCTTGAACCAGGGCAGGGCGCGGCATGCCTTTGCCTTTGAACCCCGGCACTGCATGGCGCCGCTGCCGCGCGCCTTTCAATGGGCCGACGGTTCGGCCTACATCAACCATGTCGAACTGGTTCGGCTGGCGCGCAACAGCGAGGTGCCGGCGAACTTTTACACCGAGCCCCTGATGTATCAGGGTGGCAGCGACGATTTCCTCGGTCCCTGCGACGACGCAATCTGCCCGAGCGAGAGTCACGGCATCGATTTCGAGGCCGAGCTGGCCGTCATCACCGGTGACGTGCCGATGGGTGCCACGCCGGAGCGCTCGCTGGACGGAATCCGGCTCCTTATGCTGGCCAACGACTGGAGCCTGCGCCATCTGATTCCTGACGAGTTGGCCAAGGGTTTTGGTTTTTTCCAAAGCAAACCAGCCACGGCGTTCAGCCCGGTCGCCGTCACGCTGGACGAGGCTGGGGCGGCCTGGGACCGGGGTCGCCTGCACCTGACGATCCAGAGTTCCTGGAACGGCCGCAAGGTCGGCATGTGCGATGCCGGCAAGGAGATGACCTTTCATTTCGGCCAACTCATCGCGCACATCTGCAAGACCCGCAATGTGCGCGCCGGCAGCATCGTCGGCAGCGGCACCGTCAGCAACCGCGCCATGGAAGTCGATGGCAGGAAAGAGTGGACCAAGGGTTACAGCTGCATTGCCGAGAAGCGCGCGATCGAAACCATCCTGGACGGCAAGCCGAACACCGAATACATGAAATTCGGTGACACGATTCGGATCGAGATGAAGGGTAGCGACGGGCAAAGCCTGTTCGGCGCCATCGAGCAGAAGGTCAGTCCGCTGGCCTGACCTCGAGTGGCGTCAGCTTGACGGCGGTAGTCATGCAGGGCGTTTCCAAGGGTGAAGAATGATGAACCCGACAACTGAGCAGAGGAGCAGCGCGATGGACTACACCCATTACAAGACCCTGCAGATCAGCCGGCGTGGCCCGCTGGTCGATGGTATCGGTTCGGTGCTCGATATCCAGATGAGGGCGCTCAACGGCAAGCTGCCGACCGCCGGGCACGACGGCCACCGCGAGCTATGCGAGATATGGCGCGACGTTGGCGCCGACGATTCGGTGCGCTGCGCTGTGCTGCGCGGCGAGGGACAGGGCTTTTCCGGCGGTGGCGATCTTTCCATGGTGCTGGAGATGGCCTCCGACTTTGAACTGCGCAGCCGGGTCTGGAAGGAGGCGCGCGACCTGGTCTATAACCTGATCAACTGCGACAAGCCGATCGTCAGCGCGATCCACGGGCCGGCCGTGGGCGCAGGTCTGGTGGCCGGGCTGCTGGCCGACATTTCCATTGCGGCGCGCTCGGCCCGCATCGTCGACGGGCACACCCGGCTTGGTGTTGCCGCCGGCGATCACGCGGCCATCATCTGGCCGCTGCTCTGTGGCATGGCGAAGGCCAAGTACTACCTGTTGCTGTGCGAGCCGATTTCGGGCGAAGAGGCCGAGCGCATCGGGCTGGTCTCATTGGCCGTGCCCGATGACGAATTGCTGGACCGGGCCTACGCGGTCGCCGAGCGCCTGGCCCATGGTTCAGCCAGCGCGATTCGCTGGACCAAGTACGCGCTAAACAATTGGCTGCGCCAGGCTGGGCCGATCTTCGACGCCTCACTGGCTCTCGAGTTCATGGGTTTTGCCGGGCCGGATCTGAAGGAAGGCGTGGCCTCGCTGCGCGAACGCCGTCCGCCGCGCTTCTGACCATGAAGCTCCCTCCCCTGACCGTTTTTCTTGCCCTGGTGTTGAGCGCGTCGCTGGCCCAGGCCCAGCCGGTCGAAATTCGGGACGCCTGGGTGCGGGTCGCGGTTCCCGGCCAGTCCGGCACCGGGGCCTTCATGAAAATCATGGCCAGGGAAAATTTGCGCCTTGTCGGCGCCTCGACGCCGCTTGCGGGCGTCACCGAAATCCACGAAATGAAGATGACCGGCAACGTGATGCAGATGCGTGCCGTTGCGGCGCTCGAGTTGCCGGCGGGCAAGACGGTGGAACTCAAGCCCGGCGGAATGCACCTGATGCTGATGGATCTGAAGGGCCCACTGGTTCGCGACTCGGCGCTTCCTCTCACGCTCCTGTTCAGCGACGCCCAGGGGCGGCAAACTCGCATGGAATTGCGCCTTCCGGTGAGCCTGCAGCCGGCTGCGCCTGGCGCCAGCGTCGGTCACAAACACTGAGCGGTGGCGTCAGGTACGGGCGCCGAGTGCTCGCGCCGGAGTTGCGCGGCGACTTTTGCCGCAGAAGCAGAACGGCCCCTGCCTGTTATGCTGTGGCAGCGTTGCTGCGTTGAGCGAGGAGTTTGTATGAGTGGATCGACTGACTTCCCCTTTGGCAAGTTGGTTCCGGGCTTCGACTTTCTGCAAAACCTGGCCAGTTCAGCGACGAAGGGTGCTTCGCAGGTGATGCCGCAGCTTCCCAATCTCGGCAGCTGGATCGCGCCGACGCTCGATCCGCAGGAGCTTGAAAAGCGCATCGAGGAACTGAAAACAGTGCAGTACTGGCTGGACCAGAACGCCATCGCGCTGAAGGCAACCATCCAGGCACTTGAGGTGCAAAAAATGACACTTGCAACCTTGCGCGGCATGAACGTTGCCATCGGTGATGTGGCCAGCGCGTTCAAGCTTAAGGGCGCAGACCCGGTACCCGCTTCGGACTCCGAGCTGCCGGGCGCGGCAAGAACAGCAAGACGCAAGAACAGGGCGCGCATGGCTGGCGCGAGCGCAACACCGGCTTCGGCCGCAGCGCCCGGCGGAGTCATTGACCCGATGCAGTGGTGGGGTGCGCTGACCCAGCAGTTCCAGCAGATCGCGAGCACGGCGCTGAAGGACGCGGCGCAGAAGGGCGCCATCGACGCGACCCGGAACATGGCGACGGGAATTGCCAAGGGGGCCTTGAAAACGGCGGGCGGGCTGGCCGTGGCGGCGCGTGACAGCGCGGTCAAGCGCGTGACCGGGCGCGGCGCTGCGGCCAGGGCGGCCGCGACCCAATCCGGCAAGGTCTCACGCTAAGCGCATAGGCCGAAACCATGCTGTTTCCCTACGGCCACGCGACCCATGCCGAATGGCGACCGGCCGCGGCCTCCGTGCTGGCTCAAGTGCGCGCTCAGATGGCGGGCGCAGTGGATGGCGCGCGTTACGCGGCTGCCCCGACTCTGGCGCTGCTCTATGTGACCGACCACTACGCGGGCCAGGCAGAGGAAATTCTCGATCACTTGAGCGCGGAGTTGCCTGGCGTGGTCGATTGGGCCGGCTCGGTTGGCGTCGGCATCTCATCGAACAATGTCGAATACTTCGATGAGCCGGCGCTGGCGTTGATGCTGTGCGACCTGCCAAGCGATCAGTACCGGGTCTTCTCGGGTGTCGCGCCACTTGGACTCGGCTTCCCGGCGCATACGGCACTGATCCATGCTGACGCTTCAACCCCGGACCTGCCCGAGCTGATCGCCGAAATGGCGCAACGCACGGCGACCGGCTACCTGTTTGGCGGGCTGGCATCGAGCCGTGGCCGCTCGGTGCAGTTTGCCGTTACCGGCGACGGCAACATCAAAGGGCAGGGCCGTGCCGCCGGAGTGTTCAGTGGCGGCCTGAGCGGCGTCGCCTTTGGCGCCGAGGTGGATCTGGTGTCGCGCGTGACGCAGGGTTGCCAGCCGCTCGGTGGCGCACAGGCCGCCATGCACGAGATCACCGGCGTGGACCGCAACGTCGTAACCCAACTCGACGGCGAGCCCGCGCTGGCGGTTCTGCTGCGTGATCTGAAGGTCTCGTTGCACGACCCGCAGGCGGCGTTGGCGGCGGTGCGCTCTACGCTGGTCGGCCTGGGTCAGGCCCGGGCCGGTGACGGCACGGAACTGATTGGGCGGCCCGGCAACTTCGGGCCCGAGGTGATGGTGCGCCACATCATCGGACTCGATCCTGCGCGGCAGGGCGTGGCCATCGCCGACGTGCCCGAGCTCGGCATGCAACTGGCGTTTTGCCAGCGCAATGCGCAGGCCGCGCGCGCCGACCTGGTCCGCATCTGCTCTGAAATTCGGGAGGAGCTCGATGCTGAAGTGCACCTCCCTGTTGCGCTACACGATGGCGCAACGCAATCGGTCGGGGCGATCGAGCGAGGGTCGCGGGGCATTGCCGGAGCCGTGTACATCAGCTGCACCGGGCGCGGCGGCCGGCACTTCGGGCAGCGAAACGCCGAGCTACAAATCGTGCGCCGTGCCCTGGGAGACGTCCCACTGGTCGGGTTTTTTGCCGCAGGTGAGATCGCGCGCCAGCAACTATGCGGCTACACCGGCGTGTTGACGGTATTCACGTCTGGCGCAGGCAAGTAGTCGATGCAACCGGGTAGACCCTAGTCGCCACGCATGATTTTCTTGACTCAGGATTGATATCATGGCGCTAATATTGCGTCCTGTTCCTGTGAACGGCCACAGTCTCAGCCTCACCCAATGACCGCGAAGAATACGCATCCCAAGTACCGCTTGGTCACTCGCAGTGACTTTGACGGGCTGGTGTGCGCGATGCTTCTGCGCGAGTTGGAGATGATCGACGACATCGCCTTCTTTCATCCGAAGGACGTGCAGGATGGGCGGGTGCCGCTCTCGTCGGGTGACATCACGGCCAACCTGCCCTACATGGCGCAGGTCCATCTGGCTTTTGACCACCATGATTCGGAGGTGGTGCGGACTTCGGGCGCGCCCAACTTCATCAATGTGGCCGACGCCCCGTCCACGGCCCGGGTCATTTACCGGCATTTCGGCGGCAAGGAGAAGCTCCCCGGTATTTCGGAAGAGTTGATGCTGGCCGTGGACCGAGCCGATTCAGGACAGTTCACGCGCGACGACATTCTCTGGCCGGACGGTTTTGTCCTGCTCAACTTCCTGATGGACGCGCGCACCGGACTGGGGCGGTTCCGCGAGTTTCCGATCAGCAACTACTCATTCATGATGAGCATGATTGCCTACTGCCGCAATCACAGCGTGCAGCAGATCCTGAAGTTGCCCGACGTGCAGGAGCGGGTCAACATGTACTTTGGGCACGGTGAAAGGGCGCGCGAACAGATCGTTCGCTGCACCCGCGTGCACAAGAACCTGGGCGTGCTGGACCTGCGTGAGGAATCGACGATCTGGGTCACCAACCGCTTCATGATTTATGCGCTGTTTCCCGAGATCAACATCTCGATGCACGTGATCTGGGGGCTGAATCGGCAGAACACGGTGTTTGCGATTGGCAAGTCCGTGCTTGATCGCAGCAGCCGCACCAGCGTCGGCCAGACCGTGCTGCGCTACGGTGGCGGCGGCCACGTTGCAGCCGGCACCTGCCAGATCGAGAACGAGAACGCCGCTCTGGTCATGGAGCAGCTCATCACGCGCATCACCAGCGACGGCTGAGGGTCCGGTCTGACGCGACCGGCCGGATTCGAGACCGGGCCGCAGCCTCGTACCAAATCGCCTTCGAAAGACAGGAACTGGGGTGATGGCATTGGCAGGCCAAGGAGACTGCGGGGCGGCTCCGCTCATGTCCCCCGGAACGGGCTGCGCCCGTTCCTCCTCCGCTACTTCGCTGCGCCGCCCCGCAGCCTCCTTGGCAGCGCGCGTTGTTGGCACACGCCCGCCACGCTTGCGGGATCAGGCCGGTGGGGCGCTCAGCGCAGCGAAATTAAGGAGGAGGCCGAAGGCCGGGGGACATTCGCGGAGCTGAGTGCCGCGCCGGCCTGAGCCGCCGTAGCGTCGCGCCTATGAAATTGCGCAGCGTAGGCGGCTCACCTCAGGCCCTCACTGTGCAGCTTCGCAGGCACTTGCGTTACGGCCTGATCCCGCCCACACGGTTCCACTGGTCTGAATCCTCGAACGCAGAGCAGTATCAATATCCAACGGCGGAACGTGCAAACTCAACGCGCTGCTCAGTCGTCGCCCTTCGGGTCGAGACCGGGAAACAGCACCTCGGTAAAACCAAAGCGCGTCAGGTCGCGCATACGGGTCGGGTAGAGGCGTCCGATCAGGTGGTCGCATTCGTGTTGCACGACGCGGGCGTGGAAACCCGATACGCTGCGCTCGATCGCGTCACCGTAGGGGTCAAAGCCGCGGTAATTGATCTGCGCCAGCCGCGGCACCAGGCCGCGCAGCCCGGGCACTGACAAACAGCCCTCCCAATCCTCTTCCTCTACTTCCGACAGCGCCGTGATGACCGGGTTGATCAGCACGGTGATCGGAATCGGTGGCGCCTCGGGGTAGCGCGGGTTGACGGCATTGCTGCCAAAGATCACCAGTTGCAAGTCAACGCCGACCTGCGGCGCAGCCAGGCCGGCGCCGTTGGCCGCGTGCATGGTGTCGAACATGTCACGGACCAGCAGATGCAGTTCGTCGCTGTCGAACGCCGTCACCGGCTGCGCCACGCGCAGCAGGCGCGCTTCGCCCATCTTCAGAATCTCACGTAGCGCCATTGAGCAACTCCAACATGCCCTTTTCGTCCAGCACGGCGACGCCAAGCTCGCGCGCCCGGTCCAGCTTGGCTCCGGCGTCGCTGCCGGCGACGAGATAATCGGTCTTGCGGCTGACTGAGCCAGCCACCTTGGCGCCAGCGGACTCTAGCATCTCGCGTGCCTGATCCCGACTCAAGACTGGCAGGGCGCCGGTCAGAACCACGGTCTTTCCAGCCAATCGCCCCGCTCCTGGCGAGCGGCGCTGCGACTCCTCCCAAGACACGCCGCAGCCACGCAACTGCTCTATCACCTCGCGGTTATGCGGCTGCTCAAAAAACAGCCGAATGCTGTGCGCGACCACCGGCCCGACGTCGGCCACGGCAAGCAACTCATCTTCACCGGCCTGCATGATCCGGTCCAGGCTACCAAAATGGCGCGCCAGCTCCTTCGCAGTCGCCTCACCGACATGGCGGATTCCAAGCGCAAACAGAAACCGTGGCAGCGTCGTGCGCTTGGACTTCTGCAGCGCATCGACCAGGTTCCGCGCTGACTTGTCGGCCATGCGATCCAGGCTCGCCAGGGCCGACAGACCGAGCCGATACAGATCGGGCAACACCTTCACTACATTGGCGTCGACCAGTTGCTCCACCAGTTTCTCGCCCAAGCCCTCGATGTCGAGGGCACGGCGCTGCGCGTAATGCAGGATCGACTGCTTGCGCTGGGCGCTGCAATAGAGCCCGGCGCTGCAGCGATGATCGGCCTCGCCCGCTTCGCGCAACGTCGCGCTGCCGCAGACCGGGCACTGGCTGGGCATGACAAAAGGCAGTGCGCCCTTGATCCGTCGCTCAGGCAGCACCGACACCACCTCCGGGATCACGTCGCCGGCGCGACGCACGATCACCGTGTCGCCAATCCGAACGTCCTTGCGCAGCACCTCGTCCTGGTTGTGCAGCGTGGCGTTGGTGACAGTCACGCCGCCGACAAAGACCGGGGCGAGTTTCGCCACCGGCGTCAGCTTGCCGGTGCGGCCGACCTGAACCTCGATCGCAAGCACCTGGGTCAGTTGTTCCTGCGCCGGGTACTTGTGCGCCACGGCCCAGCGCGGCTCGCGTGTGACAAAGCCGAGCTGTCTTTGCAGCGCCAGGCGATTGACCTTGTAAACCACGCCGTCGATGTCGAATGGCAGTTGCTCGCGCAGTGCGGCGACTCGGCGGTGATAGGCCGCCAACTCCTCGCCACCGCGGGCCAGGGTGGCAAGTTCGGACACCGGGAAACCCCAAGCCTTGAGAGCTTTCAGGATGTCAAGCTGGGTCGTGAAACTTGTCGATTGCGCTGCGGGCGCGGCGATCCCGTAGGCAAAAAAACTCAAGGGCCGCTGTGCGGCAATCGCAGGATCGAGTTGCCGCACCGCGCCCGCCGCAGCGTTGCGTG
>JBCKPH010000006.1:0-47387 GCA_038901755.1 Burkholderiaceae bacterium | reverse complement strand
CTTAACCGTCATGTACGATTCCATAGAAGCTCCATATTTTTAATGAATGTATGATGCTACCAAAATAGTAAGCCGTTTGCAATTCGGGCTACATTTGTGGAACGTGACCTCAATCAGCGCGGATTTCACCGCCGCGGTACGGCTTGAGCTCCGCGGAGCTACACCGGCGCGCCGCCGATTCATCGCCCGATCGACTCCCACCAACTTCCGGCAAACCTGCCCTGCAGAAAAGCGATGAAGGCCGACACCTTGCCCGGCACCAGCTTGGGCGAAGGGTAGACCGCATGGATTTCCTGCGCCGGCAACTGGTGATCGCCCAGCAACTCGACGATCTGCCCACTTTGCAGCGAGTCGTGCGCCACGTAGCGGGGTAAGGCCGCGATGCCCAGACCGGCACGCGTCGCCGCCAGCACGGCCGACAGGCTGTTCGAGCGCAGCGGGCCCGACACCGACACCTGCAGGTTGTCGCCGCGCGGCGTCCTCAGGTGCCAGCGGTCGTCCCCCTGCACGCTGCTGTAAATCAATGCCTTGTGCGCGCTCAACTCGTCGGCGCGTTGCGGCGTGCCGTGAGCGCGCAGGTAGGCCGGCGCGGCGGCCAGCAGCCATGGGTTCTCACCGAGGAAGCGGCCGCCGAGCGAGGAATCGGCAAGCTTGCCCATGCGGATGGCGACATCGATGCCCTGCGCCACCAGATCGACATAGCGGTCCTCGAAGCTCAGGTCGATCTGCACCAGCGGGTGTTTCGCCATGAAGGCCAGCGCCAGCGGCACCATGACGCGGCGCCCGAAGGCGAGCGAGCTGCCAATGCGCAACATTCCCTGGGCCTGGGTCTGGCGCAACTGCACAATGTTGTCGGCCTCCTCCATCTCGCGCACGATGGATTTGCATTTTTCGTAGTAGAGGGCGCCAGCCTCGGTCAGGCTGACACCCCTGGTGTTGCGGTTCAGCAGCCTGGCCTTCAGACGAGTCTCGATCGCCGCCACCTGCTTGGTCACTGTCGGCTGGGTCGTGGCGAATTCGCGCGCCGCCTTGGAAAAGCTCCCCGTTTCGACGACGCGCACAAACATGTGCATGGCTTGCAGGCGATCCATGGCCGAAGTGTAGCTACTCATTCCCTCCAGGAATACCTGTTATGGGCGAGCCACGGCTTCACGCGGCGGCAGTTCCGGCCTAGAGTCGGACCCAGAAACTCTGGAGCACAACATGGCAAAGATGAGGGCAATCGAAGCGGCCGTCTGGGTGATGGAAAAAGAAGGGGTCACGCAGGCCTTCGGTGTACCCGGCGCGGCCATCAACCCACTCTACGCGGCGCTGCGCAAACAGGGCACCATCAGCCATATCCTGGCGCGTCATGTCGAAGGCGCCTCGCACATGGCCGAGGGTTACACCCGGGCCGTCGCCGGCAACATTGGTGTCTGCATCGGCACATCCGGCCCGGCCGGCACCGACATGATCACCGGGCTGTATTCGGCCCAGGCCGACTCGATTCCGATTCTGTGCATCACGGGCCAAGCGCCGCGC
The DNA here is from genome assembly GCA_038901755.1 of Burkholderiaceae bacterium. Taxonomy (GTDB): domain Bacteria; phylum Pseudomonadota; class Gammaproteobacteria; order Burkholderiales; family Burkholderiaceae_C; genus JBCKPE01. Next base: position 45,866 of record JBCKPH010000006.1, on the reverse strand, counting down.
GCCAGGCTGTACAAGGAGGATTTCCAGGCGGTGGATATCGAATCGATTTCCAAGCCGGTGACCAAGTGGTCGGTCACGGTGCGCGAACCGGCGCAGGTGCCCTGGACCTTTTCGCAGGCCTTTCACCTGATGCGTTCGGGCCGCCCGGGACCAGTGCTGATCGACCTGCCGTTTGACGTGCAGATGGCCGAGATCGAGTTTGACCCCGACACCTATGCGTCGTTGCCGGTCTACAAACCCGCCGCCAAGCGGCCGCAGATCGAAAAGGCCCTGGCCATGCTGAACGCGGCCGAGCGTCCGCTGATCGTGGCAGGCGGCGGCATCATCAACGCCGACGCCTGCGACCTGCTGGTGCAGTTCGCCGAACTGACCGGCATCCCGGTGATCCCGACGCTCATGGGCTGGGGCTCGATCTCCGACAAGCACCCGCTGATGGCCGGCATGTGCGGCTTGCAGACCAGCCACCGCTACGGCAACGCCACCATGCTGGCGTCGGACTTCGTGCTCGGTATCGGCAACCGCTGGGCCAATCGCCATACCGGATCGACCGAGGTCTACTGCAGGGGACGCAAGTTCGTCCACATCGACATCGAGCCGACCCAGATCGGGCGCGTCTTTGCGCCGGACCTGGGCATCGTGTCGGACGCCAAGGCCGCCCTTGAACTGCTGCTCAAGGTCGCGACCGAGATGAAGGCCGGGGGCCGACTGGCCGATCGCGGCAGCTGGGTCGCGCAATGCCAGGAGCGCAAGCGCACCATGCTGCGCAAGACCAATTTCGACAGCGTGCCGATGAAGCCGCAACGGGTTTACCAGTGCATGAACAACGCCTTTGGCGACGACGCCTGTTACGTCAGCACGATCGGCCTGTCGCAGATTGCCGCGGCGCAGTTCCTGCATGTCTACAAACCCCGGCACTGGATCAACTGCGGCCAGGCCGGCCCGCTGGGCTGGACCATCCCGGCAGCGTTGGGCGTGCGCGCTGCCGACCCCGCGCGCAACATCGTTGCGCTCTCGGGCGACTACGACTTCCAGTTCATGATTGAGGAGTTGGCGGTGGGCGCCCAGTTCAAGCTGCCCTACATCCACATCGTCGTCAACAACTCCTACCTGGGCCTGATCCGCCAGTCGCAGCGCGGCTTCGAGATGGACTACTGCGTGCAGCTCGCGTTTGACAACATCCATGCCGACGCCAGCAGCGGCGTTGAGGCCAGTTACGGCGTCGATCACGTCAAGGTGGTCGAGGGTTTGGGCTGCAAGGCGATCCGCGTGCACAGGCAGGAAGAGATTGCGCCGGCCATCAAGCAGGCGGTATCTTGGATGGCCGAGTTTCGTGTGCCGGTGGTGATCGAGATCATGCTGGAGCGGGTCACCAACATTGCCATGGGAACCGAAATCGACAATGTGGTCGAATTCGAGGAACTGGCCAAGGGCATGGCTGATGCGCCAACGGCGATTGCCGCGCTCAGCGCCAATATGCTGGACTGACCAAGGAAATACCATGCCGCAACTCGCCGCCAACCTGTCGATGCTGTTTACCGAGCTGCCCTTCATGGAGCGGTTTGCCGCGGCCCGGGCCGCCGGATTCGATGCCGTCGAGTACCTGTTTCCCTACGGCTACGAGGCCGCCGAACTGGCCGAGCAACTCAAGCGGCACAGCCTCAAGCAGGTGTTGCACAACCTGCCCGGCGGAAACTGGGACGCCGGCGAACGGGGTATCGCCTGTCATCCGACTCGCAAGGAAGAGTTTCGCACTGGCGTCCTGAGCGCCATCCGTTACGCCCACGCTTTGAACTGCCCGCGCGTCAACTGCCTGGCTGGCAAGCTGCCCGATGGCGTTGACAGCGCGACAGCGCGCGCCACCTTCGTCGACAATCTGCGCCATGCCGCGGCGGCGCTGAAAAATGCCGGAATACGTTTGCTGATCGAACCAATCAATTACTACGACATTCCGGGCTTCTTCCTGAACCGGACCGATCAGGCGCTGGCCATCATCGATGACGTCGGTTCCGACAACCTGTTCCTGCAGTACGACATTTACCACGCCCAGCGCATGGAGGGCGAGTTGGCCAACACGCTAAAAACTCATCTGGCGCGCATTGGCCATGTGCAGCTGGCCGACAATCCGGGGCGTCACGAGCCTGGCACCGGAGAGATCAATTACGGCTTCCTGCTGGCCCATCTCGATGCCATCGGCTACCAGGGTTGGGTCGGCTGCGAATACAAGCCCAGGACGACCACCACCGCCGGCCTCGGCTGGTTGAAACAGTACGGGCATTGACCTGCCCCACTTGACTCACGCAACTCTGAATCCGCCTCGCCTGTTGGTCGAGGCATTGCACAAGGAAACACATGTCGACAGCGCAACAGAACATCGGCTTCATTGGACTGGGCATCATGGGTGCGCCGATGGCGGGGCATCTGCTCAAGGCCGGCCACAGGCTGTTTGTCAACACCCGCAGCAAGGTTTCGCAGGACCTGATCAATGGCGGCGCCACGGTCTGCACCAGCGCCCAGGAGGTGGCCCGCGCCGCCGACATCATCATGCTGATGCTGCCCGATACCCCCGATGTCGAGAAGGTGCTGTTCGGCGAGCACGGCGTCGCGGCCGGACTCTCTGCCGGTAAGACCGTGGTCGACCACAGCTCGATCGACCCGATCGCCACCAAGCAGTTTGGCCAGCGCATCAAGGCGCTGGGCTGCGACTACCTGGACGCGCCCGTTTCGGGGGGCGAGGTCGGCGCCAAGGCAGCCAGCCTGACCATCATGGTGGGCGCCGAGACAGCCGCCTTTGAACGCATCAAGCCGCTGTTCGAGTTGATGGGCAAGAACATCACGCTGGTCGGCGGCATCGGCGACGGACAGATTTGCAAGGTGGCGAACCAGATCATCGTCGCGCTGAACATCGCGGCCGTCGGCGAGGCGCTGGTGTTTGCCTCGAAAGCCGGCGCCGATCCGGCCAAGGTGCGCCAGGCCCTTATGGGGGGCTTTGCCGCCTCGCGCATCCTCGAGGTGCACGGTGAGCGCATGATCAAGCGCACCTTCAACCCGGGCTTTCGCATTGCCCTGCATCAAAAGGATCTGAACCTGGCGCTGCAAAGCGCGAAGTCGCTCAACATGGCGTTGCCGCAAACCGCCATGGCGGCGCAATTGATGCAGACCTGCGCGGCGCTCGGACATGGCCAGATGGATCATTCGGCACTGGTGCGAGCGCTGGAAGCGATGGCCCAGCATCCGGTGCAGCCTGACGCATAAGGCTCCCTGACAGGACCCATCTGCGACAGCGAATCGAATCAAGGAGACAAGCCATGAGCACCGAACTCTCAGCGGCCGAGCAGGCTCTGCGCGAGGCCGCGCGCGACTACCACCGGTTGCCGACCCGCGGCAAGATCTCAATCACGCCGACCAAGCCGCTTTCGAACCAGCGCGACCTATCGCTGGCCTATTCGCCCGGTGTCGCCTACCCCTGCCTGGACATCCAGGCCGACCCGACGCTCGCCGCCGAGTACACCTCGCGCGCCAACCTGGTCGGCGTCGTCACCAACGGCACCGCGGTGCTTGGGCTGGGCGACATCGGTCCGCTGGCTGCCAAGCCGGTGATGGAAGGCAAGGCCTGCCTGTTCAAGAAGTTCGCCGGCATCGACGTGTTCGACATCGAGCTGGCCGAGCGCGACCCCGACAAGCTGATCGACATCATTGCGGCTCTCGAGCCGACGCTGGGCGGCATCAACCTGGAGGACATCAAGGCGCCGGAGTGTTTCTACATCGAGCAAAAGTTGCGTGAGCGCATGAACATTCCGGTGTTCCACGACGACCAGCACGGCACCGCCATCATTTCGGCAGCCGCGCTGCTGAACGGCCTGGAACTTGTGGGGAAAGACATTGGCCAGGTCAAGATCGCGGTTTCCGGCGCAGGCGCCGCGGCCATTGCCTGCCTGGACGTGATGGTCGGCCTGGGCGTCAAGCGCGAGAACATCTTTGCCTGCGACTCCAAGGGCGTGATCTACCAGGGCCGCCCGGGCGGATTCGACGAGTCGAAACAGCGCTACGCGCAAAGCACCAAGGCGCGTGTGCTCGCTGACGTGGTGCAGGGCGCCGATGTGTTCCTCGGTTGCTCGACCGCCGGCGTGTTGACGCAGGAAATGGTCAAGACCATGGCGGCCAAACCCATCATCCTGGCGCTGGCCAACCCCGAGCCGGAAATCCGGCCCGAACTGGCCAAGGCAGTGCGCCCCGACTGCATCATCGCCACCGGGCGCTCGGACTATCCAAATCAGGTCAACAACGTCCTGTGTTTTCCGTACATCTTCCGCGGCGCGCTGGACTGCGGCGCGACAAAGATCACCGAAGCCATGAAGCTGGCCTGCGTGCGCCAGATCGCCGACCTGGCCAAGGCCGAAATCAGCGACGAGGTGGCCGCTGCTTACGCCGGGCAGGAGCTGTCGTTCGGTCCCGAGTATCTGATCCCCAAACCCTTCGATTCGCGCCTGATCTTGCGTATTGCGCCGGCAGTGGCCAAGGCGGCGCAGGAATCGGGCGTAGCAACGCGGCCGATCAAGGACCTGGAAGCCTATCGGCAAAGCCTGTCGCGTTTTGTTTACCAGACCGGCCTGCTGATGCAACCGGTGTTTGGCCTGGCCAAGGCGATGCCGAGTGGCGCGAAGCGGGTCGCCTACGCCGACGGCGAGGACGAGCGGGTGCTGCGCGCGGCGCAAATGGCATTGGACGAAGGGCTGGCGACGCCGATCCTGATCGGCCGGCCGGCAGTGATTGCCGCCCGCGTCAAGAAGGCCGGCCTGCGGTTGCGTCCCGGCATCGACTTCGAGGTGGTGAATCCCGAGGACGACCCGCGTTTTCGCCGCTACTGGGAGCATTACCACCGGCTGATGGCGCGCAACGGCGTCACCCCCGAGACGGCCAAGGCCGCCGTGCGCCGTTCCAACACCATCATCGCCGCGTTGATGCTGGTGCTGGGTGACGCCGACGCCATGCTGTGCGGCCTGTCGGGCCGCTTCGAGACCCATCTGGAACGGATCCGCGACATCATCGGGCTGAAACGCGGCGCCAGCGGCTACGCCACCGTCAACGCGTTGCTGGCCGACTCGCGCACGCTGTTCATTGCCGACACCTATGTCAACGAGGACCCGAGCGCGCAGCAGCTCGCCGAGATCGCGGCGATGGCGGCCGAACAGTTGCAGCGCTTCGGCATCCCGCCCAAGGTGGCCTTTTTATCGCACTCGAGTTACGGTTCGTCGAGCCGCCCCTCAGCCCGCAAGATGCGGCTGGCGCGTGACTTGTTCCGCGCCCAGTCACCCGACATCGAATGCGACGGCGAGCTGCATGGCGATGCGGCGCTGTCCGAAGAAATTCGCCGCAGCTACCTGAGCGACTCGACGCTGTCGGGCGCGGCCAACATCCTGATCTGCCCGTCACTCGATTCGGCCAACATCCTCTTCAACGTGCTCAAGGTCACCAGCAGCCACGGCGTCACCGTGGGTCCGATCCTGATGGGCGCCGCCGCGTCGGCCCATGTTCTCACCCCATCGGCCACGGTGCGGCGCGTACTGAACATGACCGCGCTGGCTGCGGCCAGCGCCAAAACCATATCGCCTCGGTAGGGCACCCTGCGGTCGAAGCTGCGCTAGGGTTTACCGCGATGCAACGAGGAGCGATATTCAGGCAGCATTCAAGACTTGTTCATTCCTTCCATGGTCACCCGTCCGGGCGCTGACTCATGGCCCCGCCCCGCTGCCAAATTACCCTCGGCTTTGCCACCGCAAACCACCATGATCCGACGCCAACTGATTCATTCCATCGCCACCCTGGGCCTTTGCGCCTTCTTCGCCAGCGCCCAGGCCCAGAACACGCCCATCAAGTTCCAGCTCGACTGGCGCTTTGAGGGCCCGGCCTCACTGTTCCTGGTGCCAGTCGCCAAGGGCTACTTCAAGGCGGCCAAGCTCGACGTGACCGTGGACGCCGGCAGCGGCTCAGGCGCTGCCGTGACCCGCGTTGCATCGGGCACCTACGACATCGGTTTTGCCGACCTGGCGGCGCTGATGGAGTTTCACGCCAACAACCCGGACGCGCCGAACAAGCCGGTGGCCATCATGATGGTTTACAACAATACGCCGGCCTCGGTCATGGCGCTGAAGAAATCCGGCATCAAGACACCGGCTGATCTGACAGGCAAGAAAATGGGAGCGCCGGTGTTTGACGCCGGACGCCGCGCCTTCCCGATCTTCCAGAAAGCCAACGGCATTGGCGCGGTCCAGTGGACGGCGATGGACCCGCCGCTGCGCGAAACCATGCTGGTGCGCGGCGACGTCGATGCCATCACCGGCTTCACCTTCACATCGCTCCTCAATCTTGAAGCCCGCGGCGTCAAGGCCGAGGACGTGACGGTGTTTGCCTACCCGGAGCACGGCGTCAAGCTTTACGGCAACGCCATCATCGCCACGCCGAAGATCATCCGCGAGAACCCGGCTGCCGTGAAAGCCTTCCTGCAGGCCTTCACCAAAGGCGTGAAGGACGTGATTGCGAATCCGGCCGAAGCGATTCAAACGGTCAAGGAGCGCGACGGCATCATCAACGTCGAGCTTGAAACGCGCCGCCTCAAACTGGCGATTGACACCGTCATCAACAGCCCGGACGCGCGCGCCGAAGGCTTTGGCCAGATCAAAGGCCCGCGCCTGGCCCTGATGGCGAGCCAGGTCTCGGACGCCTTCAACACCAAGACCCGAGTCAATCCGGACGCCATATGGAACGGCTCTTTTCTGCCCAGCGCGGCCGAGCTCAACATCCTGCCCGCGAAAAAATGACGAATGGCATTCCTAGAGTTCGACCAGGTCTGGTTAGCCTATAACGAGGAGTTGCTGGCGGCCAGCCAGTTTGCCGTAGAGGACATCACGCTGCAGGTCCGGCAGGGCGAGTTCATCGCCATCGTCGGGCCCTCGGGCTGTGGCAAGTCCACCTTCATGAAGCTGACGACCGGGTTGAAGATACCGAGTCGTGGCCGGGTCCAGGTCGATGGCCAGCCGGTGACCGGGCCGCTGAAGATATCGGGCATGGCTTTTCAGGCGCCCTCGCTGCTGCCCTGGCGCACCACGCTCGACAATGTGCTGCTGCCGCTCGAGATTGTCGAGCCCTACCGCTCCAATTTCAGAAGCAAGCGCGCCGAGTACGCGGAGCGCGCCTTGCGGCTGCTGCGCACTGTCGGACTCGGCGGCTTTGAGAAGAAGTTTCCCTGGGAACTGTCCGGCGGCATGCAGCAGCGCACCAGCATCTGCCGGGCGCTGATCCATGAGCCGAAAATGCTGTTGCTTGACGAGCCGTTTGGCGCCCTGGACGCCTTCACCAAGGAAGAACTCTGGTGCGTGCTGCGGGATCTCTGGACCGAACGAAAATTCAACGTGATCCTGGTGACCCACGACCTGCGCGAATCGGTGTTCCTGGCCGATACCGTCTACGTCATGAGCAAGAGTCCGGGGCGTTTTTTGCTCAAGCGCGAGATCGATCTGCCGCGGCCACGGGACCTGGAGATCACCTACGGCAGCGCGTTCGGCGACATCGTGCACGAGCTTCGCGGCCACATCGGCGTGATTCGCAAGACCACCGCGCCGGCCGATCCCGTGAGCACGCCATGAGCCTGTCCAGGAAGCAGCAGGAACGCTACGCCCCCTGGGTTCTGCTGATGGCGGTGCTCGCGTTGTGGCAACTGATCTGTTCGGCATTCGACGTTTCCGAGTTCATTTTTCCCAGCCCCTGGCGCATTGCCACGCAGACCTGGGAGTTCAAGGGCGTGATCGCCGCCCATGCCTGGAGAACCTACTGGGTCACCATGGCCGGGTTTGGCATCGCCATCGTCGTCGGTGTCATGCTCGGTTTTCTGATCGGCAGTTCGCGCCTTGCCTACACCGCGGTCTACCCGTTGATGACGGCATTCAATGCGCTGCCGAAAGCCGCCTTTGTCCCGATCCTGGTGGTCTGGTTTGGCATCGGCATCGGCCCTGCCATACTGACGGCCTTCCTGATTTCCTTCTTCCCGATCATGGTGAATATCGCGACCGGACTGGCCACGCTCGAGCCCGAACTGGAAGACGTGTTGCGTGTCCTCGGCGCGAAGCGCTGGGACGTGCTGGTCAAGGTTGGGCTGCCGCGCTCCATGCCCTACTTCTATGGTTCGCTCAAGGTCGCGATCACGCTGGCCTTCGTCGGCACCACGGTGTCTGAAATGACGGCCTCGAACGAGGGCATCGGCTACCTGCTGATTTCCGCCGGCTCGGCGATGCAGATGGGACTGGCATTTTCCGGACTGGTGGTGGTGGGTGCGATGGCGATGGCGATGTACGAGCTGTTCAGCCGGATCGAAAAGCGCACCACTGCCTGGGCGCACCGCGGCTTTGGCAACCAGTAGATCCCGACCGCGCGACGCACCAAAATCAGGCGTTGCCTCCTCATTTCAAGGCGAAATGTGGGGCCTGAAAATTGCCGCACTGAGTTGGAACTGAAAGATCGATGGAACTGACGCCACGCGAAAAGGACAAGTTGCTGCTCTTCACGGCCGCCCTGCTGGCTGAGCGTCGGCGCGCGCGCGGACTGAAGCTCAACTACCCAGAAGCGGTAGCGCTGATCTCGGCGGCCGTGATGGAGGGCGCGCGCGACGGCAAGACGGTCGCCGCGCTGATGAGCGAAGGGCGCCAGATCCTGAGCCGCGAGGACGTGATGGACGGTGTGGCCGACATGATTCCCGACATCCAGGTCGAGGCCACGTTTCCCGATGGCACCAAACTGGTGACCGTGCACCAACCCATTGTTTGAACCGACGCAGCAGCCAGACCGCCACATGATCCCCGGAGAACTGTTCACCGAAGAAGGGGCACACCTGCTCAACACCGGGCGGCGCACCCTCGTGCTGGTGGTGCAGAACAGCGGCGACCGGCCGATCCAGGTCGGCTCGCATTACCACTTTGCCGAAACCAATCCGGCGCTGGCTTTCGACCGGACCGCGGCGCGCGGCATGCGGCTCAACATCGGGTCGGGGCTGGCCGTGCGTTTCGAGCCCGGTCAGCAGCGCACCGTCGAGCTGGTCGATTACGCCGGCGAGCGCAAGGTGTTCGGCTTTCGCGGCGACGTGATGGGCGCGCTGTAGCGCGTTACCAGGAGCAGCGCGGATGGCAACCATCGGACGACGAGCCTATGCCGAGATGTACGGCCCGACGGTGGGCGACCGCCTGCGGCTGGCCGACACCGACCTGATCATCGAGGTCGAGCAAGACGGCTCTGTCGCAATAGCGTGCAAGAGGCGTAGAAAGGTGGCGATGGCACTTCGAGATCAAAACGTCCGGCCGTAGAACTGCTGTGCTGCAGACAGGGATTGTCCTTGGGGGCAGTGCAACTGCCCCTTCTTGATCATGTGCATGGTCTCGATTCCGGCGATCAACCTCTTGGCACTCCAGAACGACTTGAACCCCAGCATCGGAGCCGTGACTCGTTTCACCGCCCGGTGGTCCTGCTCAACGATGTTGTTGAGGTACTTGCATTGGCGCAGCTCAATGTCAAGGCAGGCGTCCTCATTGACGCTATGGATAGCGACCGTGTTGGCGCCGCTTTTGTCAATGGTGATCTTCTCAGGCAGGCCATGCAGGTTGATGGCTCTCTCCAGATAACGCTGTGCCGCCGCCGTGTCTCGCTTGGCAGTGAGTAAGAAGTCCACCGTATCGCCCGCCTTGTCCACAGCGCGGTACAGATATCTCCACTGACCGACGACTTTGATATAGGTCTCGTCCATACGCCAGCTCGTACCCAAGGGGCGCTTGCGTCTGCGAAAGACAAGGGCCAAGATCGGCAGGATTTTCAACGCCCAGCGGTGTACGGTCGCGTGATCAACAAAGACGCCGCGCTCATGCATCATCTCTTCGATGTGGCGCAGGCTCAGCGGATAAGCCGCGTACCAGCGAGCGCACACCAGCATGACCTCCAACGGGTAGTGCAGCCGTTTGAGCACCTTGCGCAGCTCGCCAATCATCGCCATTTGGGTCGTCTCCGTCATGCTGTCATTGTCAGGCATCGCTTACTGCGACAAAACCCTACTCTGTGATTGGGGTGGCGGGATTTCCGCTTACAGCCATTTGGCAAGCGGTGAGCTTTCATCGGGCTGGCGCGGACGCAGGCAGGGCAGGAACCGGCCGTCCCCGGGCTGGCCGGTGAAAACACCGTCCCTCCAGACCGTCCGCCCCCGCGACAAGGTGTGCGCCGGCCAGCAACGCAGGGCCCGGCCTTCGTAAGGCGTGTAGTCGCAGGCGCTGTGCAGCATGGCGTGAGCGAGCACCCGCTCGTTGCCGGCCCCGTACATTTCCCAGATCACCAGATCTGCATCGCTGCCGACCGCGATCGTGCCCTTCTTCGGATACAGGCCGTACAGGCGGGCGGGGTTGGTGGAGGTGAGTTCGACGAAGCGGTGGATGTCGATGCGTCCGCCCAGCACGCCTTCGCTCATCAGCAAAGGCAACCGCGTCTCCACACCCGGGATGCCATTCGGCACCTGGTTGAACGGCGCGTTCTCACCGGCGTTTTTCTTGCCGCCTTCGCCGTGGTAGTTGAACGGCGCGTGATCGGACGACACGATCGTGAACAGTCCGTTGGCCAGGCCGTCCCAGATCGCCTGCTGGTTGCCCTTGTCGCGCGGCGGGGGGCTGCAGATGCAGCGCATGCCGTGGCTCGGGTCGCGGGGGTCGATGCCCAGATCGTCGGCGGTCAAAAACAGGTACTGGGGACAAGTTTCTGCATAGATCGGCAGGCCGCGGCCGCGTGCCCAATGGATCTGCTCCACAGCCTCGCGCCCTGAGACATGGACGATCAGGATCGGCGTGTCGACCAGCTCGGACAGGGCAATGGCGCGATGGGTGGCCTCGCGTTCCACCATCATCGGGCGGGAACTCCCGTGGTAGGTCGGTGCGGCGAGGCCGGCGGCGAGGAGCTGCTCGGTGAGCCAGCCGATGCAATCGCTGTTCTCGGCATGGATCATCGTCATGGCCCCGTGCCTGCGTGCGGCGGCCAGCACCTCGAGGATCTGCCGGTCGTCCAGCTTCATGTCATCGTAGGTCATGTAGATCTTCACCGACGTGTAGCCCTCGCCGATCAGTTTGGGCAATTCCTCGCGCGTCACCTGGCGCGTGGCGTCCGACACGATCAGATGAAAGGCATAGTCGATCACCGCCTTGCCCTCGGCGCGGCGATGGTAGTCGTCCACCGCCTCCTGCAGCGAATGGCCTTTTTGCTGGACGGCGAAGGGAATGACGGTGGTCGTTCCTCCGCAGGCCGCCGAGCGCGTGCCGGTGAAGAAGTCGTCGGAAAACTTCGAACCGTCGTTGGTCGGCTGGTCCAGGTGGACATGGCCGTCAACGCCCCCGGGCGTGACGAGGCGCCCGGCGGCGTCGATCACTTCGCCAGCTTCACCATCGAGCTGTTGCGCAATGGCCGCGATGCGTCCGTCGCGGATACCGATGTCGGCGCGGTAGCGATCGCCGGCTGTGGCGATGTCGGCGCTCTTCACGATGAGGTCGTAGCGGTTCACAGGTGTTCCCTTTCTGGTGCGGTGCGGACGGGGTCAGGGGGCTGGATACAGGCGGCAATGTTCGAGCGCGAAGGTGACGTGGAGCTCGGCCGAGCCGTGCGGATCGGGCGCGTGCGGCGTGCGGCGTTCGATGGCCTTGAGCTTCGTGCCGTCGGCGAGTGCGAGGTCGTGCATCAGCAGCGAACCTTGCGCGATGGCCTGGATACGGCGCGCGGGCAATGCGCCGGCGGCGGGCTTGTCGTGCAGCGTCACATGCTCGGGACGGATCGCCAGCACGACCGAAGCGCCGCGCAAAAAGCCGGATCGGCGCCCCAGCCGGATCTCGTCCCCGGTCGCGAGGCGCAGTATCGCACCGTCTTCGCCGTCGGCTACGACCGTCGCGGCGAAGACCGAGGCCTCGCCCACGAATGTGTTTACGAAGAGGCTGCACGGGCTGTCGTAAAGCTCGGCCGGGCTGCCAACCTGTTCGACGCGCCCGCCATTCATCACAATCAGCGTGTCGGCGACGGCTTGCGCCTCCTCCTGGTCGTGGGTGACCAGGATCGTCGTGATGCCGAGTTCGCGCTGCAGGCGCACGAACTCGCCTTGCATGTCTGCGCGAAGGGCGCGGTCGAGGGCCGCGAAGGGTTCGTCGAGCAGCAGCAGGGTCGGGCTCGGGGCGAGTGCGCGCGCCACGGCCACGCGCTGCTGCTGGCCGCCCGACAATTGCCGCGGCAGGCGGTCGGCGAAAATTTCGAGACGCACGAGAGCCAGAAGCTGGGCGACGCGCGCGTGGCGCGCGTCGCGCGGCAGCGACGACAATCCGTAGCCGATGTTTTCGCGCACGGTCATGTGCGGGAAAAGAGCGTAGTTCTGAAACACCATGCCAACGCGCCGTTCGCGCGCCGGAACTTCGCTCACATCGCGCGATCCGATCCGGACCTTGCCGGCCGTCGGCCGCACGAGACCCGAGACAATGCGAAGCATGGTCGATTTGCCGCAGCCGCTCGGTCCAAGGATGGCCGCGATCCCGCCAGCGGGCACAGCGAAGCTGACATCGTCGAGCGCCGGCACTCCGGAATAGGCATGGACGATGCCCTCGACGGCCAAGCTTTCGCCGCGACGCGTGCGGTCGAGCGTCGCGCCGACAACGATCCGAAGGTCTCTAGGTACCGGTTTTTCTAGGAGCATGGACATTCCAGGTTTCGCTTTGTTTCGATTGTGTCTGACCTATCAGTCGCAGGTCCGTCAGACAGACCTTGAGCTGCGAGTCGGCGCCGCGATTATTGGTAGAACATGCGCCCAGGGGAAGACGGCTTCGAAAGCCGCACAAGCCGTCAGGACGCGCGAGTCGGCAAGATGGCGCCCGACGATTTGCAGGCCGACTGGCCGCCCATCGGCCGTGAATCCCGCCGGTACCGAGGCGGCGGGCTGGCCCGTGAGATTTGCGAGTGCTGTAAAGGGCGTCCAGCCGGACGGCCCTTGCGTCTCGATCGGGAACGCCGCCGCCGCGGTTGTCGGCGTCAGCAGCAGATCGAATTGCGTCATGAACCGGGACATCGTGTTGGCGATCCGTTTGCGCGCGAGAATTGCGGCCGTGAAGTCGTCGGCGGTCCAAGATGTCGCCAAGAGCTGCGCAAGCGGCCCCTCGAACCGATGTCCCTTCTCGGCCGCAAGGCGGCGCAGGCCGACGCGATCGGTGTCGAGTGCGACCAGCGCTTCAAAGTCGCGCTGCGGGTCGCCAAGGATTGGATTGGTTTCGACAATCTCGCAGCCGAACGCGCGTGCAAAGCCGTGCGCGGCGCGCGCGGCAATGTCGCGCGTCTCGGGCTCGACCGATGCGAACCCTAGATCGGCGCTGTAGGCGATTCGCGCGCCGCGCAACGACTCCAAAGGCGCGATCGCGAAGGCGCCAGGTTCGCTTGGCAGCGAGTGACGGTCGCGGCTCGACGGACCGGCAATGACCGACAGAACCAGCGCAAGGTCGGCCACCGTCAGTGCCAGCGGCCCGATATGCTCAAGCGATTCCCATCCCGACGCGCCGGGCAAGCTTTCGTCGCGGCAGCCCGGATGGAGGGGGACGCGGCCCCACGAGGCTTTCATGCCGACGATCCCGCACAAAGCGGCAGGAATCCGGATAGAGCCGCCGCCGTCGCTGCCGAGCCCGACGGGCACGGCACGCGCCGCCACGGCAGCGGCGGTCCCGGCACTCGATCCGCCCGGCGTCAGCGCGGGGTTCCACGGGTTACAGGTCGTGGGAAAAAGCGCATTGTGGCCGACGGGGCCGTATCCGAATTCCGAGCAGTTGGTCTTGCCTATCACTATCGCGCCCGCCTCTTTGAGACGTTCGACCGAAACGTCGTCTTCGTCGGGTACATAGTCGGCGTAAAGCGGAGATCCGAAGGTTGTCTTCAATCCGCGCGTAACGATCAGGTCTTTGACAGCGATCGGCACGCCTGCGAGCGGCCCGATAGCATCGCCGGCCGCGATGCGCGCATCGATCGTCGCCGCCTGCACCAGCGCCGTTTGGGCATCGAGCGTGCTAAACGCATGCACGCTGTCCTCGACCGACGCGATCCGGCGTAGGCAAGACGAAACGGCTTCGCGCGCGGTGTATTCCCCGTTTCGCACAAAAGCTGCGATCGCTGCGGCCGTCGACGGCTCAGCCACGCACCTTCTCCGGATGCGAGCCGCGCACGATCCCGGTATCTTCGGCGCCCATCGGCACGAAATGCGCGAACATGTCGGCGCCCGCGATCGCGGCCGCACCCGCACGCGCCACCGCAAGATCCTGCGCCCCCGTGCCCGATCCGGCCGCAACCGCGCCAACGATTGAACCATCCACGCGTACGGGCAACCCGCCGATCAGATTGGTCCATTTGCTCTCCGACGCCAGCGCGATTTGGATTTCGACGTCCGCATGGGCCCCGCCCGTGGGCTCGCCCGACAACGCGGCCGTGCGCGCCTTGTTGGTCGCGGAAATCACGCTGAGCGCTTTGGAGCCGTCCATGCGCGCCAATGCAAGCACGTTGCCGCCGCTGTCGACGACAGCAATGCACATGGGCTGCCCGATCCGCTCGGCCTCGGCGATCGCGGCGTTGAGCACTTTGAGCCCGCCCACAAGCGTGAGGTTCCGCGTATCTTTGATGTCGTGCATCGCGCTGTCTCCGTGACGTGCGTTTCGGGCGTCAGACCCGGTGCAAATCGAGCGGCGTGTGGCGGCTCAGATTTTCGAAACCGTCTTTGGTGACGGCGTAGAGGTCGCCGACATTGCAGCCCGCCGCCAAGGGTTCAATCCATTGCGTGTGCAACACGAAGACCATGCCTTCCTCGAGCCGGTCGTAATTGTGCGACGAGACGTTGAAGCTGTTGCCTGCCCCCGCCATGCCGATCGAATGCCCAAGATTGGGATTGTGCGGGCCGTACTGTGCCGGATACACATGCATGAGTTTGCGCCCCTGCGCCTCCCAGTCGATGTCTTGCACGTACTGGCGTTTGACAAGGCGCGGCGTGCCGTCGGGCATGGGCTCCCAGATATAGGGCATGGTGCGCGCCTCGGGAGATTTCAGCAGGCCGAGCTCAATGTAGGGCTCAAACGCCGCATTGTTGACGTCGCGGAACAAAGCGCCGGGCTTGATCAGCTTCTCGGCCCGCTTGACGCCCTCGACGCAGGCCGCGATCACGTTTTCCTGGTGCTTGGTGATCTGCCCAACCGAAATCATGCGCGCGGTCTGGCCGGTATAGCCGCGGAAAGTGACGTTCGACACGTAGATATTGATCAAGTCCCCTGGCCGCACGACATGGCCGTAGGGCTTTCCGCAATGCGTGCCGAACTCGTTGATGCCGATCTGGTATCCGTCGCCGGTTTCGCCGCCCCGCGCCATCTGGGCGAAGGTGAAGGCCGCGTAGATTTCAGCATCCGTCACGCCGGGGCGTGTCACATGGTACGCGGCCTGCGTCGCGACGTCGATGAGTTGGCCTGCCGCGCGGAACATGTCGATCTCGCGCGGCGAGCGGACGCGCTGCATGCGGTCGATGATGCCGTTCTCGTCCACAAACTTCGCCTTGGGCATGAGATCTTCGAGCTGGGCCCAAAATTTGACCGACTTGCCGTCGCCAATGCGCCCGATTTGCGGGCTCGGCCCCAGAATGTCGACCAGCATTTTGGCGCTGGCTTCGCAGGCCTTTTCGGCGGACGAGCCGGTCCGATCGGCATATTCGCGCCCGATTGCACCGATCTGCCAGATTTCATCGACCAAGACCGGCTCGCCGCCGGGCGGCAGAAGAACGGACTCAGTGAAGAAGCTCAGCAGAACGAGCGGTTTGTCGTTGTCGGTAGGCACGATCAGCACCCCTTCGCGCATCCAGTCGATCATGTAGCGCAAATAGGCGTTCGAGGCGTGGAACCAGCCGACCATGCCGGTATGGATGACGATAGCGTCGTGGCCTGCGACGACCGCCTCGCGGCGTACGCGGCGCAAACGCTCTTCGTACTCGGCGACCGGCAAAGGCGGCGGCGGGACAAAGTCGAAATTCGGCGCAAAGTCCCCCATAAGGGTTTCGATCGTGGGGCGGGATTGGTTTGTCATCTTCGGTCCTTCTTGTGTTTTTAGTGGAGTTGCGGCGTTGCTCAGTCTGTTCGGGCGGGTTCCAGCACGCGGCGCGCGAGAAACAGCCCGACGAACGCGATCAAGATCAGGAACCCCGAAATCGCCGCGACGCGCACGTCGAGCGATTCTTCGATCATCTGAAACATGCGCAGCGGCAAGACCGTTGTGCGCGGATCCGCAAGGAAAAGCGAGACCGAAACATTGTCGAGCGACTGCATAAAAACCAGGAACGCGCCCGCAAGGATGCCCGGCACCATCAGCGGAAGCGTGACGCGCACGAATGTCATGAATGCGCCGACGCCAAGCAGCGTCGAAGCCTCCTCGAGGCTGGGGTCGAGACGCTGCGCGATCCCGACGCAAGCCCGGTACATCAACGGGCCGAAGACCACGACATGCCCGACCACGACCAGCGCGAAGGACGGGCGCAGGCCAATGGCGCTGAACGCAATCAAAGCGGCAAGGCCGTAGACAAGCGTGGGCAGCACCAGCGGCGCCAGCATCAGAGGCTCGACCGCCGCAGCGGCGCGCGGGGCCAGCCGCGCCGCGCCGTAAGCGGCCGGGACCGCAAAAAGAAAAGCGCCCACGACCGCAAGCGCGGCGATCATGAGGGAGTTCCAAATCGCGACATGGAGCGGTCCCGATCGCACCGGATCGAGCAGTGCCTGGTACCATCGAAGCGAGAATCCGTCGGGCGGAAATTTCAGCGTGTTCCCGTCTGTGAACGACATTGCGAGCCCGACGAGCACGGGCGCCACCATGAAAACGATGGCGAGCCCGCCAAGGCCGCCGACGGCCGCGCGATAGGCAAATTCGTCGAACCGAAAACGCTTAACCATGGCCCGCGAGCCTCGGATGGCGGGCAAGCGCCACGAACGCCAACATCACCACGCTCGTCGAAAGCAGCAGCACGAACGCGATCGCCGCCGCGGACGGCCATTGGAACAGGACACTGACCTCGCGATAGATGAATTGCGGAAGATAGATGTGGCGAGCACCGCCGATCACCGACTGCGTCACGTAGGACGTTGTGGCGCTGGCAAAGACCAGCACCCAACCCGCCAGGATGCCGGGCGCCGCCATCGGCAAAATGATGGTCCACAAGATGCGCCACGGCCCGGCCCCCAGCGTTTGGGCGGCCGCAACCAAGCTGCGGTCGGCGCGCGACATGACCGCCATGATCGGCAACAAGAGCAGCGGAAGCTCGATCTGGGTGAGGACGACGACGACGGCCATCTCGTTGAACAGCAAGCTGCGCGGTACGGGGAAAAAGCCGAGTTCGACCAGCGCTTGGCTCACCGGACCCTGGCGGCTCAGAATCACAATCCAGGCAAAGGTCCGCACGACATTGCTGGTCAGCATCGGCAGCAAGGTGAGGAAAACGAGCAGGCTGCGCTGGCGCGGGCCCGCGTGCCAATAGAGCAGCGCCAGCGGCAAGCCGATGCACGTTGTGAGCGCAACGACCTTGGTGCCAAGCCACAGCGTGTCGAGCAGGACGCGCAGCGCGAACGGGTCGGCAAGAATGCGGCGGTAATTCTCGAGCGTCGCTCCGCCCGCCGGATCGGCGAAGCTGAACGCGCCCAACACCAACAGGGGCACGAGAAAGCCCGCGACCGAAAGCGCCAGCATTGGCGCCACGAACGGAATTCCGCCGCGGGTCATCTCGTCGCCCCGCGGTGCTCTTGTCGCTATTTCTTCACGACGCGGTCGAACTCGGCCGACCACGCCGCGCGGTTCGGGTTGATCTTCGCCCAGTTCGGCAAGACGATGTTCTTCATGTCGGCGTCCGTGACGAATTTCTTGAGGCTGGCGGTCAGCGGCACATCGACATTGGTCGGGATCATTTCGGTCGGCGGCAGGGCAAGTTTCGTCTGCGCTTCGGCCGAAATCGCCGCATCCATGTACTGGTAGACGGCCTCGGCATTTGGCGATCCCTTCGCCAGATGGATCGCCACCGGCAAGGCCGGCGATCCGGTGGTCGGATGCGCGAATTCGACCGAAGCGCCCTGCGATTTGAGGTTCGCAACGTTGCCCACGCTCGAGATGAACACGGCGATTTCGCCTTGCTGGAAAAGCGCCAATTGCTGGTTGCCGCTGTTGGCGATCGCCCCAACCTTGGCAAGGTGGCGCGCCAGCCTGCGGAATGCGGGCTCGAGATTGTCCTCGCTACCGCCATAGGCCTTGGCGACTTCGACCCATGCCAGCGTCGCCGTGTTGGAGCCGAAACCGATCCACCCTACCTTGCCGTCATAGACCGGATTATCGAACAGGTCTTTGTAGGTGGCGGGCTTCGGCACGAGTTTGGGGTTGTAGGCAAATCCGGTGAGTTCGACCGTCACGTTCGGGCCCCACTCGGTCCGCGCCGACGGGATAAGCTTGCCCCAATTTTTGAGGCGGCTCGGATCGATTTTTTCGATCAACCCGCGTTCAATTGCCACCATCGTCTGGCCTGGCGACACCAAGATTGCGTCGAAGGCGGGCCTGCCGCCTTGGCTCGCCAGCAATTTGGCGAGCTGGTCTTGCGCAAGCGCCGGCGAGAGGACGAGCTCGCTGCCCTGGCTCTTGACCAGAGGTACCACGATTGCGCGATAGGCGTCTTCCCAAGAGCCTGGGAAGACGGCGGCGACGAGCGAACCTGCGCGGCTCTGCGCGAGCGCGGCACCCCCCATGGTGGCCAGGCCGCTGCCAAGGGCCATTGCGGAAATGAGTTTCTTCAAGCTTTCGCGACGCTTCATCGTAGTACTCCAGGTTAGAAAAAAAATTGATCCGACAGCTTCACAGCAAGGACCATGCCACCGCCTGCCATTGGCCGCCCGCATGGGTCACGATTCTAGCCTGCGCCAAGCGGTAAACGGCCATGGCTGGAGGCCACACGCGGACAGGCAGGCAATGGGTGCGCCGCGTCGTGATAGCGCGCGACGCACCATAATCAGGCGTTGCCTCCTCATTTCAAGGCGAAATGTGGGGCCTGAAAATTGCCGCACTGAGTTGGAACTGAAAGATCGATGGAACTGACGCCACGCGAAAAGGACAAGTTGCTGCTCTTCACGGCCGCCCTGCTGGCTGAGCGTCGGCGCGCGCGCGGACTGAAGCTCAACTACCCAGAAGCGGTAGCGCTGATCTCGGCGGCCGTGATGGAGGGCGCGCGCGACGGCAAGACGGTCGCCGCGCTGATGAGCGAAGGGCGCCAGATCCTGAGCCGCGAGGACGTGATGGACGGTGTGGCCGACATGATTCCCGACATCCAGGTCGAGGCCACGTTTCCCGATGGCACCAAACTGGTGAC
The DNA here is from genome assembly GCA_038901755.1 of Burkholderiaceae bacterium. Lineage (GTDB taxonomy): Bacteria > Pseudomonadota > Gammaproteobacteria > Burkholderiales > Burkholderiaceae_C > JBCKPE01. The sequence continues at coordinate 26,425 of JBCKPH010000006.1, read as the reverse complement.
CGTGCACCAACCCATTGTTTGAACCGACGCAGCAGCCAGACCGCCACATGATCCCCGGAGAACTGTTCACCGAAGAAGGGGCACACCTGCTCAACACCGGGCGGCGCACCCTCGTGCTGGTGGTGCAGAACAGCGGCGACCGGCCGATCCAGGTCGGCTCGCATTACCACTTTGCCGAAACCAATCCGGCGCTGGCTTTCGACCGGACCGCGGCGCGCGGCATGCGGCTCAACATCGGGTCGGGGCTGGCCGTGCGTTTCGAGCCCGGTCAGCAGCGCACCGTCGAGCTGGTCGATTACGCCGGCGAGCGCAAGGTGTTCGGCTTTCGCGGCGACGTGATGGGCGCGCTGTAGCGCGTTACCAGGAGCAGCGCGGATGGCAACCATCGGACGACGAGCCTATGCCGAGATGTACGGCCCGACGGTGGGCGACCGCCTGCGGCTGGCCGACACCGACCTGATCATCGAGGTCGAGCAGGACTACACGCTGCGCGCCGGAGGCTATGGCGAAGAGGTCAAGTTTGGCGGCGGCAAGACGATACGCGACGGCATGGGTCAATCGCAGCGCGTCAATGGCCCGGGGCGCGGTGAGGCGGTCGATTGCGTGCTGACCAATGCACTGATCCTGGACCACTGGGGCATCGTCAAGGCCGACATCGGCCTGCGCGGTGGCCGCATCGCGACGATTGGCAAGGCCGGCAACCCGGACGTGCAGCCGGGCGTCGACATCGTCATCGGCCCGGGCACCGAAGTCATCGCGGCAGAAGGCATGATCGTCACCGCTGGCGCCATCGACTCGCATATCCACTTCATCTGCCCGCAGCAAATTGAAGAGGCGTTGATGAGCGGCGTGACGACGATGATCGGCGGCGGCACCGGCCCGGCCACCGGCACGCTGGCCACCACCTGCACGCCGGGGCCCGAGAACATCGCGCGCATGCTGCTGGCGGCCGAGGCGTTCCCCATGAACCTGGGCTTCCTGGGCAAGGGCAACGCCAGCCTGCCGCAGGCGCTGCGCCAGCAGATTGACGCAGGCGTCATCGGCCTGAAACTGCATGAAGACTGGGGCACGACGCCGGCTGCGATCGACTGCTGCCTCGGCGTGGCGGAGGAAACCGACACGCAGGTCTCGATCCACAGCGACACGCTGAACGAATCGGGCTTCGTCGAAAGCACGATTGCGGCGACCAGGGGCCGCACTCTGTGCGCCTACCATACCGAGGGCGCCGGCGGCGGCCACGCGCCCGACATCCTGCGCGTGGTAGGCGAGCAGAATTTCCTGCCCTCGTCGACCAACCCGACGATGCCGTTCACCATCAACACCATCGACGAGCACCTGGACATGCTGATGGTGTGTCACCACCTTGACGCGGGAATCGCCGAGGACCTGGCGTTCGCCGAAAGTCGCATCCGCAAGGAAACCATCGCCGCCGAGGACATCCTGCACGACCTGGGCGCGATCAGCATGTTCAGTTCGGACTCGCAGGCGATGGGTCGGGTCGGCGAGATCAGCATTCGCTGCTGGCAGACCGCGCACAAGATGAAGCAGCAGCGCGGCTGGCTGGCGCCCGCATCGGTGCAGCCTGAGCCTGTCGAAGCCCTGCAGCGCAACGACAACTTCCGCGTCAAGCGCTACCTCGCCAAGCTGACGATCAACCCGGCGCTGGCCAATGGGCTGGCGCATGAGGTCGGCAGCATCGAGCCCGGCAAATGGGCCGACCTGGTGCTGTGGAAACCGGCCTTCTTCGGCGTCAAGCCCGCGCTGATCCTCAAGGGCGGTTTCATCGCCGCCGCCGCCATGGGCGACCCCAACGCGTCGATCTCGACGCCGCAACCGGTGCACTACCGCCCGATGTTCGGCGCCTTCGGCGGCGCGCTGCAACGTGGCTCGCTCACCTTCCTCAGCCAGGCTGCCATTACCGGCGGCGTCCACCAGGCGCTCGGGCTGCGCAAGCATATCGCCACGGTAAAGGCCTGTCGCACGGTGAAGAAACAGCACATGGTGCATAACCACTTTGCGCCGACCATGCAGATCGACGCGCAAACCTACGAGGTGCGCGCCGACGGAGAACTTCTGACCTGCGAGCCGGCGTCGGTGTTGCCCATGACGCAACGCTACTTTTTGTTTTGATCAACCGTAACGACTACGGCCCCGAACGGCGATCGACCCGCTTCATGGTCAGGCCGCTGAAAGCCTGACTTTGCCGACATTGCCCAACTTTACGCGTTGTTTCGCCTGCCACAGGTCATGGTTGCACTGCATCGCAAGCCAACTCTCCGCAGAGCGGCCAAGCGCCTTGGAAAGGCGCAGCGCCATTTCGGGACTGATACCGCTGGTGCCCGTAAGGATGCGATTCAGGGTTGACGCGGCCACATCGAGCTTGGCGGCCAGTTCGCGGCCGCTAAGCCCATTGGGCTTCAGATAAACCTCGGCGATGAACTCACCGGGATGAGGGGGATTGTGCATGGTCATCAGTGATAGTCCTCGTAATCCAAGATGTGGACGTGTCCGTCCCGGAATTCAAACGTCATGCGCCAGTTTCCATTGACCCAAACCGACCAGCGACTGCGCTCTGCTCCTTTCAGCGGGTGCAGGCGGAACCCTGGAACGTTCATGTCCTCGATAGCATGAGCCGTGTCAAGAGCCACCAAAAGCATGCGAATTCGCTTGCCGTGGTTCGGTTGGATTCCTGCCGCGCTCCCCGATTCAAAGAACCTCCTCAGCCCCTTGTGCCGGAATGACTGAATCATGTGCCAATAATAGCTTGTTGCGCATCGCGCAACAAGGCTCAACGCCAAGCTGACGATCACCTCGGCGCTGGGCAATGGGCTGGCGCATGAGGTCGGCAGCATCGAGCCCGGCAACAGCGTGTCGCCCTTCTCCAGTTTCAGGTGTGCAAGGATCTCCTTGGGAAGAATCACGCCAACCAAATTGCCGACCTGGGTGAGTTTGAGCGCATGCATGGGTATGGATATCCAGAGTTATAACAATCGTTACACTAGCCGCCTACCCGGCCGATTGCAAGCAGCAGCGCCGCGGCTCCCACGGAGATAGCCCCGATGCTCACCGTCAACAAGCTGATCCCCCAAGGCCTGGGCCTGGCACCGGTGCTGGTGCGGCGCGCGGCCACGGTGGAGCTTGACTGGGACGTGCGGCAGAAGAGCCGCTTCGATGCCACCGACACGCTGGGCCGCGCGTTGGCCGTTTTCCTGCCGCGCGGCAGCACGGTGCGCGGCGGCGACCTGCTGGTGGCCGAGGACGGTTCGCTGATCAAGGTGCTGGCAGCAGCGCAGCCGCTGCTGGTAGTCACGCATTGCACGCAACATGGCACGCCTTTCGATCTGTTGCGCGCCGCCTACCACCTGGGGAATCGCCACGTGGCGATCGAACTCAAGCCGGACCACCTGAAGATCGAGCCCGACCATGTGCTGGCCGGCATGCTGCGTGGCATGCACCTGATCGTCACCGAAGCGCAGTCCGCCTTTGAACCCGAGGGGGGCGCCTATGCCGCGCACGGTCAGCCGGCCCGTCGCGCGGATCATGGACACGACCACGATCACGACCACGATCACGACCATGGCCATGGTCACGGCCATCACCATTGATGAGCACCCAGCAGGAAGCAGCAGCGGACGATGACAGCGCCACGGCCCTGTTGCAGCTGATGTGGTTGGCTTCGCCGGCGTTGCCGGTGGGCGGGTTCTCCTATTCCGAAGGCCTGGAAGCGGCGGTGGAGCGGCTTGGGCTGACCGACGGGGAACAGGTCGGCGAATGGCTGCTGGACCAGCTGCATCTGGCACTGGCGCGCAGCGAGCTGGTGGTGCTGGCGCAGGCTATGCGGGCCTGGCGCGAGGCCGACCTCGAGCGCGTCGCGCAACTCAACGCCTGGGTGTTGCAGACCCGCGAGACCAGCGAGCAGCGCCAGCAGACCGAGCAGATGGGCCGTTCGCTGGTCGAATGGATGCGCAACCAGGCGCTGGCCACCGAACATCTGGACTGGCTGGTGCAGCAGGACCCGACCTACCCGGTGGCGTTCGCGCTGGCCGCTTCAGTGACCCCGGCGACGGTGCGCGACGGCCTGCTGTGTTTTGCCTTTGGCTGGGCCGAGAACATGGTGCAGGCTGGCGTCAAGGCGGTGCCACTGGGACAAAACGCCGGCCAGCGCATGCTGCGGCGCCTGACCACCGAAATCCCGCTGGCGGTGGACCATGCGATGGCCATGACGGACGAGACCAGACAGGCGTTCTGCCCCATGCTGGCGATCCTCGGCGCGCAACACGAAACCCAGTACTCCCGGCTGTTCCGGTCCTAAAGCTGCACCAACCCATTCCCCAAACACCATGATGAAGCTGCACCAGATTCCCCATCGCACCAAGAAACTGCCGCCGCTGCGTGTCGGCATTGGCGGGCCGGTCGGCTCCGGCAAGACCACCCTGCTGGAGCTGTTGTGCAAAAGCATGCGGGACCGCTACGACCTGGTGGCCATCACCAACGACATCTACACCAAGGAAGACCAGCGCCTGTTGACGGTGAGCGGCGCGCTGCCGGCAGAACGCATCATGGGTGTTGAAACCGGCGGCTGCCCGCACACCGCGATCCGCGAGGACGCCTCCATCAATCTGGAGGCGATCGACCGCATGCTGGCGCAGTTTCCCGACGCCGACATCGTGTTCATCGAAAGCGGCGGCGACAACCTGGCCGCCACCTTCAGCCCTGAGCTGAGCGACCTGACGATCTACGTGATCGACGTCGCCGGCGGCGAAAAAATCCCGCGCAAGGGCGGACCGGGCATCACCAAGAGCGACCTGTTCGTCATCAACAAGACCGACCTGGCGCCCTACGTAGGGGCCGATCTCGGCGTGATGGAGGCTGACACGCGGCGCATGCGCAGCAATGCGCAAGGCGTCAAACCCTTCGTGATGACGAATCTGAAGACCGGCAGCGGCCTGGCTGACGTGGTGAACTTCATTGAGACCAAGGGGCTGCTGCGGGTCTGATGGCCTGGCTCGCACGCCTCTCGCTGGACTATCAGTTGCGCGGCGGACCCAATGGCGCGCCGCGCACGGTCGTGCACGCGCTGCATGAAGGGCCGCTGCGTGTCATGCGAAGCCTGTACCCGGAGCCTGCCGGAATTTGCCACACCGTGCTGGTGCATCCGCCAGGCGGGTTGGCCGGCGGCGACCAGCTCGATGTAAGGCTGCACCTTCAAGCGGGAACCCATGCAGTTCTCACGACGCCCGGCGCCAGCAGGTTCTACCGGTCCGAAGGCGAGACCGCGACGCAGGCCGTTGCCGCCAGGCTGGACCGCGGCGCCCGGCTGGAATGGCTGCCGCTGGAGAACATTGCCTACGACGGCTGCAGGGCGCATAACCACGCGCGCTTCGAACTGGAGGACGGCGCCGAGCTGGTGGCCTGGGACGTCACGGCGCTGGGCCGGCCCGCCTCAGGCTATCCGTTCGAGCGTGGCCATGTTCATCAGCGCCTTGAGGTCGTTGGCAGCTGGATCGACAGCGGCCTGATCGACGCCGAGGATCAGCGTTTGTTGAACAGCCCGTTGGGGCTGAATCGGCACCGCTGCCTGGCAACCCTGCTTTTCGCCAGCGGCGATGCCATCACCCGAGCGCGACGCGAGCAGTTGCTTGAGCTGGCGCGCGACTTGATCGGCCCCCATGAGCTGCAGCCCAGCGCGGCGGCAACGGCGCCCAATTCGAAGCTGGTGGTGCTGCGTGTCTTGGCGGCGCAGGTGGAGCCGGCGCTGGACCTGCTGCGACAGGTTCGCTCCGCTTGGCGGCAGGCTCTGTGGCAATTGCCCGGCTTTTCGCCGCGGGTGTGGATGGTCTAGAGATGCTCCGCCTATGAGCTGCACCGCATCATCCTTGGCCAGATGCTGCCCTGGGTCTGCGCGCGGCCCCGATCCGAAGGACGTATCGGGGAGCGCGGAAAATGACCAGCATTGCCCTGATTTTTCTGCCCCTGCCGAGCAGCTCGGCTATCCACCCATTGCTCAAGGAGATTGCACGTGAAGAAAATTCTTGGATTTGTCCTGATCCCGCTCGCCGCACTGCTCCTGATCACGGCGGGCGCCGGCAGCTGGTACGTGAAAGCCAAGCTGCCGCAGCGCAACGGTGAAATTTCCTTGTCGGGACTGGCCGCCAGCGTCACGGTTCGGTACGACGAACGCGGTGTGCCCCATATCCGGGCGGAAAGCGAGATCGACCTGTACCGCGCGCTTGGCTACGTTCATGCCCAGGACCGGCTGTTTCAGATGGAGGTAGCGCGCCGCCTAGCGCGCGGCGAACTGGCCGAAATCCTGGGGCCCAAACTGCTCGAGACCGACCAACTGTTCCGCACCCTGGGCATCCGCGCCCATGCCGACAGGATGGCGGCGCAACTGGACCGAAACAGTCCGGCGACCCAGACCTTCCTGGCCTACCTGGACGGCATCAACCAGTACCAGCGTGAGCGGCCCGCTCCGATGGAGTTCGATCTGCTAGGCATCCCGAAGCGCACCTTCACCGTGGCCGATGCCTATTCAGTGTCGGGCTACCTGGCTTACTCCTTTGCCGCGGCGTTCCGCACCGAGCCGACGATGACCTATGTGCGCGACAAGCTGGGGCCGGACTACCTCAAGGTGTTTGACCTGGACTGGCACCCCGAGGGCGTGCTGGGGCCGGCCGCCGGCAGCGTGGCGCGGTTAACGCCGTCGGACTGGAACGGGATGGCGCGGCTGGCACGCGTCAGCCAACAGGCGCTAGCCGATGCCGGCGTCGCAGCGTTCGAAGGCAGCAACGGCTGGGCCGTCAGCGGCAGCCTGAGCGCCAGTGGCAAACCCCTGCTGGCCGGTGACCCGCACATTGGCTATTCGGCTCCGTCCGTCTGGTACGAGGCGCATCTGTCGGCGCCGGGATTTGAGCTGTACGGCCACTACCTCGCCCCATTCGCCCACGCGCTGCTGGGGCACAACCAGCAGTTCGGCTGGACCCTGACGATGTTCCACAACGACGACCTGGACCTGATCGCCGAGAAGGTCAATCCGGCCAACCCGAATCAGGTTTGGCACAAGGGGCAATGGGTCGATTTGCAGACGCGCGAAGAAACCATCAGCGTCAAGGGCGCAGCGGAGGTCCTGCTCAAACTGCGCCGTTCGCCGCACGGGCCGATCGTTTCCGACGCCTTTGGCCAGTCGTTGGGCCGCACCCCGGTGGCGATGTGGTGGGCTTTCCTTGAAACCGAAAACCCCATGAGCGAGGCCTTTTACGCGTTGAACCGCGCCGACACATTGGCCAAGGCGCGTGCCGCCGTGAGCAAGATCCACGCCCCTGGGCTGAATGTTGTTTACGCCAACGCGGCTGGCGACATCGCTTGGTGGGCTGCAGCGAAGCTGCCGCAGCGCGCCAAGGGAGTGAATCCGAATTTCATCCTCGACGGCGCCAGCGCCGAGGCCGACATTGCAGGATTTCATCCGTTTACCACCAACCCGCAGGAGGAGAACCCGGCACGCGGCTACATCGTCTCAGCCAACCACCAGCCGCAGGCCGCCAGTGGCATCGAGGTGCCGGGCTACTACAGCCAGCCGGATCGCGCGCAGCGGCTGGACAGCCTGTTGCGCCAAGGCAAGGCGAAATGGGACATCAAGAACAGCCAGGCGCTGCAACTCGACGTGCGCACCGGCTACGGGCCGCGCCTGCTGGCGCCGCTGTTGCCCGAACTGCGCGAGGTCGTCACCGATGCGGCGGAGCGCGGCCTGCTCGATCGGTTGTCGCAATGGGACGGCAGCTATTCCATGGACAGTGTCTTGCCCACCTTGTTCGTGCAATTCGTCTACCAGCTCACTGTCGCGGCGATGGCCGACGAGATGGGCGAGGAACAGTTCAAGAACCTGTTGTCGACCCGGGTCCTCGATGTCGCGCTGCCGCGCCTCGCCGCCGACTCCCGGTCGCCGTGGTGGAACAACCGCGCCACGCCGGCGGTCGAAACACGCAAGGATCAGTTGAAGGTCGCATGGAACGCCTCGTTCAAGCATTTGCGCGAGACGCTCGGGACGGACCACGCGCTTTGGACCTGGGGCAAATCCCATACCTTGACCCATGTGCATCCATTGGGGCGGCAGAAGCCGCTGGACCGGCTGTTCAACGTCGGACCGTTTGCAGTACCCGGTGGCCGCGAGACACCGAACAACATGTCGCGCGGCATCGGGCCGGTGCCATGGGCGGTGGTGTCTGGCCCCTCGACCCGGCGCCTGATTGATTTTTCCGACCCGTACGGCACATTGGGCGGCAACCCGGTGGGGCAAAGCGGCGTGCTGTTCGACAGTCACTACTCGGACCAGGCCAGCGCCTTCGCCCGCGGCGTCTATATGCCGCAGCACCTGGCGGAAAAGGACATCGCCGCCAACACCCGCAGCACGCTGACGTTGAAGCCTAAGCAGCCCTAAGCGTTCCCTGCGGAGCCCGCGCCGGACTGCAGGTCAGCAACCATGGCCAAACTGCTGCGCAATCGCAGGCCACGCGCCGCCATGGCAGCAAGAAAGACATCCTGTTGGGCCTCGAAACCTGCCACCGGACTCATGCAGTCGGTCAGCAGAACGAGCTTGTCCATGCGGCCGCTTGGCAGATTCGCCACCAGATGCTCCACTGTGGCGCGAACACAATGGCTGCTGGCTTCGCCGGCGACCAGAAGCATCGTGCTGCGATCGAGCCGCTCGATGAGTTCCCTGTTGAGCTGGGTCTGCGGGTCAGACGGGTCGGGCACCTCGGCCATCAGCGCGCTGTAATGCTCGGTCCACGGGTTGCTGCCCTTGGCGAGCTTGAACACGCTGGCGCCAGTCCGGTCCTCCCAGCGGTTGTAGGTGGCGCGCACCTCGGCGTGGACGTTGTGGCCCCAACTGCCGATTTCGCAATGCACGGGCCAAACCATCAGCGTATAGCGCTCGCGAGCTTCCAGTTCATCGAGATAGGCAAGAACACGCGCCAGATTTTCCGGCTTGCGCGGCTGAAAACTGCCGGCGCGAACCTCGGCCGCGGTGATCGGCGTGAAAGGGCTGACCGGCGCGCCGTCGCCCTGGGTCCAGAAGGTCGGGTGCGCAATGTCCAGGCGATGGTGTGAATCAAGCGTCACCGTGACCTCTTTGATCTGACCACCGACGGCATCGACGAAACTTGCCAGTCGCTGCATGTCGGCATGAGCTCCTGGCACTGGCAGGGCCGGCGTCAGAGGCTTGCCAGTTCCCGGGTCGAACGGACAGAAGGACGCAGGCAGGTCGCAAAAATCGTTCTGCGGATCAATGATCAAAAGATGGATGGACGCTGTCATGGGGAAATCTTCCTGGCCGGCACTCTCGCCGCTGCGGCGAGAGTGGGGAGCGGCTACGGTCGGCCCGCCATGCGGTCGATCAGACGGCGCAGATTCGACATCGAGATCAGATGGGCATAGATCCAGGCCGCGTCGGCCGACTTCACCAGCGACTGCAGCGCCGCTCCGTCCAGCGCCTGCAGCTTCTTTTCGTCGATCACGTGCAGTCCCTTCACGACAAAACTGCGGCCGTCGGTCAAGTCGAACTTGGCCGCCATTTCGGTTAGCAATTGATGCTGCGCCAGTGTCTTCACGAACTCGTTGGTGCGGGCAAATTCATTCTGGAACGCGCCGAGAAAGTTCAGGGCGCCATCCAACAGCGGCGTGTTCTTGCCGTCCCGATCAAATAGCGGCTGGCCATCGGCCGCGTTAAAGGCGCTGGAAGCCTCGTCGATGCAGACGACCCAGCCTTGGCCGGCGTTTTCGGCCAGGACGAACGGGTAGCGCCGCACCGACGCCGGGACATAGCGCGCATCCCACTTGCCGGTCGCGTCAACAAACAGATTTTCGGCGTCGCGCAGTCCGAGCAGCGCCACCGGAACATGCTGCTCGCCGATGGCGGCAAAAACGATTGGGTATTCCTTGCACGCCTCGGTGAACTCGACCAGTGTCAGCGCAACGCAGTTGATCTTCGCGGCGAAGTTGAAATCGGGAACCGATCCGACCCTGGCCAGGCGATGCAGATCACGGTTGACAGCGACCGGCTTCTCGTAAAACAACACGTTGGGCATAGGCGAATCCGAATCGAAGGGTTCGGGTAAGCATAGCAAATCAACTCACTGCTGAGGCGTTGCTGGAATGAGTCTGCAGCCGGTCGCCACGCGGCGAGCGACTCGCCTTCAGGCCTGCCGCGGGTCCAGCGCGTCGCGCAGGCCGTCGCCCAGCAGATTGAAGGACAGCACCAGCAGGAAGATCGACAGACCGGGCCAGATCGCCATCCAGGGCGCGTTGTCCATGTAATTCTTGGCCGTGCTGAGCATGCTGCCCCAGCTCGGCGCCGGCGGCTGCTGACCCAGCCCAAGAAAGGACAGACTGGCTTCGGCAATCACCGCGGCCGCAATCGCCAGCGTGGCCTGCACGATCAGCGGGGCCAGGATGTTCGGCAGCACATGACGCAGGGCGATGCGCAGCGGCGGATTGCCGACGGCTCGCGCCGCCTCGATGTAGTCCTCGACCTTGACGTTGATGACCTGGGCGCGAGTCAGGCGCACGAAGATCGGCGTCGCCGAGACGCCGATGGCGATCATGGCATTGGTCAGGCTGGGCCCGAGAAACGCCGCCAGGGTGATGGCCAGGATCAGGAACGGGCAGGCCAGAAATGCGTCGGTGATGCGCGAGATCAGGCCGTCGACCGCGCCGCCCAGAAAACCCGCCAGCAAGCCGATCGGCACGCCGAGCAATAGGGAAATCGAAACGCTGACCAACCCGGCCAGCAGCGAAGCCTGGGTGCCCCAGATCACGCGCGACAGCACGTCGCGTCCGATCTCGTCGGTTCCCATCCAGTACTCGGCGCTGGGCGCCTGGCGAATCGCGCCCCAACTGGTCGCAATCGGATCGTGCGGCGCGATCCACTGCGCACACAGCGCCATTGCGATGAATGTCAGCACGACGAACAGCCCCAGCATCGCGCTATGGCGCCGCCGCAGGCGCCGCCAGGCACGGACCCAGGGTCCCTCCTCGTCGTGGCCGGGTGGCGTGGCCGCCGGCAAGACCTGGGCCGTGCTCATGGTCACGCGCGCAACCTCGGATTCACCAGAAAATAGGCCAGATCGGCCAGCAGGTTCAGGGTGATGTAGGCGGTGGCCGTGACCAGCACCACACCCTGCACCACCGCATAGTCCCGGTTGAACACCGAGTCGATGATGAGCTTGCCGAAACCGGGGATGGTGAATACCTGCTCGGTCAGTACCGCGCCCGACAGCAGGGCACCCAGCTCCAGCGCGCCAAGCGTGATGACCGGGGTCAGCGCATTGCGCAACGCGTGCTTGAGAATCACCACCTTTTCGCTCAGACCCTTGGCCCGTGCTGTCCGCACATAGTCCGAATTGAGCACCTGCAGCATGGCACTGCGGGTGTGCCGCATCAACACCGCTGCGATGCCGCTGCCGAGCACGAAGGCCGGCATGATCATCGAGGCCAGATTCGCCTTGAGGTCAACCCAAGGACTCTCATAACCCGAAGCCGGCAGCCAGCCCAGATGCACCGAGAACAGCATGATCATCAGGATGCCGAGCCAGAAGTTGGGCGTCGACAAGCCCCATAACGCGAACACGTTGGCCAGATGGTCCCAGACCGTGCCGCGACCGATGGCCGACACGATGCCGGTCGGGATGCCGATCAGCAGCGCAATCAGCATCGCCATCACGGCGAGCTGGATTGTCACCGGCAACTTCTGCACAATCAATTCGAGCACCGGCTGCTGGGACCGGCTGGATTCCCCCAGATCGCCGCTCAGAACGCCGCCCATCCAGTAGGCATAACGCACCGGCAGCGGCTCGTCCAGATGCAGCTTGGCGCGCAAATGTGCAATTACCGCCGGATCCTGCTCCTCGCCGGCGAGGATTTGGGCCGCGTCGCCGGGCAGCAGTTGCTGCAGGCCGAAGATCAACATCGACACGAACACCAGGGTCGGGACGATGGCGAACAGGCGCTTGATCAGGAACTCAAACATCGAGACTCTGGTTGTACCGGTCGCGACCGCTCATGCCGGATTACAGATGCGCACCCATGCCGCCGCCCGTCGCGGCAGGCGGGCCGCGGCCTGTCCCGGCCTCAAACGGGCGCTGCTCAATTCATCTTCAGACCGGAGACACGCAGCAGTCCGTCGGGCACGTTGCGCACGCCGCTGAGCTTGGCGTTGTAGGCCCAGAGCCAGTTGCGGTGGTACAGGTAGATCACTGGCCGCTCCTTCAGCAGGGTCGCCGCGATCTGCTCGAACACCTTCTTGCGTTCGGCCGGATCGCGCAGGGAACGTGACTTATCGAGCAGTGCATCGGTTTCAGCCGAGCAATAGCCAGCGTAATTCAGCGGTTGCTTGCAGCCGTGAAAGCTGTACAGGTTGCCATCTGGATCGGCGCGGCCGCTCCAGGCCAGCACGTAGGCATCAAAGTCGCCCTTGTCGGCCAGGTTCAGCGAGGTCGCAAATTCGGTCGCCTGGATCTTCACGTCAAATCCTGCATCGCGGCTCATTGCCTGAATCACCAGCGCCAGGCGCTGCGCGTCCCCGGTGGTCGTCGTCATCAGCGTAAAACTCGGGTTGGTCACCCCGGCTTCCTTAAGCAAGGCGCGCGCCCGCTCCACATTGCGTTTCGGGATCGGCATGTTCTTGGCGTAGAAGCTGTTGTTCGGGGCCACCCATTGGTTGCCGACCTGGGCTTCGTTGTCCATCACGACCTGGGCCAGGCCCTTGCGATCAAGCGACAACTCAAACGCCTCGCGCACCTTGGCGTCGCGGCCCAGCGGGTTTTTCTGGGCCCGGTCGCTCTTGCCGATGTTGATGGTGATTCCCTGGTAGCCAATCTCGACGATGCTTGCCGTCTTCAACTTGCTGTCCTTCTTCAACGCCTCCATGTCGCTGGACGCCACCCGTTCGGCAAAATCGAGCTGGCCCGCGCGCAGGTTCGCCAGGCGCACGGTGGCGTCTGGAATCGGCGTGTAGGTGATCTTGTCGAAATGGATCACCGACTTGTTCCAGTAGTTGGCGTAGCGCTCAAAAACCATGCGGTCCTGCGCCACACGCTCGACAAACTTGTAGGGACCGGAACAGACCGGCTTGGTGCCGAAGTTCGCGCCTCCGGCCAGCGCCGCTTTCGGCGACACCATCATGCCGGCCCGGTCCGCCAGCGCCGCCATCAAGGGCGTGAACGGCGCCGACAGGTTCAGCCGCACCGTCGATGCGTCCACCACGTCAACCGTGTTGACCGGGCGCAGCTCGCCACTGCGGTTCGAGCCGGCCATGGTCTTGTGGCGCTCGATATTGAACTTGACCGCCGCCGCGTCCATTTTTTCGCCGTCGTGGAAAGTGACGTCATTGCGCAGCTTGATGGTCAGCGTCTTGCCGTCGCTCGACCATTCGTAGCCGGTTGCAAGCTGCGGCACGATGTTGAGTTTTTCATCGACGTCAAACAGCTTGTCGCACAGCGCAGCGAAAACAATGCGGCCGACGAAGGTGCGCGCCAGGGTCGGGTCCAGGATATCGGGATCTTCGGCCAGGCCGATGCGCAGTTGCTGCGCCTGCAGCGTCAGCGGAGCCAACGCCAGCAGCAGGGCCGGCAGCCAGGAACGTCGTGGTAGCTTCATTTGTGTGGTCTCCAAGGAGTGAGGAACGGGGTGGGACGAATTATGCGGCCGGCGAAAGAAAAGCCGATTGCAGGCGCGCCAGCCGCTGGCGCTGGGCCGAGTCGGCGCGCTTCGGTCGAAACAGCAGCGGCGCCTCGATCTCGCGCCAGAAATGGCAGGCCACGGCGTGGCCCGAATCGTCGCTCTCGAGCGCAGGCGCCTGCTCCGAACAGAGCGGCCGGGCGTGGGGGCAGCGGGTATGGAAATGGCAGCCCGAAGGCGGCGTCATCGGACTCGGCACGTCGCCCGCCAGCAGCAGGCGCCGGCGGGGCAGACCGGGCTCGGGCACCGGAATCGCCGACAGCAGCGCCTGCGTGTAAGGATGGCGCGGCGCCGCAAACAGGGCGCGCTTGTCGGCCGTTTCGACGATTCGCCCCAGGTACATGACGGCGATCCGCGTCGCAATGTGCTTGACAACGGCCAGATCGTGCGCAATGAACATGTAGGCCAGGCCAAACTGGCGTTGCAGGTCCTGCAGCAGGTTCACCACCTGGGCCTGGATCGAAACGTCGAGGGCAGAGACCGCCTCGTCGCAGACGATCAGACGCGGCTGCACCGCCAGCGCGCGGGCGATGCCGATGCGTTGGCGCTGGCCCCCGGAGAACTCATGCGGGTAGCGCTGCGCATGCTGCGCGGCCAGACCGACCGTGTTCAGCAGCTCGGCGACCCGTTGGCGCTCGCGGCCCGGACTCAGGCCGTGCAGATGCAGTGGCTCGAGCAGGGTCTGACCCACCGTCATGCGCGGGTTGAGCGACGAGTAGGGGTCCTGAAAGATGATCTGCATGGAGCGCCGTTTCGCCCGCAGCGCCGCGGCGTCCAGCAGGGCGAGGTCCTCACCGGCAAAGCTCACCTGCCCGGAGGTCGGTTCGATCAGGCGCAGGACGAGCCGACCCAGGGTCGACTTGCCGCAGCCGGACTCGCCCACCACCCCCAGCGTCTCGCCCTCCGACAGACTGAGATCAACGCCATCGACCGCGCGCACCCAGCCGTTGACGCGGCTGAAGATGCCCTTGCGCACCGGGAAATGTTTCACCAGCGCCTGCACCGACAGCAGCGGCGCGCTCAGCGCGGCCCCGTCGCCGGCCGGCGCGCTGCCGGCTGGCAATGGCGCGGCCTGGGTCTCAGCGGCGTTCACGTCAGCGCTTCCTCAAGTTGCCCGAGCAACCGTTCCGGGTCAAGCGGGGCCTTCCAGCAGGCCGCGCTGTGGCCAGCGCCGAGCGCGACCAGTTCCGGCGCGACCGTCCGGCAGCGGGTGTCGGCAAAGGGGCAGCGCTCGGAAAAACTGCAACCGCTGGGCAGTCGCAGCGGATTGGGGACCTGGCCGCTGATCGCTGCCAGCCGCGCGGTGTCATCGTGCAAACGCGGGATCGAACCGAGCAGACCGACGGTGTAGGGATGCTCGGGTGCGTCAAAAAGCACCTGCACCGGGCCGCGTTCCACGACCCGCCCGGCGTACATCACCACCACCTCGTCGGCGACCTCGGCCACCACGCCGAGATCATGGGTGATCAGGATGATGGCCGTGCCAGTCTCCTGCTGCAGGTCCCGCATCAGGTCCAGGATCTGCGCCTGAATCGTCACGTCGAGCGCGGTCGTCGGCTCATCGGCAATCAGCAGGCGCGGCTCGCAGGACAGCGCCATCGCAATCATGGCGCGCTGGCGCATGCCGCCTGAGAGTTTGTGCGGATATTCATGAAAGCGCTGCTGCGGCGCCGGGATGCGCACTCTGGTCAGCATTTCGACGGCACGCTCGGCGGCCTGGGCCCGGTTCAGCGGTCGATGCCGCATCAGGCCTTCAACGATCTGCTCGCCAATGGTGAAGGCCGGGTTCAGGGATGACATGGGTTCCTGAAAAATCATCGCCATGCCGTTGCCGCGCAGGTCCTGCATCTCGGTGTTGGACAGGCCCAGCAGTTCGCGTCCTTCAAAGCGAATCGAACCGGCAGCAACATAGCCGCCCGGGCTCGGCACCAGGCCCATCAGCGACAGCGCAGTGACGCTCTTGCCACAACCCGATTCGCCAACGATCGCCAGCGTCTGGCCGGCCGCGACCGAAAAGCTGACCCCGCCGACCGCCACAAGCTCGCCGTTATCGGTATGGAAATGGGTCCGCAGGCCCTCGACCTCAAGCAGGCTGCTCACCGAACGCCCTGCTGCCGCGCCGCCTGAAAGCTGGCGATGCGCTCGTCAATCTGTGAGCGGTCGATCACGCCCACCGGATCATGCCGACCTGCCAGGCAGGTGAGAAAAGGCTGAAACCGCTCCAGACTGACCTGGTACAGG
Organism: Burkholderiaceae bacterium; assembly: GCA_038901755.1. Taxonomy (GTDB): domain Bacteria; phylum Pseudomonadota; class Gammaproteobacteria; order Burkholderiales; family Burkholderiaceae_C; genus JBCKPE01. The sequence continues at coordinate 10,453 of JBCKPH010000006.1, read as the reverse complement.
CGCTGCAACTCGACAATCGGTTCGGCGTGATCGTCAACCCGCAGATCGAGCTGCAGGTAATCCTCATCGCCCTGAATGCGCAGCGCAGCACCCTGCTTGCCGCGCTTGTCGCCACCGGCCGCTTCACCAGCGGCCAGCGCCGCCAGCAGCCGCTCGGCCAGCGGGCGCCCCGACGCAGCGACAAAGGCTTCGGCCGTGGCCTCCATCACCCTGGGGCCGGCCAGCATGTTGCCCGCCACGGTGAAATCCTGCTCGATCAAATGACCACACCAGTCAACGCAGGCCGCTCCGGTGTGGGCGGCACCGGCTCCGCTTGCGCCAAGCACGTGCAACTGGCGCTGCTCGCGCCCGGCATCGGCGGCGACCAGATCAGCCACGATCTCACGCGCCGGCTGCCCCTTGGACAGGCGCTCGATGCCGGCCGGCCCGTACAGCGGATTCATCAGCGCCTGGGTCGACAGTGCACCGACGGCGCGGCGCGTATGGACACAGAGCGCGCCGACGGCGAAGAAGCGACTGGCGATGGCGACACCGAATTGTCCGGCGCTGTCGCGCGCAATGATCGACCAGGTCATGGGATTCGCAGTTGAGCGTTGGGGGAATTCATTCTAGGCCGCGGCGGCACCGCCCGAGATGGCGAATGAACGCGCCAAGGGTCTGGCGAACCAGTTCATCATGGATATGCAAACCCATTTGCTGCGCGACGACACCAGGCTGGACGGCTTTGTCCGCTCCCGCGAGGCGGTCGGCAAGGCGGGCTGGAACCCGGCCCTGGCCGGCAAGCCGCAAACCATCGAGGATCTGAAGTTTGCCAACTACTTCAAGGAGATCTATTTCGACAGCGACACCAAGGTCGCGCTGATCTCCGGCTCCGCATCGGAGGACCGGCGCGCCGCAATGGCAGATTGAAGCGTTGCGCCGACTACGAAAGAGAGGGGCCGGGGCGAACCAACCTGCGTTACGGCTACATCGCCCGGGCGCTGGCCTGAGGCCAGTCTTCGCGGCCCGGGCCGGACCTGGCGCTGCGGCCCCGACGCTACTTTTTCTTCTTCAGCGGCGCCAGATGCGTGCGAACCCAGCCCGCGAATTCAGCTTCGTCGAGTTCGCCGGCGGCCAGCGCCAGCATCGCGAGCGTGGCCTCGGTTTGCGTCGCTACCAGCCGCCACCCATTGATCGCGAGAAACATACCCGCAGCCAGAAAGGCCACGCGCTTGTTGCCATCGACAAAGGCATGGTTCTTTGCCAGTCCGAACGCGTAGCAGGCTGCGAGCGCCGCGGCATCCGGCTCGCCATAGGCCAGCAAATGAAGCGGTCGCGCCAGCGCCGATTCGAGCAAGCCTTCGTCGCGCACCGCTTGGGCGCCGCCGTGCTCGGCGATGCTCTCGTCATGCAGCAACTCAAGCGCGCGCCGGTCCACCCAGCGCCAGCTCATTTCGCCAGCTGACGGAAAGTATCCCGGAACTCGCGCATGAACTCGCGCCCCACCGCGACTTGCTCGTCGAGCGCCGGGTCGTAGGGCGTCAGCCGCACGCCATCGGACGCCTTGGTCACGAACAGCGTGTCGCCCTTCCCCAGTTTCAGGTGCGCAAGGATCTCCTTGGGAAGGATCACGCCGACCGAGTTTCCGACCTGGGTGAGTTTGAGCGCATGCATGGGTATGGGTTTCGCTAGTTATAACAACCGTTATACTAACCGCCTGCCCGACCGATTGCAAGTGCCGCCAGCGCGGCGGCGAAATCTCTATCCGCGCAGGTGGCAGGCGACCCAATGGCCGTCGCTGCTTTGCTTCAACAGCGGGGCTTCGCTGCTGCACAGAGGAAACTGGGCAATCGGGCAGCGGGTGTGGAAGTGGCAGCCACTCGGCGGCTTGATCGGGCTTGGCACGTCGCCCTGCAGCGTGATGCGCTTCCTCTTGATCTGCGGATCGGGAATCGGCACCGCGGACAGCAGGGCCTCGGTGTAGGGATGCAGCGGATTCGTGTACAGGTCCCGGGCCGAAGCGATCTCGACAATGCGCCCCAGGTACATCACCGCGACCCGGTCGCTGATGTGCTCGACCACCGAGAGATCGTGCGCAATGAAGAGGTAGGTCAGGTTGAACTTGGTCTGCAGGTCTTCCAGCAGGTTGATCACCTGGGCCTGGATCGACACGTCGAGCGCCGACACCGCCTCGTCGCAAACGATCAGCTTCGGTGACACCGCCAGCGCCCGCGCAATGCCGATGCGCTGGCGTTGTCCGCCGGAGAATTCGTGCGGATAGCGCCGCATATGGTCGGCCGCGAGTCCCACCGTCTCTAACAGTTCAACGATGCGCTCCTGGTACTCGCGCGTCGTCTTGGCCAGTTTGTGGATGATCAGCGCCTCGCCAATGATGGCGCCCACCGTCATGCGCGGGTTGAGCGATGCATAGGGGTCCTGGAAAATGATCTGCATGTCACGCGCCAGCGCGCGCAACTCTTCCTTGCCGGCGCGGGTGACGCTTTTCCCCTCGAACCAGACCTCGCCTGAGGTCGGCTCGATCAGGCGCAGGATGCAGCGTCCGGTGGTGCTCTTGCCGCAGCCCGACTCGCCGACCAGACCCAGGGTCTCGCCCGCAGCCAGGTCAAAGCTGACGCCATCGACCGCGTGCACCTGATCCACGACGCGCCCGAACAGGCCGCCGCTGATCGGGAAATTCTTGACCAGGTTCTCAACCCTGAGCAGCGGCTCGGTCATGCGTTGGCAGCCTCCAGGATACAGGCCACCTTGTGTCCGGGCGCGACCTCGCGCAGGGCCGGCGTGGCGCTGACACAGGCCGGCATGGCAAATTTGCAGCGCGGCGCGAAGCGGCAGCCCTCGGGCGGCGCAATCAACTTCGGTACCGTGCCGGCAATTGTCTCCAGCCGCACCTTGTGCGTCGCCGCCGTGTCAATGCGCGGGATGGACCGAATCAATCCCTGGGTGTAGGGATGCCGCGGCCGGGCAAAAAGCTCGGTCACGCTCGCCTCTTCCACCACCTTGCCGGCGTACATCACGACGACGCGCTGCGCCGTTTCGGCCACCACGCCCATGGCATGGGTGATCAGCATCACGGCCATGCCGAGCCGCTCCTTCAGTTCGGACAGCAGGTCCAGGATCTGGGCCTGGATCGTCACGTCGAGCGCCGTCGTCGGCTCGTCGGCAATCAGCAGCTTGGGGTTGCAGGCCAGCGCGATCGCGATCATCACACGCTGCCTCATGCCGCCGGAGAACTGGTGCGGGTAGTCGCGCACGCGCCGCTCCGCGGTCGGGATTTTTACCAGTTGCAGCATCTCGATGGCACGGTCCATTGCGTCCTTGGGCGACAGTCCCTCGTGCAGGCGCAACGACTCGGCGATCTGCTCGCCCACGCTGTAGACCGGGTTCAACGAGGTCATCGGCTCCTGAAAAATGATGGCGATGTGCTTGGCGCGAATCTTGCGCATCTCGTCGGGCGACAGCGGCACCAGGTCGCGCCCCTGCCACAGCACGCGGCCGGCGACGATGCGACCCGGCGGCATCGGAACGAGCTTGAGCACCGTCATGGCCATCACCGACTTGCCGCAGCCCGACTCGCCGACCACGCCCAAAGTCTCGCCGGCGTCGATCGTCAGATCCACGCCATCGACGGCGTGCAACCAGCCGTCGTCGGTCTTGAAATGGGTTTTCAGCCCCTCGATCTGGAGCAAGGCCACTACATCACCTTGCGCGGATCCAGCGCGTCGCGCAACCCGTCGCCGATGAAGTTGATGGTCAGCACGGCGAGGAAAATCGCCAGTCCGGGAAACAGCGCCCAGTGCGGCGCGATGTCCAGAAAGTCCCGGCTGTCGTAAAGGATGCGGCCCCAGGTCGGGATGTCAGGCGGAAAACCCAACCCGAGGAAAGACAGCGTCGATTCGGCGATGATGGCGGCGGCGACGTCGATGGTGCCGGCCACGATCACCGGTCCAAGCGCGTTCGGCAGGATGTGGCGCACCACCTGGCGTGGCACCGAAGCGCCCAGGGCACGGGCCGCCTCGACGAACTCCTTCTCCCGCAGCGAGAAAAACTGCGCCCGCACCAGGCGCGCCACCGGCATCCAGCGAAAGGCTCCGATCACGGCCACGATCAGGATGAAAACGCCTCCCTCGGTGCCGAAGGTCGCCTTCAGCGCGTCACGGAACAGGTAGATGATGAGCAGCAGCAGCGGCAACTGCGGCAGCGCGAGGAACAGGTCGGTCAGCCACATCAGGCCGGCGTCGACGCTGCCGCGCGAGATGCCGGCGACGGCTCCGACAAAAACACCGACGGTGATCGCCATCAACATCGCCGCCAAGCCGACCGCCAGCGAGATGCGCCCACCGTACAGGATGCGGGCGAACAGGTCCTGTCCCAGGTCGTCAGTGCCCAGGGGGTGTTTCCAGGACGGGGTGGTCAGGCGCATGGTGAAGTCGATCTCGTTGATCGCCACGCGCCAGAACAGCGGGCCGAACAGCACCAGCAGCACCATCAGAACCAGCAGCACCAGGCTGATCACAGCCAGCCGATGCCGCAGGAAACGGCGCCAGGCCTCGCGCCAGGGCGAGATGCTCGCGCCCAGCCGGGCGTCGCTCTCAGCGGTAAGTGATGCGGGGATCGAGCCAGCCATAAATGATGTCGGCCATCAGATTGAACATGATGACAAGAATGGACAGGACAAAGGTCACCGCCATGATGACGGGCGTGTCGTTGCGTTGGATGGCATCGATCAGCAACGAGCCGATGCCCGGAACGCGGAAGATCTGCTCGGTCACGATGGCGCCACCGAACACCGCAGGCATCTGCAAGGCGACCAGCGTCACGACCGGGATCAAGGCGTTGCGCACCGCATGCTTGAGCACGACCACGCGCTCGGACAGGCCCTTGCTGCGCGCCGTCGTCACGTAGTCGAGATGGATCACATCGAGCACCGCCGAGCGCACATAGCGCGTCCAGCTCGCGCCCTGGAACAGTCCCAACACCATGACCGGCATGATCGACTGTCTGATGTGTTCCCACCACCAGGCCCAACCGGTCGCGGCGATGTCGGCTCGATAGACAAACGGCAGCCAGCCCAGCGTGATGGAGAACAGCATGATGAACAGAATGCCGGTGAAAAAGGTCGGCAGCGAAAAACCGATGAAGGCCAGCGTGTTGGCGATCTGGTCAAACACCGAGTAGGGACGTGTCGCGGCGAAGATGCCCACCGGCAGGGCGATCGCCAGTGCGACAAGCTGCGAAGCTCCGATCACCACCAGTGTCACCGGCACCCGCTGCATGATCAGCGTGTCAACGTCGACGCGGCTGAGGAAGGAATAGCCCCAATCCCCCTGCATCATTGCAAACAGCCAGCGAAAGTAGCGCTGCCAGACCGGATCATCCAGGCCGAACTTGGCGCGCAGCATCTGGCGCACCTCGGACGGGACGTTCGGATTGGTCGCCAGTTCTTCAAACGGGTCGCCCGGCGCCAGCGCCAGCACGGTGAACAACACCACGCTGATGCCAAGGATGCTCGGCAGCGTCAGCAGCAGGCGCCGCAGTATGTAGGAACCCACGGCCGCTTTCTACCAACGCTCCGGTATCGTTCCTATCTACGCTCCAGTTTCGCGGTACCAGTCGGACAGGTCCCAGAAGTCGAGGTCCCAGCCCGACAGCTTGACGACCAGTTTGGAACTGGTCGTCGAGACGCGCGGCCGGTACACGACCGGAATGACCGCGTTGTCGTTGACGATCAGGTCGTTCATGCGGATAAACAGCGCGGCCCGCCTGACCGGGTCGAGCTCGCCCTCCGAAGCCTTGTAGGCCCGGTCGTACTCGTCATTGCGCCAGCGCGTGATATTGCGGCCCTGCCACTTGTTGGCCTTGCTGGCGATCTCCTCGGAGATGTACTGGTCCATGAAGCGCCCCGCGTCGGGCTGGGTCATCGTCGTCGTGTACATCTGCATGTCGCACCAGAACTTGCCATAGGTGTCAGGGTTGGCAACGTCGGAGGAGAAGAATACCGAGGCGGCGACCGCCTTCACCTCAATGTCCACGCCGGCCCGCTGGCAGGCTTGCTTGATGATGGCCTGGGTTTTCTGTCGCGCCGCATTGGTCGAGGTCTGGAACACGAACTTCAGCTTCTTGCCGCCCTTCTCGCGAATCCCGTCCGCGCCCTTCCGCCAGCCAGCCGCCTCGAGCGTGGTGCTGGCCTTGTCGACGTTGAACTCCCAACGGGTATTCCCTGACCGAAAACGCGGCGGGTTGTTCAGGAAATTGCCGGTGGCGATGCCCGCTGGCCCATAGATGAAATCCTCCACGCTCTTGCGATCCACCAGCATGGCCATGGCTTGCCGCACCGCCGGCTCGACAAAGATCGGGTGCTTGCTCTTTGGACTTGAGCGCTCGCCATCAACCTCGGTGTACGGGTCGGACTGGTTCAACTGGATGAACTCGATGTTGCCGCCCGGCGTGTAGACCGCCGTCCCCTTGCCACCGACCACCATCCGTTTCAGCACCTCGTCCTCGACCTGGATGTTCCAGGCGTAGTCGTACTCGCCGGTTTGCAGCACGGCGCGTGCCGCCGAGGTCGCGTCACCGCCGCCCTTCATTTCGATACTGTCGAAATGCGGCCGGTTCGCCATGTGGTAGTTCATGTAGATCTCGCCGCGCACCATGTCGCCCGGCTTGAAATCGACAAACTTGTAGGGGCCGGTGCCGACCGGTTTGAGGTTGTTCGGCGCGTCGCGCGATTTGGCGCCGGTGTAAGCGGCGAACAGGTGTTTTGGAATGATCATTCCGTAGACCCCGACAAAGGCCTCGGCCCAGAACGGCGTCGCTTTGTCGAACATGACGCGAATGGTGTGCGAGTCGATCTTCTCGACCTTGACGTCCTTGAAGGTGCCGATCGTGACGGCCGCCGCCGCCGGGTCCTTGGCGTATTCGTAGTTGAAGATGCAGTCATCGGCAGTGAAGGGCTGGCCGTCGTGCCAGGTCACGCCACGCTTGAGTTTCCAGGTCACCGTCTTGCCGTCGGCGGACAGGCCGCCGTTCTGGCGCGTCGGAATTTCGGCGGCCAGGACCGGAATCAGGTTGCCCTCGGCGTCCCAGACGGCCAGCGGTTCGTAGAAAATTCGCGAGCCTTCCGAGTCCTTGGTGCCGACCGCGAAATGCGGATTCAGCAGCGTCGCACCCTGCCACCACAGCACCTTCAAGGCGCCGCCGCCACCACGTTTGGTCGGTTTGTAGGTCGATGCGGTCTGCGCCTGCGCTATTCCCGCATGCATCAGCATCATCGAGGCCATCGGCGCGGTCAGTCCCAGCCCGACCATCTGTTGGATGAAATCGCGTCGCGGCAGCTTGCCACCGCGCACCTCTTCGATCATTTCACGCAGTTCACGTTCTTCCATGGCGAGTCTCCTGACAGATAGGGTTGGCCCGACGCGGTCGGGCAGCGTGCCGAGAATACTATCAAGAAAGGTGTCTGCCGGTATCAGGGTAAGCCCGGGCGTTGCCCGGCCCTCCGGGTCTACGCGGCCCGGGCCGACTTGGCAATGCTGGCGCGCCGCCGGTCGGCTACACTGCGGCGCGCCGTCCGACGCGGCCGCTCCCGGAAGTCCAACAGCCCTTCAGAACCCATGGAGCAAGACATATTTGTCGTGCACGGAGCAGGTCAGCCGACCACGCCCCTGGTGCTCGATTCGCCCCACTCCGGGCACCGCTTTCCGGCTGATTTCGACGCTGCCGTCAGCGAATTCGACCTGCGCGACGGCGAGGACTGCTTCATTGACGAGCTGTACCGCCCGGCCAGCACGCGCGGCGTGCCGTTGCTGGCGGCGCAGTTTCCGCGCACCTACCTGGACCCGAACCGGCACGCCGGCGACGTCGATCTGGACCTGCTGGAGGACGGCCAATGGCCGGACGACCATGTGCCGAGCGGCAAGGCGAGTATCGGCAAGGCGCTGATCTGGCGCACGCTGGACGACGGGCGGCCCATCTACAGCCGGCGCCTGAGCGTGGCCGAAGTGCGAACGCGCATCGAGCGCTACCACCGCCCCTACCACCAGGCGCTGCGCCGCCTGCTTGACACGGCGCACCGGGCCTTCGGGGTCGTGGTGCACCTGAACTGCCATTCGATGAATGCGGTGAGCGGCGCCATGGGCGAAGGCCGCGCCGGCCAGCCGCGCGCCGACATTGTTCTTGGCGACCGCGATGGCAGCAGCTGTGAGCCGGCTCTGACCGAGTTTGTGCGCGAGCAGTTCCTGGCCAGGGGTTACGAGGTCAAGGTCAACGACCCGTTCAAGGGCGTGGAACTGGTTCGCGCCTATTCCAACCCGGCCGTCGGACGGCACAGCCTGCAGATCGAGGTGAACAAGCGGCTTTACATGGATCAGGCGACGCGCCAGCGTCACGCCGGGTTCGAGCGGCTGCAGAGCGACCTGATGGAACTGCTCGACGCCCTGCGCGCGCGCTACGCCACTGGAACAGCCAATGCCTGAATCCGTCCCGATTGAACTGCCGGTGCCCGACATCACGCCCTGGCGCAAGGGCAACACCGGCGTGGACTATGTGCATGTCCTCGACTCCAGACAACCCGGGCCGAACGTGCTGGTGCAGGCGCTGACCCACGGCAACGAGATCTGTGGCGCGCTGGCGCTGGACTGGCTATTGCGCCAGTCGGTGCGGCCCCGGCGCGGCAAGCTGACATTGATCTTTGCCAACGTCGAGGCGTTCTCGCGTTTTGACCACAATGAGCCAACAAAATCGCGCTTCGTTGACGAGGATCTGAACCGGGTCTGGGGCGACGATCAACTGTTCGGTCCGCGCGATTCGGCGGAACTGCGGCGCGCCCGTCTGTTGCAGCCCTTCGTCGACGCGGCTGACCTGTTGCTTGACATCCATTCGATGCAGGAACCGTGTCGACCGATCATGGTCTGCGGCCAGGCCGACAAGAACGCGGCTTATGCGCGCGAACTCGGCGTGCCGGCCGATTTGCTGCTCGACACCGGGCATCCGGCCGGTCTGCGCATGGTCGAGCGTGGCGGCTTTGGCGACGCGGCAAGCCCGAAACGCGCGCTGCTGATCGAATGTGGTCAGCACTGGGAGCGTGCCGCCGAGCCGGTCGCCATCGACACCATGCTGCGCTTCCTGCAGCTCACGGGAGCGCTTGCTGCCAACTGGGTGCGCCCGCACCTCAAGTTGGCGCCGCCGTCCCAGCAGCGCCTGGTGCGGGTCACCGAGGCCGTCGTCGCGAAGTCCGCTGACTTTCATTTTCTGGTTCCGATCAAGGGCTTTGGCGTAGTCGCCAAGGCCGGCACCCCGGTGGCGCAGGACGGCGGGCATGTCTGGACCGCACCCTATGACAACACGGTGCTGGTGATGCCCTCGATGACCCATCTGCGACCCGGCAACACCATGGTGCGGCTCGGTCATTTCGTCCCGGCCTGAAGGCGCAGTTCCAGGAGGCGGAAATGAAGTTTGAGGAATACCGCTTGCACGATGCGCTGGGTCTTGCCGCGCTGATCCGAAGCAAGGAAGTTTCGCGGCAAGAGGTCATGGCAGCCGCCATGTCGCGCCTGGAGGCGGTGAACCCGGCCGTGAACGCCCTGGCCTACCTGCATCAGGCCGCGCTCGACAAGGCTGCGCCAGTGACCGGCTCGGACGGCGCATTTGCCGGCGTGCCCTACCTGATCAAGGACCTGCACGCGCCGGTCAAGGACATGCCGCTGACCCATGGCAGCCGCCTGTTCGTCGGGCAGAAACACGTCTTCGACGCCGAGGTGGTGGCCCGCCTGCGTTTGGCCGGGCTGGTCATCATCGGGCGCACCACGACGCCCGAGTTCGGCATGAATGTGTCAACCGAACCCGCGCTGACCGGGGCCACGCGCAACCCCTGGAACCTGGCGCACATTGCCGGTGGCTCGAGCGGCGGCGCCGGCGCCGCGGTGGCGAGCGGCATCCTGCCGGCAGCCCACGCCACCGACAGCGGCGGCTCGATCCGGATACCGGCCTCCTGCAACGGCCTGGTCGGCCTGAAGCCGACCCGCGCCCTGCTACCCTACGGGCCGCATCGGGCCGACGCAGCGCACGGCATCAGCCATGAACATGCGGTAACCCGATCGGTGCGCGACTGCGCCGCCCTGCTCGACGCAACAGCCGGCCCCGACGTTGGCGCGCCCTACTTCACCGCAGGCCCGTCCCGGTCCTTCCTGGAGAGCATCGCCATTGCGCCGGGCCGCCTGCGCGTGGCCTACACGACATCAGACTTTTCCGGCAAGCCGGCCCATCCCGAATGCCGCGCCGCGGTCGAGCACTGCGCCAAACTGCTCGCTGGTCTCGGTCACGACGTGGAACAGCGCGCGCCGCAGTACGACCATGAGGCCCTGTTCTCCGCCGTGATGACCGTCCTCATGACGGGTCTGGCCGCCAACGTCGAGGCGCGCGAAAAACAACTTGGCCGCCCGGCCCTAAGAGACGAACT